>SLMS01000062.1 GCA_007133495.1 Candidatus Sumerlaeota bacterium | reverse complement strand
ACAAGCTGCTGGGCGATGATCGCCTGCAGGGAGGAGGCGAGCTGGGTGCGGACCTGAAGCTGCTGGTGGGGGGGAAACACGTCGATGATGCGGTCTATCGTTTGCACAGCATCGGGGGTGTGCAGCGTACTGAGGACAAGGTGGCCGGTTTCCGCGGCGATGAGGGCCGTTTCGATGGTTTCGAGGTCGCGCATCTCGCCGATGACGATCACGTCCGGGTCCTGGCGCAGCACGTGGCGCAGGGCGCGGGGAAACGAGCGCGTATCGCTCGTGACTTCGCGCTGCTTGATGATCGCCTTGCGGTTGCGGTGGATGTATTCGATGGGGTCCTCGACCGTGATAATGACGCAACTGCGTTCGTGGTTTAGCTGGTCAACCATGGCGGCGAGGGTGGTTGTTTTGCCGCTTCCGGTGGGGCCGGTGACCATGATCAGCCCGCTGTTGCGGCGGGCGGTTTCTTCGGCGACGGCGGGCAGGCCGAGTTCCTTGAGCGTGCGCACCTGATCGTTAACCATGCGGAAAGCCGCCTCGACGGTGCCGCGCTGGCGGTGAATGTTGGCGCGGAAGCGGCCGATGCGGCTCATGTCCACGCTGAGGTCGAGTTCCCAGTCCTTGTCGAAGCGGGCGCGCTGCTCCTCGGAGAGGATCGAATAGACGAGCTGTTCGCATTCCGCGGCGCTGAGGACAGGCGATTCCAGGGGCGTGAGCCGGCCGTGCTGGCGGACGACCGGCGGCATGTTGCGCGTCAGGTGGAGGTCGCTGGCGCCCAGACGCATGGCTTCGGCGAGCATGCCGGGCAGGTCATTTTTCGTAAGGGCGGAGATCAGCGGGGAGGAGGGCCTGGGGCCCGAGGAGGGCGGCGCGGCGGGCGCGGGGGTGCGGGGGAGGACTTCTTCGGCGACGCCTTCGGGCCGCGGGAGCGATTCAGGAACGGCTGGGGGACGGCGCGAGGGCATCTCGCCGCTGCGCGGCTTCTTCCCGGTGCGTTCGGAGCCCTGGCCCCCGCCCGGTGTCTTGCGTGAAAAAAGTCCCATTGTTGCGCCCTCGTGGTGGATGCCGGGGGGCATGATTTCCGGGGTGTGCTTCATGCATGTCCCCCCCGGCTGTCAACGCGATAAAAGAAAAAATCGCAAAAAGTGCTCGTTTCGTCTTGACGGTACGTCTAGAAAGCTTGACACATAGACCTTGATAAACTCTCCGCGAAAGGGGAAAAGTCATGCAAAAGCTGCTGACAGTCCGTATTGACGAGAAGCTCTACCAGAAACTGCGTGTGGCCACGGTGGCACACGACACGACGATGTCCGACGTGATCCGCGAGTCGATCGAGGATTGGGTGAAGGCTCACCCGGCGCGCGGCGCGAAGGCAAAGAAGGCGGCACCGAAGCGCGCGGCCGCCAAGGCGAAGAAGGCCGTCAAGCGCGCAACGAAGGCGCCCGCGGCAAGGAAGGCCACCCGCACGGCGAAGGCCGCCGTCAAGACGGCAAAAAAAGCCGTGAAGAAAGCCGCGCCGAAGGCCAAGGCCGCCGTCCGCAAGGCCGCGCCCAAGAAGGCCGCACCCAAGCGCGCCACGGCGAAAAAGGCCGCCCCGAAGGGGAAGCGCAGGAAGAAGTAATCCCTCCGGCGGTGAAGTGAGATGGCCGAGGAACAGCAGCCCGCCAGGTCCCTGGTGGGGATGGTACACATGGGGGCACTGCCGGGAACTCCGCGCCACTCGCTGAGTCTCGAGCGGCTCGTCTCCCAGGCAGTGTCCGAAGCCCTTCTCCTTGTGGAGGCGGGCTTCGACGCCATCCTGCTCGAAAACATGCACGATGTGCCCTACCTTCGGCGCAACGTTGGCCCGGAGGTGGTGGCGGCCATGACGGCCGCGGCGTGTGCCGTGCGGCGGGAGATCGCCTGCCCTCTGGGGGTTCAGATACTTGCCGGGGCGAACCGCCAGGCACTGGCGGTGGCGCTAGCCTCCGAAGCGCAATTCATCCGCGCCGAGGGGTTCGTTTTCGCGCACATTGCCGACGAGGGCTGGATTGAGTCCGACGCGGGGGAGTTGCTCCGCTACCGCCGGCGAATCGGGGCGGACAATATCCGCGTCCTTGCCGACATACGGAAAAAGCACTCCAGCCACGCCATCACCCAGGACCTGCGGCTGGAGGACACGGCGCAGGCGGCGGAGTTCTTCGGCGCCGACGGGCTCGTCGTGACGGGCACGGCAACCGGCCGGCCGGTGGACCGGGGGGAGCTGCGCCGCGTGCGCGAGGCGACGACGCTCCCGGTGCTCGTTGGCTCGGGCGTCACGCCGGAAAACCTGCCCCAGCTCTGGGCCTACGCGGAGAGCTTCATCGTCGGCTCGTGGATCAAGCGCGACGGGTTCTGGGAGAACCCCGTTGACCCTTCGCGCGCCCGGCGCATCGTCGAGGCGGCGCAGCAACTGCGCGAAAGGGCCTGAGCGCCCCGCAGCAGCCGCGCACTCCTCTCCCACGCCGCTCCTTCGCTTGCCTGACAAGAAGAACGCCGACCAGTCACGATCGCTCCTCCTTCCCGCCGCGCTGGTGGGCCTGGCGGTGTTTTTCGCCATGGCGTTCGTCTATCACCCGAACACGGGGTGGAACGTCAACACCCGCCTGGCGTTGGTGATGGCCGTGGTGGAGGAGGGGCGTTTCACCATCGACAGCTACCACGACACGCCACCATGGGACACCATGGACAAGGCATATTACGAAGGGCACCACTACAGCGACAAGATATTCGGCGTGGCGGTGCTGGCGCTGCCGTTCTACGTGACCGGAAGGGTGCTCCACGGAGACGCCCTGCCCTTCGAGGCGGCGCACTGGGTGATGAAGGTGGGTGGCGTGGCGCTGCCGGGAGGCATCTCGGCGGCGCTCTTCTGGGTGCTGCTCTGCAGGCTCGGCGCGCCTCCAAGGCGGGCACTTTTCCTCACCGCGGCCGGGGTTTTCGGCACCATGTGGTACGGGTACGGCGCGGTGTTTTATCCGTACGTGCCGGGACTGGCCTGTCTGCTGGGCGCGCTGTATGTCACGTTCTTCCCTCCCGCGAGGCGTATTACGCCGTGGAACGCACTCGCGGTGGGGGCGCTGCTCGGCTTTACGATGCTCTGCGATTATCTGTTCGGGCTGGTGGTCGTGGGCGTGGGGGTGATCTGGCTTTTGCGGCTTGGCGACCAGGGAGGGCTCTTCGGGTTGCGTGCCTTCGCGGAGATGACGGGCGAGCGCACGCCAGGCAAGCAGCTCCTGGGCCTGGCGGCCGTCTGCGCCGCCGGTTTTTTCCTGCCCCTCGCCCCGTGGTTCGCCTACACGTATTCGATATACGGCGAGTTTGCCATCCCCTACCGCTACGAGGTGGATCCGCGCTTCCGCGAGGGCATGGCCCAGGGTTTCATGGGAGCCACGTATCCGAAACTGCACGCCTTCTATTTTACGACGGTGCACCCTTTCCGCGGGATATTTTTCTGGTCGCCGGTGCTGCTGGCGGGCCTGGCGGGCTGCATTCTCGGCACGCGGCAGTACGGCAAGCGGGCCATCGTGGGCTGGCTCGGACTGTGGGCCGCCGCAGGGTATATCCTGTTCACCGCATCGTACTACATGTGGTGGGGCGGCTGGGCGATGGGACCACGCTTCATGATCCCGATGCTGCCGTTCGTGCTGCTCGGCGCGGGGGAGCTTCTGCGGACGGACAAGCTCTCCGCGCTGGTGCGATTCCCACACTGGCAAAAACCTGCATGGGGAGCGGTGCTGGTGCTGGGCGGTGTCTCCATCGCGATGTCGTTCCCCATCGCCCTGGCCGATCCGCAACTGCCGCAGGGCAACCAGGACCACGTGCTGGCCGAAGCGCGCATCGGGACGTACCTCCACGTGCCGCACTTCGAGGTCCTGCAGGGCGTCTATACGGGGCACCTGACCGTCGCGCCGGCAGACCGGCTGGCGGGGGACGTGTGGACGGGCCGCCGGCTGGCCAACGTTCTCTGGCTGTTGTTCTTCCTGGCCGTCGTCGCGGCAGGGCTCCTCCTTGCCGCGTGGAAAGCGCCCAAGGCCCTCCCCGGCATCGACCGCGCCGATTTTCCCTTCGGGACCGTGGACGGCACCGCCGCACCCCCGCCGGGATGATGACGGGGTATATTCCGCCCTTTCAGGGCTTCGCATTCTGCCTGCGGGTTTTCCCAGGGCGTTGCCCTGGGCTATCATGTTATGGCCCGTTGGGCCGGTAACATGATACGTACAGACTTCCTCTGGTGGACACCCACGGCCACGGCGCGCAGGCAATCCTCGGGCGGTTCTGCCGTGCCGCTGGCGAGGTCGTAGGGCGCATGGAACCGGACCTCCGTAATGCCGGCATGGGCAAGCCAGGCACGGGCTCCTTCGGGCGTATAGACGTGCAGCGGCGCGGCGAGGTGCCATTCCTCCCCCGCCGGGTCCCGCACCTCGATCCGGGTGGCGAGCACGGTGCCGAAAGCCGTCTCCTCCAACACGTCCAGGTACCGGAACCGGTACGCGAGCCCGCCGGGAAGCACGGCGCGTTCCTCGATCCCCTGGAGCCTGGATGGCCGGTGCGCCAGCGGGACCTCCAGCGCCACGGGCGCCCCCGGCCGGAGAACCCGGCCCAGTTCCTCCGCAATCGCGGCCGCCCAGCCCGGCACCTCTCCCAGCGCGTACCCGTACCCGAACAGCCGGCTGAAGGCTCCGCCGAGCGTGCCTTTCCGGAACGGCAAGGCGGTGAGGTCCGCTTCCACCGTCTGCACTGGTGCCGGCGCGGCGCGGAGCAACTCCCGGCAACGGTCCAACCCCACCACCTGCAGCGGCAGCATTGCCGCAAGGCTCGCCGTCCCGCACCCGGCGTCGAGCACGGCCGCTCCCGGCGGCACGGCTTTCAGAAGCGCCGTGAAGAAGGCCGCCTCCCCGGCATCCGGCGGAAAAACCCGGCTGTACAGAGCCGGATCGACGTAGAGCGCGCGGCCGTTCATGGTGCGTGCGGGGCCTCTCCGGTGGGCAGGGAGCCCGCCGGCTCCGGAGGGCAAAGGGAGCCATAGGCCACCTCACCCGGCCGGGCCCGTGGGGTGTTCTCGAGGTCTGGCAGAGGGCTGACAGGGAGTTCTGCTTGGCGCCAAGATCGAGGCGCCGCAAGGCGAGGGCCGAAGCGGAGTTTACATCCGTACATGACCGGGGCCCGGGACCGCAGCGCAACGAACAGATTGCGGCAATGAGAACGTCCTGGCCGGGCCGGCGCGGCGGAGCTTCTCCCCTTGCACCCGGTTCGGCCCATCCCAGCAATGGGGGCGATTTTGCGGCGGAAATCGTCCACCCCGGCCTTTGTGCGGCCGGTCAAACCCGTTGGGAATTGTGTAAAGGAACGCAACAGTATGGGCAAGGACCTCTCTCTTTTCACCTCCGAATCCGTGACCGAAGGGCACCCGGACAAGGTCTGCGACGCGATCAGCGACGCGGTGCTGGACGCCATTCTGGAGGCGGACGGCAAGACCGGCGAGGCGCACCGCAGCCGTGTGGCGTGCGAGACGTTCGTCACGACCGGGCTTGTGGTGGTTGGCGGAGAGGTCACCACGAACTCCTATATCGACGTGGAATCGGTCGTGCGGGAGACCGTCCGCCGAATCGGCTACACGAACCCCGAATACCGGTTCGACTGCAATTCGTGCGGGGTGCTGACGGCACTGCACTCCCAGAGCCCGGACATTGCGCGCGGCGTGAACCGTGACAACCCCGTCGAGCAGGGTGCCGGCGATCAGGGGATGATGTTCGGCTACGCGTGCGACGAGACGCCCGAGCTGATGCCCGCGCCGATCTCCTACGCCCACAAGCTGGTGCAGCGCCTGGCCAAGGTGCGCAAGGACGGGAAGCTCAAGTGGCTGCGCCCCGACGGCAAGTCCCAAGTCACCATGGAGTACGACGGCACGCGGCCGGTGCGCGTCAATACGGTGGTCCTCTCCACCCAGCACGACGACGGCATCGCACAGAAGGACATCCAGGAGGCGATGATCAAGGAGGTCATCAACCCGGTCATCCCGGAGGAGCTGCGCAATTCCGAGGTGAAAATCCACGTCAACCCGACGGGAAAGTTCGTCATCGGCGGCCCGCACGGCGATTCGGGCCTGACCGGACGCAAGATCATCGTGGATACCTATGGCGGCATGGGCCGGCACGGCGGCGGTGCCTTCTCCGGCAAGGACCCCTCGAAGGTGGACCGCTCGGCGACCTACATGGCGCGCATGCTGGCCAAGAATATCGTGGCGGCAGGCATGGCAACCCGCGCCGAAGTGCAGATTTCGTATGCCATCGGCGTCGCGGCGCCGACGTCGGTCCGCGTCGATACCTTCGGCACGGCAAAGGATGGCCTGACCGACAAGCGCATTTCGGAGTTGCTGAGCGAACACGTGGACCTGCGGCCCTACGCCATCATCGACACGCTCAAGCTCCTCCGGCCGATATACACGCTCACGAGCTCCTACGGGCACTTCGGCCGCACGGAGAAAGAGTTTACCTGGGAGGCGACGGACCTGGCCGCAAAGCTCAAGAAGGGCTGAGAGCCGGTCCGCCTCCGTCTATCCGCGGGTAGACCCGGGACTTGGCGGCTCATGAATCCGATCCTCGACAAGCTGAACCACGCACAGTATGAGGCTGTGACGTACACGGGCGGGCCGCTGATGATCGTGGCCGGCGCGGGCACGGGGAAGACGCGCGTCATCACCCACCGCATCGCCTTCCTCCACCGCGAATGCGGCATCCCGCTCGGGAGCATCCTCGCCGTCACCTTCACCAACAAGGCGGCGCGGGAGATGCGCATGAGGGTGTGCTCCCTGCTGCATATGGCGGACGCGCCGTTTCTCCCGATCGGGACGTTTCACTCCCGCTGCGCGATGATCCTGCGGCGCGAGGCCGAAGCAGCGCGCCTCCACCCAGCCTTTGCCATCCTTGACGAAAACGACCAGCGTCAGGCGGTCAAGCGCGTCCTCAAGGAAATGGACATCCCGGAAAAGCGCATCCGCCCCGCACAGGTGCAAAGCCTGATCAATATGGCGAAGATGAAGCTCCTCGGGCCGGAGGACTGCGAGGAGGACTTCGCGAATGAACACATCCCCTTCGTCCAGATATACAAGGCCTACGCGCAACTGCTTGAAAAAAGCCGGAGTCTCGATTTCGAGGACCTGCTGATGCGGGCGGCGCTCCTGCTCCAGGACAACGAGGCGGTGCGGCGCAAGTGGTCCCAGCGGTATCAATACCTCCTTGTGGACGAGTACCAGGACACCAACCACGTGCAGTTCCTGCTTACGCAGCTTCTCGGGCGGGACCACCGGCAGGTCTGCGTCGTCGGCGACGAGGACCAGTCGATCTACAGTTGGCGCGGTGCGGAGATCAGCAATCTGCTGGATTTTGAGAAGGTCTTCGAGGGCACCCGCATTGTCAAACTGGAGCAGAACTACCGCAGCACGGGCACGATCCTGCGCGCGGCGGGCGAGGTTATCTCCCGCAACACGCAGCGGATCGGCAAGACGCTCTTCACCGAAATCGGCGAGGGCGAACCGCTGCGCTTCCTCCATTCCGAATCGGCGGAGGACGAGGCGGACAACATCGCCACCGAATGCCGCGAATTAATAGAGAGTCAGGGCGTGGATCCGAACGAGATCGCGGTGTTCTACCGGAGCCACTGGCTGGCCCGTGCGGTGGAGGACGCCATGCGGCGGTGGGGCGTGCCGTACCGCATCGTGGGAGGCGTGCGGTTCTACGACCGCAAGGAGATCAAGGACCTGCTCGGTTTCCTGCGGCTGGCTGTCTATCCGGACGATGACCTGGCGTTCGAGCGTGTGGTAAACCGGCCCACACGCGGCATCGGCGCCAAGGCGCAGGAGACGATCGCACGGACGGCGGCGGCCCGCGGGCTCTCGCTTTTCCGCGGCGCTCGCGAGGCGCTCGCCGAAGGGCTCCTCAAAGGCCGCGCCGCAAAGGGGCTGGAGCAGTTCCTGGACTGCATCGGCCGCTGGACCGGCCTCGCCATCACCCATCCCGCCCATGATGTGCTGGAAACCGTCCTCGCCGACACGAACTACCTTGAAGAAGGCATCGGCGATGCCGACTCCATCGAGGCCGCCACCCGCGAGGAAAACATCGAGGAGCTGCGCGGCCTGCTTTCAGGTTTCACCACCGACGAGCCGACCAACGAGACGGCCGCGTTCCTTACGAGCCTGGCGCTGGACGCCGAACGCACCGACGACCCCGATGCCTCGCAGGTGAGCCTCCTTACGATCCACAACGCCAAGGGGCTCGAATTCGAGCGCGTCTATCTGGTCGGCCTCGAAAAAGGTGTTTTCCCGACAACGCGGGCGGAGGAGTCGCACGACATTTCCGCCGTGGAGGAGGAACGCCGGCTGTTCTACGTGGCGCTGACGCGGGCGCGCCAGTACGCGACGCTCTGTTATTCGGAACGGCGCAGCCGGCCGGATTTCTTCTCGCTCACGCCGCCGACGGTATTTCTGCATGAGCTGCCGCTCGACGTGTTCGGCGGGAGGGACCGCGAGCGGCTGGAATCGGTCCTCGCCCCTGCGGCAGGCCGGCTTGGCGCAAGCGGCGGCCGGACAGGCGGTTTTGGAGCGCGTCCACCCTTCGGCTGGCGGCGGGGTGGTACCGGCCGGCGCGTACAGGGCCCCATGCGCGGCATCGGAGTCGGCTCGCGCGTGGAGCACCGCTGGATGGGCCCCGGAGTCGTGACGGAATTGCAGGGCCCGAGAGGGAAGGAACGTGTCTTCGTGGAATTCGACGACGGGCGCAGCCAGGACTTCCTGCTGCGCTGGGCACCGCTCACGGTGATCGAGTAGGGGCCGCGCAATTCCAGGCGCTCCAAGCGCAGGGAAAGCGCGCGCCATGTTGCATTCTGACCCACCGCAAAAAGGCCGGGAGGTGAAGATAAGGGCTGACACCGCCCGGGGCAATGGGAGAGACTCGCCCCAGTGGGAACGGCCCGCCGGAGAAGTTTCCCGGCGGGCAATCATCGAACGGCTTCCAGCGGGGGCGGGGGCTTCTACTCCCGGCGGCCGGAGTTTTGCAATAAGGGGCCAGCCAAAGGAAGCAAAGGGGCATATCCTCCAACACCATGTCACTCGAAGCGCACTCTCAAAAACAGCGGGAGATCGAAGAACTCCCGCAGGTCACCATTCGTTTTGCCGGCGATTCCGGCGATGGCATGCAGCTAACCGGAACGCAGTTCACCAATACCTCGGCAATCTTCGGCAACGACGTCAGCACCATGCCGGACTTCCCGGCCGAGATCAGGGCGCCTGCAGGCACCGTGTACGGTGTCTCCGGCTTCCAGCTCCAGTTCAGTTCCTCCGACATCTACACCCCGGGCGACGTCGTCGATTGCCTGGTGGCGATGAACCCGGCGGCACTGAAGGTCAACCTGCGCGACCTCAAACACGGCGGGGTGATCATCCTCAACGAGGACGGGTTCACCGAGCAGACGCTCAAGCTGGCCGGCATGGAAAAGAACCCGCTCAAGGACGGGTCGCTCGGCAAGTACACCGTGCATACCATCCCGATGACGCAGTCCACGGTGCGCGCGTGCGAGGAGGTGGGCCTTACCGGCAAGGGGGCCGCACGCTGCAAGAACTTCTTCGCCCTGGGCATCGTCTGCTGGCTGTACAGCAGGCCGCTGGAGCCGATCATCGAGTTCATCGACACGAAGTTCAAAGACAAGGAGCAGCTTCGCGAGGCGAACACGCGGGTGCTCAAGGCGGGATACTTCTTCGGGGAGACGGCCGAGCTGTTCACCCGTGTCTTCCGCGTGCGCAAGGCCCACCTGCCGCCGGGCGTCTATCGCGAGGTGCACGGGAACGAGGCGCTGGCGATCGGGCTGATCACGGCGGGGCAACTCGCCAACAAGCCGATCTTCTACGGCAGCTACCCGATCACGCCGGCGAGCGACATTCTGCACGAGCTGGCCAGGCACAAGCAGTTCGGCGTCAAGACGATGCAGGCGGAGGACGAGATCGCCGCCATCTGCTCGGCGCTGGGGGCCTCGTTTGGCGGGGCGCTCGGCGTCACGGCGTCCGCCGGCCCGGGTATCGCGCTCAAGATGGAGGCGCTCGGGCTTGCCGTCATGGTGGAGCTGCCGCTCGTCGTCATCAACGTGCAGCGCGGCGGGCCATCCACGGGGCTGCCGACCAAGGTGGAACAGGCGGACCTTTTCCAGGCCATCGTCGGCCGCAACGGCGAGTGCCCGCTGCCGGTCATCGCGCCGCAGTCACCTTCGGACTGCTTCCAGACCGCCATCGACGCCATCCGCATCGCCACGAAGTTCATGACCCCCGTCATGGTGCTCTCCGACGGCTTCATCGCCAACAGCGCCGAGCCATGGCGCTTTCCCGACGCCGATAGCCTCGAGCCCATCGAGGTCGAACACCCCGAGGAAACCAACGGCGAGGACGGGAGCTTCCTCCCCTACATGCGCGACGAGTGGCTCTCGCGCCCCTGGGCCCTCCCGGGCACCCCCGGGCTGATGCACCGCATCGGCGGGCTGGAGAAGGAGGACGTGACGGGCAACGTCAGCTACGACCCGGAAAACCACCAGCGCATGGTGGACCTTCGGCAGGAGAAGGTGGACAAGGTCGCCGATTTCCTCCCCGAACAGGAAGTGCTCAACGACCCCGACGGCACCGCGGAGCTTCTCATCATCGGCTGGGGAAGCACCTACGGAGCCATCCGCGAAACGACAAGGCGCCTGATGAGGAAGGGCACCAGGGTGGCACACGTCCAACTGCGCCACCTCAACCCCTTCCCGAAGAACTTCGGCGCGATCCTTGAGCGGTATGCAGACCGGCCCATCCTTGTCCCCGAGATGAACAAGGGCCAACTCGCCCTGCTCATCAGGGGCAGGTACCTGATAGACGCCAAACCGCTCACCAAGGTGCAGGGGCGTCCGTTCACCACGACAGAGATCATGGAATCAGTCGAGCATCTACTGGCAGAGAGAGGAAAAGTCGCCAAATGAGTGTTACCGAGCAACCGCGCAAATACACGGTCAAGGATTTCGGCAGCGACCAGGACGTGCGCTGGTGCCCCGGCTGCGGAGACTATTCGATCCTCTCCGCGGTGAAGAAGGTCCTTGCCGAGGAGGGTGTCCCTCCCGAGCAGTACGCCTTCGTCTCCGGCATCGGCTGCTCCAGCCGATTCCCCTACTACGTCAATACCTACGGGATGCACAGCATCCACGGCCGGGCGATGGCAGTCGCCACTGGTCTCAAAGTCGCACGCCCCGACGTGCACACCTTCGTCATCACGGGCGACGGTGATGCGCTCTCCATCGGCGGCAACCACACGATCCACACGCTGCGCCGGAACGTGGACATCACCATCCTGCTGTTCAACAACCAGATATACGGCCTGACGAAGGGGCAGTACTCCCCCACCTCGCCGTTCGGGAAGAAGACCAAGTCCACCCCGATGGGTTCGCTCGACCAGCCGATCGCGCCGATGGCGCTGGCCCTGGCCGCCGAGGCCACCTTCATGGCACGCACCATCGACATGCACCCCAAGCACCTGATGGCCACGATCAAGCGCGCCATGGAACACAAGGGGACCTCGTTCGTGGAGATCTACCAGAACTGCAATATCTTCAACGACGGGGCACTGGACTACGCGCAGGACCGCAAGGTGCGCGCGGAGAACGTCATCGAACTGGAGCACGGCAAGCCGCTGCTGTTCGGTAAGGACCTCGACAAGGGGATCGTCTTCGACGGCCGGCAGCTCACCGTCGCCCAGGTCGGCGAAAACGGCGTCACCAAGGACGACCTGCTCGTGCACGACGAGAAGGACAGCGAGTCCTACCACGCCATGCTCACGCGCATGAAGTACCCGGAGCTGCCCGAGCCGATCGGCGTTTTCCGCTCGGTTCAGCGCCCAACCTACGAGGAGCTGGTAAACGGCCAGATCAGCGAAGTGATCGCCCGCAAAGGGAAGGGCGACCTGAAGAAGCTGATCGAAGGCCGGTCCACTTGGGAAGTCCGCGAGGAAGGCGCCTGAGAGAGGCGTCGCACGCGCCGGGCCGGGAAAATCGCGGCAGTGCCCGGCCCGGACTTGGGCATTGACACCGAGCGCCGGAGGACTACGGTTACTGCCCCTGCCGGGGAGTGGCTGCCCGGTGTGTTTTTGACGCGGGGTGGAGCAGTTGGTAGCTCGTCGGGCTCATAACCCGAAGGTCGCAGGTTCGAATCCTGCCCCCGCTACCAGAAAAGAATTCCGGCGCCGACAGGGCCGGGAGATCATAGCCAGGTTTGGCGCGGGGTGGAGCAGTTGGTAGCTCGTCGGGCTCATAACCCGAAGGTCGCAGGTTCGAATCCTGCCCCCGCTACCAGAATGAGGGCCTGCCGGCCGTAAGGCCAACGGCCCCAAGGTTTGGCGGGATAGCTCAGTTGGTGAGAGCGCTGGATTCATAACCCAGAGGTCGGCGGTTCGAGTCCGCCTCCCGCTACCAGAAGGACAGAGGACCCCGGGAGCAGCCACTCCCGGGGTTTTGCTGTGCACGCCCGGCGGGTGGCGGGATACGCGCTTGCCACGGTCCGCGGCGCCTCCGTAGCTTGACCACCACCCGCCGGAAACACTCCTCTCCGGCCATCCCTCCACGGGAGTCCGCCAACGCCGTGAGCGAGCAGCAGCCCGCAAAACGCCCCTACCTCTCCGTTTCCATCCACTTCTACAATGAGGAAGAGTCCATCGTTGAGGTGTGCGAGGAGGTGCACGAGGTCCTCGACGGCAAGATCGAGGGCGGCTGGGAACTCATCATGGTCAACGACGGCTCGACGGACCGGACACGCGAGCTGATGGAGCAGCTCGCCGCCAAGTACAGCCACTTCCGGGGCATCACGCTGATTCCCAACTCGGGCGAGTCGGCCGCCATGGAGGCGGGCTTCCGCGCCGCCCGCGGCAGGATCATCGCCAACATGGACGGCGACGGGCAGAACGACCCGCGCGACTTCCTGCCCCTTCTCGAAGAGAGGGAAAAGCGCGGCGTGGACATGATGTGCGGCATCCGCGCCAACCGTCAGGACACCTGGTTCCGCCGCTTCTCCAGCCGGTTCGCCAACGGCATCCGCTCCTGGCTGCTGGAGGACAACATCACCGACGTCGGGTGCTCGCTGCGCGTGTTCCGCCGGCGCTGCTTCCGCGACATCGGGTTCTTCCGCCACGCGCACCGGTATTTCCCGGCGCTGGTGATCTACCGGGGATTCAAGGTGGACGAAATGCCGGTCAATCACCGCCCGCGCAAGCACGGCACGAGCAAATACGGCAAAGGCTTCGCCCGCCTGTGGGCCGGAATCGTCGATATCATGGGCGTTTACTGGCTCAAGAAGCGGGCACACAGCTACCGCGTGCGGGAGGTCTCATGCCAGAAGCCCCCGCAGTGAGCAGCGGCCGCGGACGCCGGCCCGGCAGGGGCAAACCGGACAGGAAGCGCCGGGGCGGTAAGCAACGCACGGGAAAGTCAAAGCAGGCCGCGCCGCTCACGCCCGAACAACAGGCAGCGGTGGACAGAGCCATGCTCTGGAAGGACCTCCGGCGGGTGCTCGTCATCGGTGGCGTGCTGCTGCTGATCGCCGTTGCGCTCAGCATGGAGAGCGTCCGCGAGCAGCTTTTCGACATCGAGTCCATCCGCCAGCGCCTGCACCCGCGCGGCGAACTCGGCCCGCGGCTGATGAGCTACGGCATCTTCGCCGCCGGCTTCGCCTTCCTCATTGCCGTCGGCATGCCGCGCGTCTGGGTGGCGATCGTGGCGGGGTCACTTTACGGCGCGCTGCTTGGCAGTGCCATCGGCTTCGTCACCACGCTGATCGGCGCTTCGGGCACGTATATACTGGGCAAGTCGCTCTTCCGCAGCGTCATGCGCCGGCGCATGGGCAGGCGGCTCAGCATCTGGAACCAGCGCTTCCGTGAAAACGCACTCCGCTGGACCATCTACGCGCGGCTGTTCCCCATCTCGAATGCGACGCTCACCAGTCTCATCTGCGGCGCATGCAAAATCCGCTTCCGCGATTACTTCCTGGCGAACATGGTGGGGTTCCTCCCCTCCACTGTCGTCTATGCGATGCTCGGCAGCGGCGCCGCCAAGCAGAACTACTGGCAGTTCGGCGTCGGCATCGGCGCTTTTATGCTGGCGATTGCGTTCCAGTTCTGGTGGGTGCGGCGGGAGCGCTCCCGCCTCAAGGCGCCGAAACTCGAAGAAGAGGAACGCCTGCTCTGACGCACGGTTCCCGGTGATTTCAATGAACAGGGTATGCCTGCTCGCCCACGGGACGGTCTCCCCTTGGGGGGAGGGGGCCGAGGCCATCAAGGAGGGCCTGCGTTCGGGGCGGAGCGCACTCGTGCGCGAGGAGTTCCCCCGGCTCGGCACGCTCGCGGTGGGCCGCTGCGCCGGAATCCCGGACGAGCCGGGCGAGGACCGCGCGGCCCTGTTGCTCCGCCGCGCCGCGAGGCAGGTGGACACCCCCGTCCGCAAACTCCGCGAGACGGTGGGGCCGGACCGCTTCGGCGTCTGCGCCGCCACGAGCAAGGGTGCCGTGCTGCTCTTCCTCCAGGACCCCGCCGCGGCACACACCCGGCTGCTGGACCTGCTGCCGGACGCGCCGGCGCGCCTGCTCGCACGTCTATACGACCTGCGCGGTCCGCGTCAGGGCCGCACCGGCGCCTGCGCCACGGGGCTGCTCAACGTGCTGCAGGCGGCCGACTGGATCGCCCTCGGCAAGGGCGAGGCCGCGCTCGCCGGAAGCACCGAGGCGACGCTCACGCCGCTCTACCTCTCCAGCTTCCTCAACCTCGGCGCCATGAACCGCAAGGGCTGCCATCCCTGGGACCGCCGGCACGCGGGATTCGTCGCGGGTGAGGGCGCCGCGGTGTTCCTCCTCGCCAGCGAGCGCGCGGCAGAACGCGCGGGGATCGAGCCGCTCGCCATGATTTCCGGCTGGGCGCTCCGCGGCGAAGCATACCACCAGACGGCAACGCAGCGGGACGGCGCCCAGGTGGAGGGCCTGCTCCGCGCCGTGCTGGCAGACGCCGGGCGCTCCCCCGCCGGAGTGGACCTCCTCGCCGCGCATGGCACCGGAACGGGCCAGAACGACGAGGCGGAAGCCCGCGGCCTGCATCGTCTATACAAGGACGGAACGGCCCCGCCCGTGTTCGGCGTGAAGGGCGCCATCGGGCACCTCATGGGTGCAGCCGGAGCGGTGGAACTCGCCGCGTGCCTTGCCGCCATGCGCGAAGGGCTCCTCCCCGCCACCGCCGGTTTCGAACACGCCGCCCGGGAGTGCACCAACCTGCACGTTCTGCGCGAGACCCGGAACGCCGGCGTACGGAGCGTCCTGAAATGGAACCTCGGGTTCGGCGGCCACCTCGCCGGCTGCCTGCTGGAAGCGCCGTAGCACACACCAGCAGGAGCTGCTCCGGGCGGGATTGTATAGACAAAGGACAGGTGCGGACTGCCGCAGGACTGGCGTCCTACCGGATCGAGTTCAGCGCCCGGCGCAGGTTGCGGACGTTCTCCTTCACCCTTCCGCCGCGGAAGACCGCGCTCCCCGCCACCAGCACGTCGCTCCCCGCCGCCACGGCCAGCGACGCCGTCTCCGGGTCGATTCCCCCGTCCACCTGGATCAGGTAGGAAAGGGCGCGCTCCTCGCGCAGCAGCACCAGCTCGCGAATCTTGTTGAGCGTGTTCGGGATCAGCTTTTGCCCGCCGAACCCCGGCTCCACGGTCATGACGAGCACCAGGTCCGCGCTTTCGATGTGCGGATCAATGTCGGAGACGGGAGTCTTGGGCCGGAGGGAAATGCCGGACTGGACGCCCTGGCGGCGGATGTACCGCAGCAGATTCGTCGAATCGTCCTGTGCCGCCTCGACGTGGAAGGTGATGAGCTGCGCGCCGGCCGCGACGAAGGGCTTCACGTACTGGCGCGGGTTCTCGATCATCAGATGCGCGTCGAAGAAGATATCCTTCGTGCGCTTGCGGATCGCCGAGACCACGGGCGGACCGAAGGTCAGGTTCGGAACAAAATGCCCGTCCATGATATCCAGATGAATCCAGCGGCATCCCGCCTGACGCACGGCGGTGAGCGCCCCGGCCAAGTCCGCGAAATCGGCCGAGAGCAGCGAGGGAACAATGTGGACTGCCTTCCCGCGGGCGGGGCCTGGAAAGAGCGGACGGTCCTTCTTCTGGGGGGGCTTCCTGGCCAACGGCGATGCTCCAAGGCGTTTCTGGGGAACCGGGAGCCTGCTGCCGGAGCGAAGCGGGGCGCAAGGAGGAAACGGGCTGTGGAAAACTCCGTCAGGCTCTCCCGCGAGCGGAACAAAAAAAACCGCACCCGCTCCAAATTGGACTTGTGGACCTGGGCAGACATGGGCTTGATCTTCAGGGAATTCGGGAGCGTTTGCCCCCTGTGGACTCGTCCACCAGCTTCTTATGGAAAGAAAGGCTTTGAAGATGCGCAATCCACTGCTTTTTGCACTGGGGCTTTCCGTCGGCCTCGCCGGACTTGCCGGCGCACAAACGGAGTTCCCCTTCAGCGACGATTTTGAAACAGGTACCCCCGCCCCCAACTGGGACGTTGACTCGGTGGAGACAACAAGCGTCTTCGGGACACGGGGCACCCTAACCGCGGTCGACTTGGATGTGGACTGGCGCGGTGTCGTCATCGAACCACCGGAAGGTGGCGGGAACTACATGGGGCGCTTGGGATGGGCATCCACTGGAACCGGCACTTACTGGCGCCTCGTGGGTCAGCCTGATGCCAGAAACTACAGTGTCGAGGCTGACATATTCGTCCCGACCGTCGATGCAGACGCCGCACCGGACAACTTTCTCTACCAGATCATGATCCTGTCGGACAACGCAAGCGGGTACGCCCGTTTCCACTTCCAGCACAACGAGAATCTCACCGACGGGCCCCGCGTCAGGCTCCAAGGGGTGGGGTTGGCTACAGTCCACGATGATCCGACAGCCGACCTGCTTGGTTATGACGACGAGGGATGGTATCACCTCCGTATCGACCAGGATCACGACGCCTCCACCGTGACGGTCTACCTTGACGGCGTGGATATCTACGAGGGCCCCAGCACCATTGAACAGGCCTCCTTCGCCGACGGTGGTAAGTCTGGCATTGGCGGGTACAACAACGGTGACACCGGTGGCATGGAAAGAGTCGTCTACTTCGACAACTTCTTCGCCGGCGAGCCCACCAGCCTCCGCGACTGGGCCATCTACGAGTAACCTTCCGCATCAGCAAAGCCTTCCGGGGCCGGTACCTCAACGGTACCGGCCCCTTTGCGTCATCGGGCTCCCCCAAGGCCCTGAGGCCGCCGGGGAGGAGGTGGCTGCGGACATCGATAACTTTGGGAAAGAAGTAAATCGTAACCCTTTTGTTTTCAACGATCTTTCCGCGAAACCGGGCCGGATTATCCTTGCCCGGGCGAAACGGGGGCTGTTTCATCCCTACGGTCCAATCAAATTGCTCCCTGGAAACTTTGGGAGGGGGGCGATCAGTCCAGGACCAGGAAAGGTGGTTTTGTATGAGGAAGACGCTCTTGGTTGCACTCGGAGCAAGTGTGGGCATGGCCGGTCTCGCCGGCGCCCAGACAGAATTTCCCTTCAGCGACGATTTTGAGTCCGGCCAGGTGGCCCAGAACTGGGAAGCCGACTCCACGAACAACCCGGCCTGGGACGAGGCCGGGATGTGGAGCGCTGTCACCGAAGATGTTGACTGGCGCGGTGTCGTCGTCGAGCCCCCCGGCGACAGCACCTACATGGGCCGGCTGGCCAACTCCCCGACCAGCCCAATCACCGCCCGCCGCCTGGTGGGCACCAACGACGCCACAGACTACACCATTGAGGCCGATGTCTACGTCCAGACCGTGGACGCGGACTCGGCGCCCGACAACTTTTT
>SLMS01000315.1 GCA_007133495.1 Candidatus Sumerlaeota bacterium | reverse complement strand
TTCGTACTGATCTCTCGATCACCCTTGCTTTACACACACCCCCGCTACGAAGTTTCCTGCTTCACGGGTCACACAGGAGGTGAACTACAAATGCCGGTCGTCAAAGTTACAGATTACGCATACCCGGGTGGCTGGACGGAAGGTACCGACCCCGCCGCCCGTGCGAGCGAATACTGCCGCGCACTCGAAAAAGGCAATGTCCTCGCCTTCGACGGCATCCCCTACCAGCTTTCCCAGGCGGACCTGGAATTCCTGCGCTCCCAGCGCCAAAGCACCTCGCGTTTCCACAAAAACATCTCCTACCGTCCCGCCACCGACACTTTGCGCGGGTTCGAAACAGGCGCGGAGGAGGAGAAAAACCGGCTCCAGGAAATCATGCGCAACTTCTCGCGCCAGACCGTGGACCTGGTCACCGCTCTCCTCGCGCCCTACGCTCCCCACATGCGCCTTGATTACGCCAGCTACCGCCCCTTCGAGGAGGAAGGGCGCGACCTGCCGCTGAAAAAGCGCAACGACCTGCTACACGTGGACTCCTTCCCGACACGCCCGACCCGCGGCAGCCGCATCCTCCGCGTCTTCACAAACATCAGCACCGAGCAACCCCGCAAATGGCGGACGACACCGCCCTTTTCCGAACTGTTCCCCCAGTTTGCCGCGGACGAGTCCCTGCGCCGTATTCTGCAAGGCTACGAAGGACCCCTTGCCGGCCTCAAACGCACCCTCCTGCGCACCGGCTCCGCCGCGGGCCTGCCCATGGTGGACAGGCCACCATACGACGCGCTCATGCTCCGCCTCCATGACCTGCTGAAGGAGGACGCCGGCTTCCAGAAGGACTCCCCCGCCGAGAACCACGACTTCCAGCCCATGACCACCTGGATGGTGTACACCGACGGAGTCGGACACGCGGTCATGTCCGGCAAGTACGCCCTGGAGCAGACCTTCCTGATCCCGCCCGAAGCATGGGTGGCTCCCGAGGAGGCGCCCATCCGCGTCCTCGAAAAGCACTACGGCCGCGAACTCAGCGTCTGACTCTCCGCCCCGCCGCCGTTCGCCCCCGCCACACACCGCTGTTGCCCCCGCGGCCCGGCAACTCCTTTGCTTACCGGAAGTGAGAATCCCGCGAGGAGCGAAGTTTCAATGGCTGAAAACGAGGAAAAGCGCGAGGTGGAGCGGGCCGTCATCATCGGAAGCGGCCCGGCCGGTTGGACCGCCGCCATCTACCTGGCTAGGGCCAACCTCTCCCCCATCGTCTATACCGGCGCGGAGGTTGGCGGCCAGCTTACCACCACCACCGATATCGAAAATTTCCCGGGCTTCCCCGATGCCAAGGACGGCCCGGAACTCATGGACGACATGGAAAAGCAGGCCAAGCGCTACGGCGCCCGCGTGGTGTACGAGGAGGTCGAGGATGTGGACCTCTCCACCCGCCCGTTCGTCCTGCGCACCGGCTCCGGGCAGGTGAAATCCCACGCCGTCATCATCTGCACCGGCGCCTCACCCCGCATGTTGGGCCTCGAAAGCGAGAAGACTTTCTGGAACCGCGGGGTCCATACCTGCGCGGTCTGCGACGGCGGTTTCTACCGCGGCAAGACCGTGGCCGTCGTCGGTGGCGGCGACTCCGCCATGGAGGAGGCCACCTACCTCGCCAAGCTCTGCGAGAAGGTGTACGTGGTCCACAGGCGGGACGAACTCCGCGCCTCGCGCATTATGGGCGACCGTGCAAAGGCCACCAAGAACATAGAATTCGTCTGGAACAGCGTCGTCGAAGAAGTCCTCGGCGACACCGAAAGCGGCCCGTTCCCCAAGATGACCGGGCTCCGGCTCAAGGACACAAAAAACGGCGAAGCGAAGGAACTCGAAGCCGGCGCCATGTTCCTTGCCATCGGGCACATCCCCAATTCGGGCTTCCTGAAGGGCAAACTCGACATGGACGACACCGGATACGTCGTCGTCAACGAGGCCCAGCAGACCAGCGTGGACGGTGTGTACGCCGCCGGCGACATCCACGACCACGTTTACCGGCAGGCCATCACGGCGGCCGGTTTCGGCTGCAAGGCCGCCCTGGAGGTCGAGCGCTACCTCGTCCGCCAGGGGCTCGCCGACTGATGGACGGGGCAAACCCGGGCACACTTTTCGTCAGTCATGCCATTCGGAGCTTGCACGACAGCCGCCCCACCGGTTCAAATCCCGCGCAGATGCTTACCGGAGGAGTCCTCCCGCCGTGAAACTGCCCATCAAGCCGCTTATACTCGCGCCGCTCGTGGCGGCAGGGGTCACCCTGCCCTCCAGCCAAGCCAATGCACACCCCGTCCTCACCTACTTCGAGGACCGCGGCAACGACTTCCTCGACATCTTCCGCCTGCGGGCGGGCGTCCCCGAAGGTGGCAAGAGCATCGGCCTCAAGGCACGCGTCACCTCGCTCGCCCAGATAGGTTACGTCTTCTTCGACGGGACCTACTATGGCATGGACCGCCGCGGCCTCGGCGTCGTGGATGAAAGGCGCCACGAGGGTGGCGTCTCCCTCCTCTACGGCTCCATGAACCAAATGATTCCAACCCACGGGAACGACTTCCTCCGCGGCAACACCACTTGGCATGAAGTCGCCGACCGGCGCATCATCCGCAATCTGCCCTACTGGGACGACGGTCGGCGCCGGCCGCTGAGCATCGGCGCCGAGGTCGCCACACCCCTGCTCGCCCTCGACGTGGGTCTCTACCCCTCCGAGGCGCTCGACTTCGCCCTCGGCATCTTCACGATCGACATCCACCGCGACGACAAGCTCCGCCAGCCTGACCCCTCACCCTACCACCGCGCCACAACGCCGCCCCTCCCCGAGGAGCGCGCCCCCTTCCGCGAGCGGCGAGAACGGTACGAGGAACAGCTCGGCGACTGGGAGGAACAGGCGGCCATGGAGCGCCTCGCCGAAATGGGGCAACTCCGGCTCCCTCCCGAGGAGCAACCCGTCGCACCACCGCCCGAGGACGAACCGTGGATCACCGACGAGGAAGCCGACGCGGCAATGGAGGAACTCGAACGCGAGCCACCTCCCGAACCGGAGCCGGAGCCAGAACCAGAGCCGGAACCGGAAGAAGAACCTGAGGACGAGAACGGCGACGACGGGGAAGAAGAAGAGAACGACAACGACAACGAGGACTGACCGCCGGACCCCCCGGCCCATCGTCCGTCCACTCGTCTATACAGGCACGCTCGTGCTCTGCGCGTGAATTTCGCCGGAAATCAACTGATCAGGTAGCCGGTGCCGCCTCCAGCGGCTCAGGCTCCCGCGTTACCGCCTCGGCCAGCAACGTGTGCGACGTGCCGCCGGTGACCTTCACCTGCACGAGGTTGCCCACCATGCGCGGGTTGCCCCGGAAGACCACCATCTTGTCGGTCCGCGTCCTGCCCTGAAGCGCCTCGGGGTCCTTCTTCGCGGGGCCCTCCACCAACACCTCATGGACGCGGCCCAGTTCCTCGCGGTTCTTCTCCGCGGAGATCGACTCCTGCAAATCGATGAGCCGCTGAAGGCGCGCCTTCTTCACGCGCAACGGCACGTCGTCGCGCATGGTGTCGGCGCTCACCGTCCCGGCCCGCGGGCTGTACATAAACATGAACGCGCTGTCGTAGCGCATCTCTTCCACGAGCCGCAGTGTCTCCTCGAACTCCTCCTCCGTCTCGGTGGGGAAGCCCACGATGATGTCGGTGGTGAGGGAATGCAGGGGGTTCTGCTCGCGGAACAACTCGACAAGGTAACGATAGCGCTTTGCGTTGTAGGCGCGCTTCATCAGCCGCAGAATGCGGTCGTTGCCGGACTGCACAGGGAGGTGCAGGTTTTCCATCACCTTTTCGCAATCCGCGACGGCGCCGATGTGCCGGTCGCGGCAGCTCTTCGGGTTGGACGTCGTATAGCGGATGCGCCAGAGACCGTCTATCCCGTTGAGCGCGTGGAGCAGGTCGGCGAAATCCTCGCGCGTCTCCGTCATGTAACTGTTCACGTTCTGGCCGAGGAGCGTCACCTCGCGGTAGCCCTGGGTGACCATGGCGCGCACTTCGTGCACGACGTCGTCCACGGGCCTGCTCCACTCCTCCCCGCGGGTCTTCGGGACGATGCAGAACGTGCAGCGGTTGTTGCACCCGTACATGATATTGACGAAGCCGCGCAGCCCGCTCTGCCGGACCGGCACCGTGTTCACCGAAAGCGGCTTGTCTATATCCTCGGTCGCCACCAACCGTTCCCCGTCCACCAGGTAGCGCTGGATGAGTTCGGGCAGGTGAATATAGTCGCGCGTCCCCACAACGAGGTCCAGGTGCGGAATCCGCTCCAGCAGCCGGCGGCCCTGGTCCTGCGCCACGCAGCCGGACATGGCGACGACCATCCGCGGGTTGTGCTCCTTGGCCGAGCGGAGTGACTCGCAACGGGCGATGGCGCGGTTCTCCGCCCCCTCACGCACGCAACAGGTGTTGAAGACAACCACGTCGGCGGTGCGCTCGTCGGTGGTGCGCTCGTATCCGCGCCGGCGTAGCAGCCCCTCCATGATCTCCGAGTCGTGCTCGTTCATCTGGCAGCCGTAGGTGATGATGCAGTACTTTTCCGCCATGCGCCGATTGTCTGTCTTGTGGGGTTGGTTTGCCCGCAGCCGGGGCCGGGGCGGCCGAAGCATGGCCGTCCGGGGGGTCCTCCTGTCAAGCACGGCGGGCTTTGGCGCCGGGCTCAGATTTCCATGATCACGGGCAGGATCACCGGAAACCGCCGGGTCTCCTTCTTCAGAAACGTCCGCAGCGCCTTCTTCACGGCGGCCTGCACCACCGTGCTCTCCTCCTGCTCCTCGGGCCCGACCGAACCGTACGCCCCCAGGACTACCTGGGCGGCCTCCTCCAGCAGCGGCCCCTCCATTTCCTCGGACACGAAGCCCCGTGTGTGGAGGTATGGGCCACTGAGCACCTCCCCGGTCTCCCGGTCCACGCTCAGGATCACCAGCACCACCCCGTCCTCACTCAGGAACCGCCGGTCGCGGATCACCAAGTCCTCCACGTCCCCGATGCCCTTGCCGTCCACGAAGACGCGCCCGTGCGGGATCCTGCCGATCACCTCCGCGCCGCCGTTCTCATCTATTTCGAGGCAGTCGCCGTTCTCCAGGACGAAAATCTCTTCGGGGAGCATTCCCAGCTCCTCGCCCAGCTCGGCGTGCGAGCGCAGGTGGCGGTACTCTCCGTGGACCGGCACCAGGTAGCGCGGATTCACCAGGTTGATCATGTGCCGCATTTCGTCCCGGTAGGCGTGACCGGAGACGTGCACATCGGTCGTGTTCCCCGGGTAATGGACCTTCGCCCCGTGCCGCGCGAAGTGATTGATCAGCCGGTAGATGCCCTTCTCGTTCCCCGGGATTATCCTTGCCGAGAAAATCACCGTGTCCCCGCGCTGGATCGTGATGGACCGGTGCGAGCCAAGAGCGATCCGCGAGAGCCCCGACATCGGCTCGCCCTGGCTGCCCGTCGTCAGGAAAAGCCGCTTCTCCGGCGGATAGTTCTTCGCCTTTTCGGGGTCGGATTCGAACTGACACGGAATCTCCAGCGCCTCCAGGCCCGCCGCCACGCGGATATTCCGCTCCATGTTCAGCCCGGCGGGGAAGACGACCCTGCCCTCCTCCGCCGCGATGTTCAGCACGAGCTGAATGCGGTGCAGCGAGCTGGCGAAGCACGAGAGAATGATCTGTCCGGTCGCCGCGCGAATCAGCCGCGAGAGCGTCGGCGCCACCAACGATTCGGAAGGGCACATGCCCGTCCGGTCGGCGTTGGTGGAGTCACCGAGCAGGAGCAGGACGCCCTCGTCCGGCCCCTCGGCGTAGCGCGAAAAACCGTGAAAATCGAACGAAACGCCGTCCATCGGCGCCGGGTCCATTTTGTAGTCCCCGCTGTGGATCACCGTCCCTACCGGCGTGGTGATCGCCAGAGAGAAGGCATCGATAATCGAGTGCGTCACCGCCAGCGGCTCCACAAGGAAATGCTGGCCGAGGGAGAGCTTCTGCCGCGGGGCGAACGTCTTGAAGTTCGGCTTTAACCCGTGCTCGCGGATTTTCTCCTTCTGCAGGGCGATGGTCAGCTCGCTGCCCCAGACGGGCACGTCATCCTTCAGCCGCGGCAGGACATAGGGCAGCGCCCCCACATGGTCTTCGTGGGCGTGGGTCAGCACGATGCCCGTCAGCCGCTCGGCCCGCTCGGCCACGTAACCCACGTCCGGAATCACGTAATCGACGCCGAGCAGTTCCTCATCCGGCATCATCTGTCCACAGTCCACAAGGAGCAGTTCCCCGGCGAACTCGTAAAGGTAGCAGTTCATGCCGATTTCGCCAACCCCGCCGAGGGGCATCACACGCAGGACGTCGTCTTTGGGCTCGAGCGCTTCGAGCAATACTTTAGGGGAGTTCGGAGTAGCCATTCAGTCGAAACAACACTTCCTTCAGGTGGATTTGGGCGGCTGCCATGTTCACGATGAATAATCCATGCTCCCCCGGGCCCCTGGGGTGCTAGGGGGAAAATCGCCGGATTGCTCTTTCCTGCCCGGCAGGAGGTTCGCTATCAGTACCCGCCGGGACCCGGAAGGGGAGTCCGCCGGGCCCGGTCGATGATGGAATACACTTCAAAGGGGAACCCGCAATTGGCCGGGAACTACCGATTCGCTCTGCTGACCGCCGCCATGCTCGTCGTGGTCTTCGCCCTCGGGACGATCGTCGTCGTTCAACGGGTACTCTCCATCGCTGGCGAGCGCCGGGATGCCGCCTACGTCGCCGAGGTGGAGGCATTGGACCGCAGCGCCCGCGAGGCACTCCCCGCTGGCAACCTCCGCATTGGCGAGCGACTGCCCGATTTCACCATCCAGGACGCCGAAGGCAACGACGTCGAAGTCTCCTCCTTCATCGACGGCGAGCACTACGTCGTCGTGAACTTCCACCACCCCGGGTGCCCCTGCGCCGAGAACTGCGGCCGGCTCGTCTCCCACATGCAGCAGCAGGGCTACGACCGCGACGTGCGCGTCATCGGCGTCATGGCCCACGACACCCGCAGCGAGCGCGCCCTGGAGCAGCTCGAAGAGCAGAAGGCCGAGGGCCGCGTGACCTTTCCCGTCTATTTCGATCACGACCGCAGCGTGAAGCGCCTGCTCGGCGCCAGCCGCACCCCGGAGGTCTGGGTCCTCGACAAGGACGGCACCATCGCCTACTACGGCGCACCGGAAAGCACCCTTTTCCCCGGCAGCGAAGGGCACCGCTTCCTCCTGCGCGAGGCCATCGACGCGCTGCGTGCCGGAGAAGCGCCGGAGGTGGTGCGCTACGACCCCATCGGGTGCCTAATCCCCGAAGAAGGCTGATCTGGCTTACCTTTTCAGTTTTTCCCTGACCGACTGGAAGAAACCCTTTTGCTCGGCCTTGATCGTCTCGCCGGACTCTTCCGCGAACTCGTGCAGGAGTTCGGTCTGCCGCTCGCTCAGCTTCTTCGGCACGTCCACCACCACACGGACGTAGTGGTCGCCAAACTGCTTCGCGTCGGGGCTGACAGGCATTCCCCGGGCCTTTAGCCGGAAGACGTGGTGCGTCGGCGTGCCCGCCGGCACCCTTACCGTCTCCTCGCCGTGGAGCGTCTGCACCTCGATTTCCGAGCCCAGCGCTGCCAGCGGGAAGCTGATCGTCTGCTCCGAGTAGATGTCCGCCCCTTCGCGCACGAACCGGTCGTGGTCGGTGAGCTCGAAGCGCACCAGCAGGTCGCCGCGTTCGCCGCCGTTCGGCCCGGCCTCGCCCTCGCCCCGGATTCGCAGGCTCATGCCGGTGTCCACGCCGGCCGGAATGGCAAACTCAACTTCCGCCCGGCCCGGCACGCGCCCCCGGCCGCTGCACGCCCCGCATGGGTCCTTGATTGAGCGGCCCTGCCCCCCGCAGGTCGGGCATGCTGTTTCCACGGCGAAGAACCCGCGCGCCTGGCGCACGATTCCCCGCCCGCCGCAGGTCGAGCACGTTTGCGGCTGGGTGCCCGGCTTGCAGCCGTCCCCCCCGCAGACTTCGCACTGTTCCAGCCGCTCGAAGGCGATCTCCGCCTCCTTGCCCGTAAAGGCGTCCTCCAGCGACAGGCCGTAACGGACAGCCACGTCGCGCCCGCGCGAGGGCCCCGAGCGGGCCCTTCCCCGCCGGGCGGCACCACCGAAGAACGCGCTGAAAAAGTCCCCGAAGATATCCTCGATGTCGGACTGATGATGGAAATCCGACCAGGAGAAGCCGCCGCCGCCGAACGAGGATTTGACGCCCTCATGGCCGAAACGGTCGTACCGCGAGCGCTTCTCCGGATCGGAGAGCACCTCGTAGGCCTCGCTCGCCTCCTTGAAGTGCTCTGCGGCGCCGTCCGGGTCGTCGGGGTTCCGGTCCGGGTGGTACTTGAGGGCCAGCTTCCGATAGGCTTTCTTCAGCTCCTCGTTGTCGGCGCCACGGCTGACGCCAAGGACCTCGTAGTAATCGCGTTTCACTGTCGCCATGGGGGTGAGGACGAAACTCCTTGCAACGATGTTCGAGGCGTGGGCGCTTGTTCGCTCAGGCCGCCTTGGGTGCTCGGCCCCGCGGCGCGCGGAAGAATCCGGCGTCCCTGTGCCGCGCAGACACAAGCAGCACGGGGCGGACCACCGCAACCCGCAATCCGGCAAAGAAAGTGCCCGGAGAGGAAATCCCTTTCCCCCCGCCCCCACCTGAAGGCAAGCACTTGCCCCGTTTTTGCTCGCCTTCCGCGGCCGGTGGCCTCTCAATCAATCCTCGCTGAGGCTTCCGCCCCGGAGCGCCACGAATTTCCACAACAGGAGTCCCACACCGTCCATGATGTTCGATGCGCTGCTGGAAATCGTTGAAGGAGCAGAGCGCGGCAGGCCCTGCCCCGATCCCGCCCTGCTCAAGGAGGCCGTCAGCACCATCATGCGCGGGGAGGCCAAGCCCACGGAGATCGCCGCCCTCCTCACCGGCCTGCGCTGCCGTGGCGAACACGCCGAACATCTCCAGGCCGTCGTCGAGGTCATGCTCGAACACGCCACGCCCTTTGAACCCGACCACAACGACTACCCGCTGTTCGACACCTGCGGCACGGGAGGCGACGGGCACGGCACCGTCAATATCTCCACGGCGTGCGCCCTCCTTGCCGCCGCCGCCGGCATCCACGTCGCAAAGCACGGCAACCGCTCGGTCAGCTCGAAGTCCGGCAGCGCCGACGTCCTCGAAGTCCTCGGCCTGAAGATCGACGTCGCGCCCGAGGTCAGCGCCCGCCTGCTCCACGAGTGCCAGTTCTGCTTCCTCTTCGCTCCGATGTATCACCCCGCGATGAAGCACGCCGGGCCCGTACGCAAGGAACTCCGGTTCCGCACGATCTTCAACCTCGCCGGGCCGCTCTCCAACCCGGCAAGGCCGTCCCATCAGCTCGTCGGCGTCCCCGAACGCCAGTTGATCGAGCCTATGGCCCGCACGCTCAGGCTCCTCGGCCGCCACCGCGCCCTTGTCGTTCACGGTGTCAACGGCGTGGACGAGATCAGCCTCACTCAGGTCACCGAGGGGCTCCACCTGCGCGAGGACGGCCGGCTCGAAACCTTCCGCCTCGACCCGAGCGACCTCGGCCTCCAGATGATAGAAATGGCCGAACTCGTCGCCGCAGACCCCCAGGACAGCGCCGAAAAGATACGCCGCGTGCTCGAAGGCGAGCCCGGCCCCATCGCCGACGAGATCAACATCAACCTCGCCGCTGTCCTCTGGATGGCCGGCCAGGAGCCCGATATCTCCGAGGGGTTCAACCGCGCACGCGAAATACAGCAGAGCGGCGCAGCCGCGCGCCTCCTGACCGAAATCAATCAGACCATCGAGGAGGGCTGACCCCATGCCCCCGCCGGACGTTCTCCGCACCATCATGCAGGCCAAGCACGCCGAGCTCGAAACGCTCCGCGCCAAGGGCCTCTCCGAGTTCCGCTCCCGCGCCCGCGACACACCACCGCCAAGGGACTTCACCGCGCCCCTCCGTGCTGCCGCGAAAGACAAGACCCGCCCGCCAGCCCTCATCGCGGAGATCAAGAAGGCCTCCCCCAGCAAGGGCGTCATCCGCGAGGACTTCGACCCCGCCCGCATCGCCGAGCAATACGCCGAGGGCGGCGCAGCCTGTCTATCCGTCCTCACCGACCGCGAGTTCTTCCAGGGCCAACTCGAATACCTTCCCCAGGCCAGACGCACCGCCGGCCTCCCGGCCCTGCGCAAGGACTTTACCCTGGACCGCATTCAGCTATACGAGGCCCGCGCCGCCGAAGCGGACGCGGTGCTCCTCATCGCGGCCTGTCTCGACCCCTTCCACCTCCTCGACCTGCGTTACGAAGCAGAGGAGGAACTCGGCATGGCGGTGCTTGTCGAAATTCACGACGAGGAGGAGTGGCAGGCGCTTCTCGCCGCCGGACCGGCGCCCGCGCTCGTCGGTATCAACAACCGCAGCCTGCGCGATTTTTCCGTGACGCTGGAAACCACCGAACAACTCGCCCCGCCCGTGCTCGAAAGCGGGGCCCTCCTCGTTTCCGAGTCCGGAATTTTCACCGCTGCGGATGTCTCAAGGGTCCGCCGCGCAGGCGCCGCGTCCATACTCGTTGGCGAATCGCTCATGCGCCAGCAGGACGTCGCGCAAGCCACCCGTCAGTTGCTCGAACCCGAGGCAGCCACCGAGCATCGTTAGTCCCCCCATCTTCGCCGGAGGTTTCAGCATGCCCATCATACGCGAATTCCAGGAAGCCGACTGGCCCCGGATCTGGCCAATCCTCCACGAGGTATTCGAGTCGGGGGAATCCTACCCCCAACCTCCCGGCACCACCGAGGAGGAAGCCCGCCGTTATTGGCTGGAGGAGCCCGCCGCGAGCTTTGTCGCCGTCGAGGACGATGGTACGATCTCCGGCACCTATTATATAAAACCAAATCAACCCGGCCTCGGGAGTCACGTCTGCAATTGTGGTTACATGGTCGCCAAGGATCACCGCGGCAAGGGCGTCGCCTGCGCCATGTGCGAGCATTCCCAGGAAAAGGCCGTCGAGATGGGCTTCCGCGCCATGCAGTACAACCTCGTCGTCGCGACCAACGAGGCCTCCGTCCGCCTCTGGAGAAAAATGGATTTCGAGGAGGTCGGGACACTGCCCGGCGCCTTCCGCCACAAACGCCTCGGCTACGTGGACGCCTACGTCATGTACAAGGAACTCGTTTGAAAAACCCCACCCTGCAATGAAGGACAACAGGCCATGATCAGAAGCATCCTGCTCCCCGTACTCGCAGCCACCGCATTCGTCCTGTCCGCCTGCTCCCCCGCCGTTACAGCCGAGGAGACCACCCCGCAACCCGCTGAAACCACCACGCCGCAGGAAGAAATCGAGATCGTCGAGTCCCCCATCGCCGAAAACACCTACACCAGTATAGACGGAAAAAGGGAGATAGACACCGTCGTGGTGCACTACGCCAGCGCCATCAACTGGTTCGACCCGTCCTTCCAGGAAATCGTCGGCGAGGAGAGCAGAGAGTACGCCGAAAGCATCGGCCTTACTCCGGACAACATAGACGAGCACAAGTACGACTGGCGGCTCGTGAAGGCCATTTTCGAGGCCTACAACGTCTCCGCGCACTACGCCATCGCCCGCGACGGCACCATTGTCCGTTTCGTTGAAGACAACGACCGCGCATGGCACGCGGGCCGCAGTGAAATGCCGACCGACGGCCGAACTGCCGTGAACGACTTCTCCATTGGCATCGAGCTTATGTCCAGCCACCCCGACCGCGACCCAACCGTCGTCACTCCCGAAGATGCCTATACGGAGGAACAGTACGAATCACTGAACAAGATCATAGCCAAAATCTGCGAGAGTTACGCCATCACCGCCGTCGTCGGCCACGACGAGATCGCTCCAGACCGCAAGACCGACCCCGGCCCCCTCTTCCAATGGGAACGAGTGCGGAATGAAGACTATACACCCACGGCCTGCGAGTAGAATTACGAATTGGGAATTAGAAATTACCCGGGCACGCTGGGAAGACATCGCAAACAAGGGAGCCGTAGAGTGAAATCGGATAATACTGTGCAGATCAAGAGTTATGCTTTTGCTGTGCGGATTGTCAAGCTGTGCCAGCATCTCGCTGATACACGAAAAGAGTACGTGCTTTCAAGGCAGCTCCTGAAATCCGGCACGAGTATCGGCGCAAACATCGAGGAAGCAATTGGCGCTCAGTCCCGCCCCGACTTCGCCGCAAAGATGACCATCGCCTACAAGGAAGCCCGCGAAACCTGCTACTGGCTGCGCCTGTTGAGAGACACGGATTATCTGCCACCTGCTGATTTCGACAGTCTTCATGGCGATGCCGAGGAGCAGTGCAGGATTGTTGCTGCCATCCAGAAGACAGTGAAATCAAACTCGGAACCTGCTTGATGCTCCTGACGTTATGCAGACCGCCATCGCACGCGCGGCAAGACCCGTTTCCTGAGCCAAGGAGGTCATGCCACGGAGCACACACGCTCCCCCACAACGCTTTTCAATTCCTAACTCGTAATTCGTAATTATTCATTCTTAATTCTTAACGAGAATCCACCCTCTCGTCATTCCGCTCACGGTATCGATCGTGTACATGGATTCCCACATTTCCTCCAGGTCCACCCAAACCATCGGCCAGTTCTGGTTTACCTCGAGCACCAGGACCTTGTTCTCCTCCTTGTTGTAGGCCGCTATGGGTGAAAAGTGCCCGCCGAGCGTGCCCGTCCCCAGCCAGTACTGACGCGAGAAATTCGCGATAAGCCGCTTGTCCGGGTCCTCCATTGTCTCCTTCAGCGCCTCCCGGAAAGCCTCCAGACCGTGCAGCTCCTCTCCCTTCCCTGCATGGAATCGCTCAGTTTCCAGCCCGGCGCGCGTATTGATCATCGTGGTCAGCTCCTCCAGGGTGAAACCTATTTGATAGACAACATCCTGCGTAATAATGTGCGCCGTCTCCTCCGTGAAGATGTTGTCCTGCGTGAATCCTCCCTCCTCGATCATGCTGTTCTTCACGACCACAGCGGACGCCGCCCCGCAATGGCTGCGCAACTGCGGGACCCAATGCTCGCTCATTGCCTGGTAGTCCCTCGTCAGCGCGCCATCCAGCAGCGCCTGGCCGCGTTCGGAATCCAGCGCAATCCGCTCTATCTCCGCCGTGACTTCCTTCTCGCCCACGCGCTCAAGTTCCTGCTCAAGCGTCAGGCCGCTTTCGGCGTAGCCTGCACTCGAGGCTGCCGCGCCGGAAAAGAGTGTCAGGATCAGTCTGCGCATGTTCATGATGAGGCTCCGTGAAGGAAATCGCGGCGGCGGCATCGCCGGAAGAACCGCCAACCAGCAAACTGGCTGCCGCACGCACCCTCCTCCGCGCAACGCTTTTCTTCTCCCCGCGGCCGTCAACTCGCGTTGCACTCAATGGCCCCGTCCCGCACGAATTCCTTCTGGACTCATCGCAGCTCAGAGAGAGTACGCGCCATGGATTCGATAGACTTTCGCCCCGCCACCGAAACTGACTCTCCCTCCGTCGCCGGCGCCATGAGGGCGCTCTGGCCCGAGGCGGACATGGAGGAAATGCGCGAACTCGCAGCCGCCCGCTGCTCCCCCACTGCTGCCGCTCCGACCTTTGTTGCCATCAACTCCGGCGGAGAACTTGCCGGGTTTGTCTATCTTGATTTACGCTCTTACGCCGAGGGCTGCACCTCCAGTCCCGTCCCGTTCATCGAAGGCTGGTGGGTCGCCCCCTCCATGCGCCGCAAGGGCATAGGCCGCGGCCTTATCGAAATGGCCGAGTCCTGGGCCAAGTCCCGCGGCTACCATGAAATCGCCTCCGACACCGAGGTGCACAACACTGCAAGCCAGGCCGCCCACCGCGCGCTCGGCTATTCTCCCTTGCCAGCGCTGATCCCCTTCCGCAAGATGCTTGGCTGAAGGGGTGGTTGCGCCCCCACAATTGTCCTGAGCGGGTAAATCCGACTGGAGCAACCCAATGGATGAAATCGAAATCCGCGATGAGTTCCTCAGTGAAGAGGACCTCGACCTGAAAAACCTCTCCGACGAGGAGCTGATCGCCTACTGGAACTACTGGCTCGAACAGGCACAGGCCACCAACGAACAGGACAAGTACACCTACTCCCACGGTGTCTTCGTGACCATCGAGGAACCCCACTGATTTTGCGGCACTGCTGACGATATTACACTCCGAATCATGACGAGGGCCACGATGTGACGGACCAAAACGCAATCGCACTCATGGACCGGTTCTGGAGTTCCTTCCACGCCCTGCCGGAGGCGATCGGCAAACCCGGTGTTCACGTGGGTCTCCGTCCACCCGGCGGCCAGCCTTGCATCCTGCTGCTGGAGCGAGGATACTCGACACTCGTCTCGGGGCCTTCAGGTCTTGTTGCGTGGCTGTGCGAGAGCATCCCCGAAATGCCTGACCCGCTTACTGCGGCAAGCTGGAGCACGATTCCCGGCCATCAGGTGGACCGCATCATCGGCCCTGCGTATCTTGGATTCCTTGGCCGGAATGAGCTTCGTCCGGAAGATTACTGTCACGAGACACGCATCCTGACGAAGAGTGATCATCCAGCTATCGACGGCCTGCGCAAGGCATGCGATCCTGTGGAATGGGAGCACGGCGGCATGGATGATGACCACGTTTTTCTCCGGACCGGGGCGTTTTGCGGCGGACAGCTTGCTGCTGCCGGCAGTTGCCAGAAACGGACGGATCACTTGGCTGACATTGGCATTGTCACCCACCCCTCTTTCCGCAGGCAGGGCTACGGCACCGCCGCCGCCGCAAAAGCAGCGCAAAAGGTGACGAACCAGGGTTTCCTTCCGTTCTGGCGTACACTGCTTACCAACAAAGCGAGTCTCCGGACGGCACGGAGGCTGGGATTCGTGGACTACGCCTTGACCCTTTCCGTCAGGCTGACCGGAGATGATCCCTGTGCCAGTCTATGACAATACCGCGGAGAAGGCAATCGGCACTCTTGACGCCGTTCCCGAAAGAGGAATCCGGCATGGAACCCCATAAGATCGCCACCTCTTATGACCATCTCGCGAGCCATTGGGCAAGCGATCAATTCAACCGCAAGAATGGCATTGCCCAGCACGAACGGGCCATCGCCTTTGTCACGGAGCGAGGCCACGCCCTGGATGTCGGCTGCGGCTGCAGTGGGCGGATCATCGACCTTCTCGCCGCCCGAGGGTTCGATGTCGAAGGGCTGGACATCTCGGATCGCATGATCGCGCTGGCCAAAGAGAGACACCCCGGCATCCAGTTTCATCGCGCCGACATCTGTCGGTGGAAAGCCTCCAGACGCTACGATTTCATATCCGCGTGGGACAGCATCTGGCATGTACCCATGAAGTATCAGGAACCCGTCCTCAGGAAGCTCCTCCGTGCTCTCAATCCCGGAGGTGCTTGCGTCTTCACCGCGGGTGGACTCGATGCTCCCGGGGAGAAAACCGATTCGACCATGGGGCAGGAACTTTACTATAGTGTACTCGGAATTCCGAAGACGCTACGGACGCTGGAGGAAGAGGGGAGCATCTGCAGACACCTTGAATACGATCAATACCCAGAGTTGCACCTCTACATTATCGCACAGAAAGCTTGATATGTTAATGCTTTCCTTCCAGAGGTCAATCCATCATGGTTCAAGAACCAGTACCCCTGCGACGCCAGCAGACGCAGATGAGCCGCGCCATACGGGAAACCGAAGAATTGAGCGGCGTGGCCCGCCTGCACCCGCAGAAAATCTGTTGCCCCCTCCTTTATCAGCGGTTCCCGTTGCATAAGGGGAGTTGCTTCACCAGCCCACTCCCCAACGCTGGAGAAGAGGAGCTTCGATGCCATGGATTCCCAGAAAGTACTGCAGGACTTGCTGAGAGAGATTCTTTTCGGCCCGCCCGGGGACTGGGCGTTCGTCCTGAACCCCGGCTCCCCCGGGTTGCTGGCTGTTCTGGAACCGGTCGCCTACTCCCAGGCGGTGAAGGTTCCTCCTGGATGCAATGCTTCCATTGCTGCGCACACGAATCATCTCCTGTATTCACTCGATCTCATCCATCAATGGGCGGAAGGAGACCCCAACCCTTTCGCGACCGCTGACTGGGGCCGGAGCTGGACCGTTGACGGTCTGGACGAGCAGGAATGGTCACAGATCAAGGCCAGGCTGCGCGACCGGAGCGGGTACTGGTTGGAGTTCCTTTCAAAACCAAGAGAGTGGGACCCCATTTCCTTGTCAGGTGCGACGGCCAGTCTTCCCCACATTGCCTACCATTTCGGAGCGATCAAGCAATTGCTCAAAGTCAGTTGAGATTTCGATAGTGATGGAGCGCTTCCGGCTTCCCGTGGCCCGGCCTTTGCTAAAGGTGGCCGGGTACTTCTACAAGGAGCATTGCGGCACATGGCAAAAAAACCCACAGAAGAAACCACCAGCGCGATGATCGGAAAACGCGCCCCAGCCTTCAGCCTCCCCGACCAGGACGGCAGGACCCACAAACTGTCCGGCTACAAGGGCAAGTGGGTCGTCCTCTACTTCTACCCCAAGGACGACACGCCGGGCTGCACGAAGCAGTCCTGCGGCTTCCGTGACCTCACGAAGGAATTCCAGAAAGCCGGGGCTGTTGTGCTCGGTTGCTCGATTCTGGACAGCGCTTCGAAAAGGAAATTCGCCGAGAAGCACGGACTCAGTTTTCCGCTGCTGGCCGACGAGGACAACAAGGTGGCGGAGGCCTACGGCGTCTGGAAGGAGAAGTCCATGTACGGCAAGACGTTCATGGGCATCAACCGCGAGACGTTCGTGATCGGTCCCGACGGCAAGATCGCGATGCACTGGCCCAAGGCAAAGGGCAACGAGGATCACAGCCAGGAAGTCCTGGCGTGGTTGAGGGAAAACGCAGCCTGAAACCCCGTCCGCCACGGGGTGCCCCTCCGTGACCGGCCGCATCATTATGTCTATAACAACCCGAACTCCTCCGCGTACCCCACCAATTCCACATAACCGCGCCCGCGCACCGGCTCCCCCCGCCAGGTGCCCTCCACCCGCACGGCACCCTCCCAATACACCGTGCCTGTATAGCGCTCGGTGAGCATTTCCTGGTCCGCGAAAAGCGGCACCACCTCCAGCACCACCTCCTCACCCGGCATTTCGATCGTCCACCGTGCAGGATAGACAGCCCCGCTGTGCGGGCTTTCCCAGGTGTCCAGCACCTCGATCGTATAGCCATCCCACGGCAGCACCCGCTGCGCGCCGTCCGTCTCCACCACAGAACCGCTGCCTCCCTGCGTATAGCTGCCATCGGCGCGCCGCAGCCGGTACACCATGACGTCCTCCCCGCTGTCGAGCTGGAGCGCAAACCAGTCCCAACCCGTCTCCTCCTCTCCGAGCCAGGCGCTGCCAAACTCGTGGTCCATCCAGGAAAGCCCGGTCACGGTGTGCTCCGTCCCCTCCCAACGCAGCGTCCCCTCCGTGCGCAACCTTGTATAGCTCAGATAGTGCGATGCCTGCCCCGGGTCCTCGCCTTTCTTGTGCGCACCGTCCTCACCGTGGACCACGAGCGGCTTCTCCGGGATGAGTGCTAGCTCCAGCGCCGCTCCCTCCTCCTTCGCCCGGAGCCGGATTTGCTCGCTGTCGTCCATTTCGATGGTCCATTCTCCCAAGGCGATATCCAGCCGCTCACTCGACGCCCGTGCCTGGCCGAATCCCTCCCGTCCTGCGCGTTCCCACGCCGCGTGGCGCTCGTTCCGTATATCGCTTATCGCAAAGTGCCCAATGTATAGCTGCGAAGCCGCCAGCGGCGAACGTTCCCCGATACCCTCCCCCGGCGGGTCGAGCGAGGTGCGGAACACCGTGAGCTGATAGCCGAAAGCGCGCCCCTCCGCCGTCTCCAGGTTTCCTGTGAAATACCACCACTCCGTGCGGAACTCGGGATGCGCGCCATG
>SLMS01000159.1 GCA_007133495.1 Candidatus Sumerlaeota bacterium | reverse complement strand
GGGCGGCCACCCTCCCGGCCGGGCACCGCTCAGCAGCCCGTGCCCCAGTTCTCCAGCAGCGCAACGAAGGCGGCGAAGTTCATAGTCGTTCCCATGTACTCTTGGCCCCAGTTCTCGAGCAGGAGGACGAAATCCTGGAAGTTCACGCACCCGTCGCCGTTGAAGTCACCGGGGATGGCGGCTGCCGGGGGGAGCGGATCCGCAATGAGCATCTTCACCACGTATCCGGGCGTCGTATTGGTACCGATGTAGGCGGCAAGCCCCTCCGCACACATGAGGATGCTGGCGGCATTGTTTTCGGGGCTCTCCAGGGCCCGGCCGCCCATGCGAAGGAAGCTGTGCAGGTTGACCTTCACGATCCGGCCGGGAGACGTCCCGGTTGTGAAGTAGGCATTCGCTCCGTCCGCCGATACTCCAGCGCCAATGAGGTTGTTTTCCCCTTCCTCGAACGTGATCGCGCCGACGCGCTCCAACAGGGGGAGCGACACCTTCACAACACGGCCGGGCGAAGTCCATGTCCCAAAATAGGCATGCTCCCCGTCCGGTGCCATGACGCTGGCGAAAAGGTTAACCTCTCCGGGCGCAAGCTCCAAGGCCCTCTCGCGGGTGAATGTGTCCAGGTCCACCTTCACGATCCAGCCGGGCGTGGTCATGCTTGTACCGAAATAAGCTGCTTTTCCGCCGGGCGATATGGCCGCGCTGCTCAGGAACCACTCGTCCGCATGCATGGGAATGGAATCAACCCGCTCAAAGGGATTGAGAGACACCTTCACCACGCGGCCCGGGGCGGTCATCGTTCCCAAGTATAGATGTCCGCCCTTCGGACAGATCACCATGCAGGCCGGGTAGTTCTCCCCGGACGCGAAGGTCACAGTGTCAACGTAGGTGAAGTCCGAAAGCCTGACCTTGGCCACCTTGCCTGGGGACGTGGAGGTCGCAAAGTAGGCGTGCTGCCCGTCCGGCGAAATGACCGCGCTGCTGATTTCCGAGTGTCCAGGCGGGAGGAAAAGCACCTCGGTGCGGGAGAAGTCCTCAAGGTCAATCCTGACGATCTGGCCCTCGCCGATATTGGTGGCGAAATAGCCAGTCTTTCCATCCGGCGTAATGACACCGGAGGTGAGTGAGGATTCCCCAGTGCTTAGCATCATGGAAGCCTCGTGGGAGAGCGGCAGGTCCACCCGGACGGCGCGGCCCCGTTGCGTGAAGGTGCCGAAATACAGCTTCCCGCCGGCGATCACTCCGCTCTTCGGGATATCGTTGCCCGCGGGCAGAACGATCCCGTCGTCCCAGTCGGGCGGTGACAGGGCAAGATTGAGCCGCGTGACCCTGCCGGGCTCCTGCGCGGACACGAAATAGACGGAGGACATATCCGGCGAGACGACGGCTCCCTGGAACCGGCCCTCACCGCCCCCTGCCGTATAGGAACGCGTCCGCTGGAACGTCGCGGTGTTGATTTCCACGACCTTCGCGGGGGTTGTGTTGGTGCCGAAAAAGACGGCGTCGGCGTCCGGCACGATCGCGGAGGAACTCAACATGTCCTCCCCCTCGTCGAGCTTGATAGCCCCGTGAACCCGAAAGTCTGGAAGGTTGACACGGACAACGACGCCAGGGCTTGTCAGCGTGCCGAAGTAGGCATTCACCCCGTCAGGCGCTATCACAGCGGTGGTGAGCCGTTCCCCGCCCGTAGGCACTGTAATAGCCCCCTCCCGGGCGAACTTCCCGAGGTGAATCCTGACGATGCGGCCAGGCACGGTGTTGGTGCCGAAGTAGGCGTAGGTTCCCGCGGGATCAATCACGGCACTGGTGATGTTGTTCTCGCCCTCGTCGAGGGTGATGGCTCCCACTCGGGTGAAATCCGAAAGCCGCACCTTGACCACCCGGCCGGGTGCTGTGTTGGTGGCGAAGTAGGCGTGCTCTCCGTCCGGTGCCATCACGGCAGGCCCTGGCCGGTCCTCTCCCGGAAGCAGCGCCAGCGCCCCCACTCGGTTCCAGCCCACGCGGTCTATCTTAATGATGCGTCCGGGCACGGTGTTGGTCGTCATGTAAAGCGTGTTGCCATCAGGAGACGCGAGAGTGCTGTTGATGTAACTCTCGGACACCATCGTCAGGCGGGAGTCACGCCGGAGCAGCGCCGTGTCCACCTTGACGATTTGCCGGTTGGTCTCCAGACCGAAGTAGATGGCGCCACCATCCGGTTGCGCTGCCGAGCAGAGGACCCCATACTCCCCGGCGGAAAATCGCACCTCGCCGTCCCTTTCGAACGTGTCGAGGTTGATTCTGATGATCTGCGCGGGCTGCTCGGAGGTGGCGAAATACGCTGACCTGCCATCCGGCGCGATCATGCCTGCGAGAGCATCACTCTCATTCTCATCAAACTCCAGCGTGTCCGTGCGCGTGAAGGTCGCGAGATCCACCTTCTCCACCCGCCCCGGCTCCGCGTAGATGCCGAAGTAAGCCGCCGAACCGTCCGGTGCCATGACCGCGGACGTCACATGATCGTACCCGGCCGCCACCTGGACGGTGCGCGCGTGGGAAAGCGGACTTGTCGTCACCTCCAGCACTCCGCCGCCGCTGGGACCTGTCCGATTGGTTCCGAAGTAAACCTTTTCTCCTCCCGGCGCAATGACCGCACTGGTGAGGGCGCCCTCAGCTTGGGCAATGGTGATCGAACCGGTCCGCTGCATGGTGGAAAGGTTCACTGTGACCACCTTTGCCCCGTCCCCGGACCCACTCGTGCCAAAATAGGCTCTCGAACCGTTCGGAGCGATCACACCGGTCCGGACCGCCCCGTCTTCCTCCGGCAGCAGCAGCTCACCAGCCAATGTGAAGTCGGGCAGTGTGACTCTGACAATCCGCGCTGGCGTCTCATTCGAAGCGAAGTAGGCTGCCGCCCCGTTGGGTGCCATGAGCGCCGTATCGAGCGAGCCGCTGCCCACCACGATCGGGCTACCGGTCCAGTCGAAGGTCGCCAGATCCACCCTGACGATTTTTCCATCCATCGTGCCCACATACGCCATGGAGCTGTCCGGAGTGACGACCATGCTGGCCGCTGACCAGAAGTCCACCGACAGCTGCATCTTCCCTGCCCTCGCGAAAATGCGGTCGTGAAGGGGGTACGTTACCCCCCCGATCTTGATGCCGGCCGCGGATTCCTCGTAAAGATTTTTGGGATCAGAAAGTGGCGCCCCTGCCGCAACGGCCGGGGTGCAGTGGATTGCCACGAGCGTCCCGAAGGCCGCGAGTGTGGCAACGAGGAAGGACTGCAACGTCACAAAACGCATTCTCAGACCCTCCGAGATGATTTACCACCACCTGAAGAGGGTCAGCGTTCCAATTACATGACCTACGAGTCAACAAGAAATGACGCCCCCCGCGGAATCCCTCAGAAAACCCGGAAACCGCCCGCAGGGACCCCTCCTGGAACAAAACAAAGCATCCTCCAGGCGCTCCTAAGTCACCTGATGGCAGCAATCTCTATCGCCGGGAGGGCCGCCGAAGCGCCGCCCCCCGGCCGGACGGCGCTTCGCCACGGTTCCTTCCTTCAGCACCCCGTCCCCCAGTTCTCCAACAGCGCAATGAAGGCAGCGAAGTTCATCATGGTGCCTTGGTACTCCTGGCCCCAGTTCTCGAGCAGGATGATGAAATCCTGGAAATTCACGCACCCGTCGCCGTTGAAGTCGCCCGGGATGATTTCCGCCGGGTCGTAGATGAGGCTGATTGTCCAAAGATCGGCGGTGGTTTCGGTCCCCCAGCGGCACAGCGTGGCCGGCGGATCGCCATAGGCAAAGGGCATCACGAACCCGTCCCCCGCCGTTCCTTGTGTATAGCTGGCGGTGGGCACATTCGTGTCCACCTGCCAGACGGCCCAGTATGTGCCCGCGGGAAGCACGAGCGAGGTGGGGGTTCCGCCTGAGACCGCAACGCTGACCTCGCCCTCCTCCGGATGGGCCGCAAGCGAGGGCGACTGCCAGCGCAGTTGCCCCGGTTCATCGTCATCGTAGATGGCAAGCCGGAAGTTCCCTCCCGGCGCGTGCGTATGGAAGCGCAGTTCGTTTACCGCGGCGTCCTCCGGCACGTCTATACGCATCCCGTGCAGGAACCCCTTGTGCCCGAGCGCCACCCGGATCACACGGCCAAGCGTATTTGTGGCCCCGGCGGTGGCGAAGTAGGCATACCCCTTGGCCGGGTCCATCACGGCGGCGGACAGCCCGCCCTCGCCCTCCGCCAGCTCGATGGCGCCGAGCCGCATGGGAAGCTGTCCCCCTTCGCCAAGCTCAACCTTGACGACACGGCCGGGAGTGGTGCCGGTCCCGAAGTACGCATGCCTGGTGGCCGGGTCGAGGACGGCGCTGCGAAGGTTGTCCTCGCCCGTGGCGAGGGTGATGCTCCCCACACGCGAGGGCGCGGCATTGCCCGCCCCCAGCGCAACCATTGCCACATGCGCGGGCGAGGTGTCCGTGCCGAAGTAGGCGAAGCCGTTGGCGGTGTCTATCACCGCGCTGGTGAGATAACTCTCCCACATCTCGAGGGGCGGATAGGGCGGAATATGAATGAACAACTCGAGCACTGCCGCCCCGAGGCGAACCGGCGGGGCATCGCCACTGCCGAGGGCCACCTTCACCACGCGCCCGGGGTCGGTATTCGTCCCAAAATACGCATGGCCGTTTTCCATGTCAATGACCGCGCTGGTCAGGTAGTCCTCCCCCTCATCGAGCGTAAGTGTGGCCACGTGCGTGGGAGGAGAGACACCGTATCCCAGCGCCACCTTGACGACCTTTCCGGGAGCGGTATTGGTGCCGAAATAAGCATAGCCGTTTTCCGTGTCTATGACGGCGCTGCGCAGATCGTTCACGCCGGCGGGCAACTCCAGTGTGGCGATGTGCGTGGGAAGGGCGTCCCCCTCTCCCATCGCGACCTTTACCACGCCGCCGGGTTCCGTCCCGCTTCCGAACCAGGCGTAACCGGTCTGAGGATCGGCCACGGCGCTACGAAGCTCACCGTAGCTTGTATCCCACAGGCCTTCCCAAGGGAGCGAGCAAGCGCCGAGGCGGATAGGGGTCTTCTCCGGCCCACCTATGCCCACCTTCACCACCCGTCCCGGGAGACTGAGGCTCCCGAAGTACGCATGCCCGCTCGCGGGGTTGATGACGGCGCTGCCGATCTGTGCCTCGTGCC
>SLMS01000060.1 GCA_007133495.1 Candidatus Sumerlaeota bacterium | reverse complement strand
CCGCCGGCAGGAATTTCAGTGATGCAGCAAGCCCAAGAATCAACGCCCCGGCCACTCCGCGGTGCTTGTAAATCAACAGCGCACCGATGATTCCCAGCGTATAGACAGTGGTGTTCCACTGTCCCATCTTGAGGTTGCTGTGAATCGAACGGAAGCCGAGCACCAGCAATGCGGCCATGAGCCATGGCGGCAGGCGGAACTTCTTCAGAAAACGCCATTGCATCCATAGTGCAATCACGACAAGCGACAGGTTCAGCGTGCTCCAGAATCCCTGCGCGATCGGAATCGGCAAAACCGTCAGCGGCCCGAGCAGGAACGCGTTTATCGGCAGGTACTTGTAGTTACGTCCCACCTCGTCGTAGTTGTAGGGGTTGCCACCTTCCCAGAGGACGCCGCTGGCAGAGAGCGAAAAGAGGGTGAGGTCCCCCCGGATCGTCTCCGTGTGCCAGTCCAGAAAGGCCAAGGCCGCCCATAGGACAACGAACACAGTGGCGAAGGCCGTATAGCGCGGGGCACCGTTGCTGCGGAAAAATAGCGGGGAAATCCGGGCAAGGAACTGCCTCCAGTACCGGGAGACAGCTTCGCTGTCCGGAGTTTGGGCAGGGGTGTCCGTCTCTTCCCGGACAGGGACCTCCATCGCACGCGTTCTCCAGTTCCACAGGCGTTGGCACTGCAGGCGCCATTAGCCCAACTCCGACAGTTTGAGCGCAGAATCGGATTTTGGACCGTGGTTCTGATTGCTGTGCCCCTGTATTTCCGGCCGTTTTGGCTTCCGGACCCCCTTGTAGTGCCGACCACCCCCTTGCGGCCGTCCCGGCTTTCGTGTGAGAAGATTGCCGACGGACATTCCTGAGGGGAACGGTCAGCGCACTTCCATGGCTTATCTACGCCGCAAGACCCGCCGCAAGGACGGCCGGCTCTACGAATCATGGGCCATTGTTGAGTCTGTCCGCACCGCGCGCGGGCCGCGCCAGCGCACGGTTGCGACGGTGGGCAAGGCTCCCGGACTCGATGGACAGGAGCGCCTCGGCTGGGAGCAGATTGCGGAGGAACTCTCCGGAAGGCCTGCGGTGGCGGGCCAGCAGCGCGATCTCTTCTCGCCCCCGCCGCCCGAGCCGCCCCAGTGGGCTCATGTTGACCTCTCGCGCACCCGGGTCGAGCGCCTCCGCCGTTTCGGCGATGTCTATCTGGCGCAGGCGCTTTGGAAGCGGCTTCGTCTCGACGAGTTCTTCGCGAGGAACATGGCGCCGGGCCGCGAGGACGTTCCCTGGCCTACGATGGCGGCGCTCCATGCGATTGCGCGCCTTTGCGAGCCCTCCAGCGACACGGCGGTCGCGGAGTCTTTTTTCGGCAAGACGGCGCTCGACGACCTGCTCGGCCTGCCGCCGGACAAAGTTTACGATAATCGCCTCTACCGGGCCCTGGACGTGATGCTGCCCCATCGCGAGGCCCTTTTCTCACACCTGCGCGACGTCTATGGCGAGCTGTTCAGCGCCAAGTTCGACGTGCTGCTCTACGACATCACCTCGACGTATTTCGAGGGCCAGGCAAGGGGGAACGCGAAGGCAAAGCGCGGCTACTCGCGCGATTCGCGCCCCGATTGCGAGCAGGTCACGATCGGCCTTGTCGTGACGCCAGAGCAGCTTCCGCTGGCCTACGAGGTTTTCGACGGCAACCGCAACGATGCCACGACGCTCTCGGAGATATTCGACCTGATGGAGCAGCGCTACGGCAAGTCCCGGCGCACGTGGGTGCTCGACCGGGGCTTTGTCTCCGAGGACAACCTGGCCGAGCTGCGGCGCCGCGGCGCCCTCTACATCGTCGGAACGCCCCGCTCGGCGCTCAAGAAGTGCGAGCGGGAGCTTCTCGATGCGGAAAACTGGTCGCAGGTTGCGCCCGGCGTGGAGGCCCGGTTGGTGACGCTTCCTCCCGGCACGGACAGCGAGGGGGCGGACGACCCCGGAGCCCGCGAAACCTACCTGCTCTGCCGCTCCCGGGCGCGTATAGAAAAGGACCGCGCCATCGTGCAGAAGGCAGCGGGGCGGCTTCGCGACGGCCTGCTCAAACTCAAGGACCAGATAGACCGTGGATACCAGCGCGACCGCGCCAGGGCGGAGCGGCGCATCGGCCGCCTGCTCGAAAAACACCAGCGTGCAAGCCGCCTCTACACAGCCGCTCTCACCGAGAGAGACGACCCCGAACACCCAGGCAAGAGACGGCTCCACATGGAGCTGACGGAGAACAGCCAAGCTGCTGAGTGGACGGCTCTCCAAAACGGCTGCTACCTGCTGCGCACGAACCTCGCCGGCCAGGAACCGGCCAAGCTTTGGAGGACCTACATCGGCCTGACCGAGGCGGAGTCCGCCTTCCGCGCCCTCAAGAGCCCGCTCGGGCTGCGCCCCATCTACCACCAGAAAACCCACCGCGCCGACGCCCACATCCTGACGTGCTTCCTCGCCCTGGCCATGCGGCGGACGCTCTCGCTTTGGATGAAGGAATCGGGCCTTGGAACAGCCCCGGACAAGCTCCTCGCCGAAATGAAGGAAATCCGCTCACTCGACGTCATCCTTGCCACCGGCGAGGCCAAGGAACTCCGCCTGCGCCTTGTCGGCACCCCGGAGCCGGGCACCCGGGACCTGCTCCATGCCCTGCGCCTGCGCCTGCCCAACCGCCCGAAAATCATCCCAAATGTAGTGCCGACCCAGACGGTCCAAAAAACGTAAGTCGAGCTATATCAACGAAAAAAACCGGGGACTGTCGGGGTTGGGTTAGTTGGAGAGCGTGTTTGCCCGGGTCAAGCGCGTCCGGACGCGGCAGGAGAGTCAGATACGTTCGAGCGAATCAGCAGGCACGAACCCCCCGCGGCCATCAAGCAGTTCCACCCGGATGTAGCCCTGCCGGGGCTGCACTTCGCGAAACCGGACGAACGTCCCTGCGGGCAGTTCCAGCACGGCGGTGGCCGACGGGCTCGGCTCGCTGCGGGTTACGGTGTTCTCCTGCAGAACGACCGCCTCGCCGCGCAGAGAGCGCCCCTGATGCGCCGCCCATCCGGCGAAGATAACCGCCGCGGTGAAGAACGCCGTCCAGCAGAGCACCGCGAGCCAGTGCCCGCGCCTGTCGGGATCGCTCGCCGCAAGGCTCTTCGCCGCGGAATAGCACAGGGCCAGAAAGAGCAACTGCCCGGCGAGCACCCAGACCAGTGGGTTCGTCCGCTGGAGAAGCTGATGGAACAGTTCGAAGACACCGGCTCCGGCCCGGTTCGTGGCCGGGGAGGCAACCTCCAGGCTCTGACGCGCCAGGTCGTATCCGGGGTCGAGTTGCAGCGCCCTCGCGTAATACAGCACCGCCCGGCCCGGGTCATCCTGCCGATAGGCGGCCGTGCCCGCGTTGAACCAAACATGCGGCGCGGCAAAGGCGCTCTGTGCCACCTGCAGATAGAGCTCGCGGGCGCGTTCCGTCTCACCGCGCTCAAAGGCCAGGTGCGCCTGCTCCAGCGTCTCATTCGCCTCCTGCAGGCTCCCCACGGCATGCGCGGACGGTCCCGCTGCAAGAAACAGCGGAAAGAACAGGAACACCAACCACGTTACCGGCCGGACAGTGATGCCCCCATGGTTTTTCATGCGGAGGACTTCCTCTCCTCAAACGACTGAATAAGCTGGCGTGCTTCTTCGAGCGCCTTTCGCCGGCTCTCCGGCGTGTCCGGCGCTGGCGAGTAGCGTATGGCGTCGCAGTCGCGCCAGACACGTTGCAGGCGCCCACGCAGAGCCTCATCATAGCCAAGCCGGCCGAGCGCCTCGGTCGCCTCCTCTTCCGTCAGGCCCTTCTCCGAACGGGAAAGCAATGTGGCCGTATAGCTGGCGACGCCGTTCTTGAGCGAGGCGTAGTACTCCTCGCGCCCGGCCTCGTTCAGGCCCCGCTCCGCGGTGGTCAGGACCTGCTCGGCCACACGGCGCGCTTTGCGCAGACGGGCCTGTTCCGATTCGGCGGTGCCACGCCGCTGCCAGACTGCCCACGTGCCGTAACCGAGCGCCGCCGCAAGGACCATCAACTGAAGCACCCAGTACCATGTTTGTGTATAGAAGGGCGGGGCCGCGCGTCCCATGGCGCCGGCGGTCAGGGGCGAAGTGTCTATGAATGCCACATCGCGCCCCAACTGCCGGGCATCGCCGCGGGTGGGGGTGGTGGCAGTTCCTTCCGCTCCGCCGACCACCCTGGCGCCGGTCTCCGCCGGCTCGATACGTACCTGGACGGGTTCGGTACGCTGGAGTTTTTGCTCCCCCGTGCGCGGGTCGAAGACCGCCAGGACCATTTCGGGGATCTCCGCTTCGCCCGGCTGCGTCGCCTGGTAAAGGTATTGAAACTCCCTTTCGGAAAGCATGATCCCCCGGCTCAGGGTGCTTTGCGAGCGGCTGCGCGTGTCGAACAGCGAGAGGTTCTCGATCTCAGGCAGCTCCGGTGCGGAGACCAGGTCGAAGAACCCCTGGCCGCGCACCCGCACCGTCAGCGTGAGCAGTTCCCGCTGCGGCAGCTCCGTGCGGTCCACTTGCACGGCGGCCGTCGCGTCTCCAATGAACTGGACCAGCGCCTCGTCGGGTTTCGTGGGCGGGCTCTCCACGCGGATACTCCTGGAACGAACCGGCAACTCGGCCGGGACGGTGGAACTGCGGCCGGTGAAAAAATCGTCGATCGGCGCGCGCGAGCGAGAGTCCCCGGTGGGCAGGTGAACCTGGAGCATTGGTGGCTCCAACCGCAGCGAGCCGCTCCTGGTGGGAACGACGTAATGCGTATGGACAAGCGCGCGCTCGAACTGGTGCCCGGCGACCTCCGTCGGCTCCCATCGCACCTGTTGTTGCCCGGCAGACCGTGGGCCCGCTGCTGACGGAATCACAAAGTCCCGGCCTCCCGGTTCCTGTGTCAGTTGCCAGCGCTGAAAGGGCCGGATCCGGGGATCACGATAGACATATATCTGCACGGGAACCGCCTGCCCGCGATAGACATTTTCGGGCACCTCGATCAGGGCGAACAGCCGGCCGTTCAACTGCCGGTCGATGGAGGAGCGCCCGGTGGTCGCCGAAAGCGCGTCCTCAAATCCGTCCTCGCTCAGTGCGGGCACGTCCACAATCTCCACCCTCACCGGTTCTGTTTCATACCAGACGCCGTTGAGGCGGATTCGGGCCGGCGGGATGACGGCTTCGCCCGTTTCCAGCGCCCGCAGGGTATAGACGTCGGAGGTCTGAAGCCGCCTCCGCCCGTTCTGCGCCAGCATCTGCGACTCAAGCCGGGGACCGTCCAGCAGTTCAAGCTCAGGAATATTCGCGAAGGAGGGCACGCGGCGCTGCTCGACCGAAAGCGCGCCGTGTACAGAGACGAAAAAGCGGAACCGGTCACCCACGACGACCTTCTCACTGTCCACGTGCGCCCGGATGATAATTTCGGCCGGAGGGGTCCGCAGCGCCTGATCGGGGGAGCTGCCGTCGGGCTCTGCCACGGCGTGGCCGTGGAGCATCGTCCCGGCGGCAATCAGCATGAAGAGAACGTTTCGGCAGAATCGCATGGCTCTACTCTCTCCTCTCACCAGGGCTTCTCCGGCTCTTCACGTGTGGCACCGGTGCGGCCTTGGCGGAGCACCAGGTCCTGGCGCTCACCTAGAAGGTTCAACAGTTCAAGGGCTTCCTCGGGGGTCAATTCGGCTGGCTGTTCGAGTGGCTCGTCGTCGCCGGGTGCCGGGTCTGTTTGCATGGGGTCACCGTCATCCGGGTCTGCATCGGCGGGTGTGTCCTCGCCGGGCTCCGGCTCGCCTTCGCCTTCGGTCTCATCGCTCTCGTCTTCAAAGGGATCACCTTCGGCGGGCTGTTCCTGCTCGCCTTCTTCCTGGTCTCCTTCGTCGGGGGAGGCATCCTCCTCATCGTCGCCATTCATGTCCGGCATGGGCATTTGCTGCGGCTGCCCCCCATCGTCGCCATCGTCCGGCTCCGGCTCATCCGGTTCCGGTTCGGGCGGGGTGGCGAACATCTCCAGGAAATGCTGCACCTGCCGGCGGTTTTCCAGCGCCGCATCGTTCTGCGGCTCGTACCGGAGCGCATCTTCGAACCGGTCGAGCGACTGCAGCGCCTCGTCCAGCGAGGTTTCGTAATCCTCCTCCTCCATGATCGCCTCGAAGGCGCGGTTCCAGTGCATGAGGCCTAGATTATAGTTTGCCTTGGCCCGCAGGCCGGCGTCTTCGCCAGCCCGTTGGAGTGCCCGTTCAAACGCGTCGATTGCCTCGGAATAGTTCCCTCGCCGGCCCTGCACGAGACCGCGGTTGAACGCCGTCTCGGGTGCGTCCGGCGCCTGAAGTTGTGCCCCAAGGTAGGCGTCCTCGGCCTCCTCCAAGCGCTCTTCGAAGTAGGCCTCGTTTCCCTTTTCGATCAACGCCGGCAGATCGTTCCACCAGGTGAACCCGAGGTCGCGGTCGCCACTGCGGCCACCCTCCTGCGCGTGAAGCGTGGAGCCTCCGACTGCAAGCGCGGCACCGAGAAGAATGACTCGTGTATTACGGCGTTTCATCAGGCAGCCTCCTGAAGGACCGGTTGTTTGCCTTGTGCGCCGCCTTTGCGGCGCCGTTCGCGCAGACGGCGTTCACCGAGCAGTCCCTCCGCAAGCAGGCAGAGAAAAGCCACCGCCAATGGCCATTGATACCGTTCCTCGCGAATCACGCGGCTCTGCTGGCCGAAGTCGCCCCGCTCCAGGCCTTGCAGATCGGAAACAAGCGGGCCTGGGTCCAGCCGTGAACCGTCCCCCATCGTATAGGCGCGCCCCCCGGTCTCGTTCGCCAACGTGGCGAGAATCTGTTCATCCAGCCGGCTGAGTACGGTGTTTCCGTCGCGGTCCTGCAGGTAGGTTCCGTCGGGCATCAGAATCGGGGACCCGTCGAGCGTCCCGATTCCGAGCGCATAGACGATAATATCGTTTTCTGCGGCGCGGCGCGCGGCGGCCTCGATGGCCTCGCTGTGATCCTCGCCGTCCGTCAGCAACACGATGACACGCGTCCCGCTGCCCGAGCGTTCAAACACCTCGATGGCTTGGTCTATCACCGCGGGGACATTTGTTCCCGGACGTTCCACGGCCCGATGGTCCAATTCCCGCAACATGGCAGCGACGATCCTGTAGTCCAGCGTGAGGGGGCACTGCATGAAAGCGTCGCCCGCAAAGGGCATGATGCCAACGCGATTGCCGGGAATCTGCGCCAGGACTTCGCGCAGAAGCGTGCGGGCGTGTTCCATGCGGGTTGGCGGAACGTCCCGCGCCAGCATCGAATAACTCACGTCCACGGCGAAGATGATATCGAGGCCACGCTGGGGAAGCTCCTGCTCCCTCTCGCCCCAGTACGGCCGGGCCGCCGCCACGACGGACAGGGAAAGCGCCAGGAGGATGAGCGCCCCCTTGTGAAAACGCGCCCGCGGGGAGACCGTGCGGTTCAGCACGTTCCAGTTCTCCGGAACGGCAAACTGCGAGAGCTTTTTGTCGCGCCGCTTGCGCGTGAACGACCACAGCACGGCCAGCGGCACGATCAGCACGAAAAGCCAGAGCACCTCAGGATGGATGAAACCCATCAGGGCAACCTCCTCAGCCAGAAGGCGCGCAGGAAAATCTCCACCCCCAGCAGCAGCAGGCCGGGGAACCAGAACACCATGAACCGCTCGTTGAAGTCGGCCACCTCGTCCACCTCGATCGGTGACCGCTCCAGCTCGTCAATATCGCGGTAAACCTGCTCAAGAGACTCTTCGTCCCCCGCGTGGTAATACTCGCCGCCGGTCATTTCAGCGATTTCGATAAGCGGCCTTTCGTCAAAATCCGCCCGGATCGAAAGGCCGGGAACGTATGGCTGACCGACCCCGATTGTATAGATACGGATATCGAGCGCCCGGGCCATTTCCGCTGCCTGGAGCGGTTCCAGCACGCCGGCATTGTTGTCGCCGTCAGTGAGCAGAATGATCACCCGGGACTCCACGTCCGAATCCTTCATCAGGTCGATGGCCCTGCCGAGTCCGTCGCCGATGGCTGTGGCACGGCTGCTGATGATGCCGTTGTATATCGAATCTATGAACATCTCGACCGCCTTCATGTCGAGTGTCGGCGGGCAGAGCACGGCGGTGTCCTCGCCGAACAGCACCACCGAGACCCGATCGTTGCGGCGCGAGCGGACGAACTCCGCCGCCGCCGTCTTGGACGCCTCAAGGCGGTTCGGTTGAACATCCCGCGCCTGCATAGAGCCCGAAACGTCTATCACCATCGAAATATCCGCACCCACGGCACTCGCGCTGTACTCCACCGTGCCGCATTGTGGCCGGGCCAAAGCAATAATCGCCAGGCAGAGTGCACCCGTCCGCAGCCACGGAAGCAGCCGCCACGCCCGCTGGCGCATCGAGACCGGGAGCCCCCGCGCAACGGATAGATCGCTGTACAGCAGCGCAGGGGGACTCTTCTTCTCCCGCCGGACCTGCAACATCAACCAAATAAACGGCAGCGGGAGAAGCACCAGCATCCAGGGATGCAGGAAACGGTAGAGCACGTCCTCCATCATGCGGCACGGTCCTCCCTGGACTCCTGCTTCTGCGCGGCGCGTTTGCGCTCGGCGGCCTGCTCCGCCTTCTTCCGGTATTCCTCGGAGACAAGGAACTGCTCAACGGCTCCGCAATCGTGCATGGCCTCCTCGTCTGTCACCTCCTGGCGGGCGAACTTGGCCAGCGAGGACCTCTGCAGCACCGCCCCGAGGTCCTTCGCGTGGTCGAGCCAGCGAAGCTGCCCCCTGAGCAGCCCTGTTGCCTCGTCCTCACTCATCTCCAGCACCGGATAGTCGAACTCGCGTTCCAGATACCGGCGCAGGAGCGTGGAAAGCTGCGTATAGAAACGTTCAACACCGTGCTCCTCCAGCACCTCGCCGCTCTTGAGGGTCCGGATGGCTGAGAATGCCTCCTCCAATGGATTCGGCGGCACCGGTGCCAGGATGCGCGCAGCACGCTTGCGGACGAATTTATAGACAAGCCAGGCCAGCCACGCCAGCAGCAAGAGCCCAATGGCGGCCGCCGTGCCGAGAATCACGTTCCGCCAGAAATAATCGAAGGGGAGTCCAAGCGGCCCTGTCGTTCCGCGAAGCTCGCCCGTGAACTCACCGTCCGGGGGGGCGACTTCGAGCGAGAGCCGGTCCGTCAAAACGCCAGCCTGTGACTCGCCGTCCTCGGTGGAAAGAGTCACCTCCAGCGGCCCAAGCGAATGCTCCCCGCGCAGCAGCGGCCGGCCCTCCACCGCAAACGTGTTGGTCCCCGTGCGCTCCACTTCGCCGAAACGCCAGAGGTGAGACTGGCCGCGCGGCAGCTCGAACTCAAGCCGGTCGTAGCGCGCGCCAACCGGAAGCTGAAACGTAAGGGAGAATCGGCTGCCAACCTCCAGTTCCGTGGTGGAAACCTCCAGCCGAACGGGGTCCTCATCTTCCGGATCAAAGCCGTTCGCCCCCGGCGCGGACTCCTCTGCGGGCAGCACGCCTCCCCCAAGAAGCAGCAGAAGCACCATCGCCGCGGACAGGAGCGTATAGACGCGCACTGGTCACCCCCTCCCGGCGCGGCGGATGCGCGCGGTGAAGAAGTTGATCAGCGGGAGCGAGAAGTCCTCGTCCGTCCGCAGATCGATGTGGTCTATCTTGAGCTGACGCATCATGCGCCCGACGTTCTCGTGGCGCTCCTGCAACCGGTTCTCAAGAGCCTTGCGCACTCTCAGCGAGGAAGTATCCACCAGCATCGTCTCGCCCGTCTCCGCGTCCTCCAGATTGATCAACCCGACGTTGGGGACGGAAAGCTCCCGCGGGTCGGTGATCGAAATGGAGATCAGGTCATGGCGCGAGGCCGTCACCGCAAGTGCCTTGCGTATATTCGGCTGCTGGAAGTCCGACAGCAGGAATACGATGCATTTCCGCCGCTGCAGCCGGTTGAATGTCTGCAGCGCCGAGACAATATCGGTGCCGCGGTGGGCGGGCTCATTGATCAACTCCCGAACGACGCGGAGCCCGTGCTTGCGGCCTTTTTTCGGCGGGATGTAGCTTTCCACCTCGTCGGAGAAAAGCATCAGCCCCACCCGGTCGTTGTTCCGGATGGCGGAGAAGGCGAGCACTGCCGTCACGATGGCGGCGAGCGGGCGCTTGCGCCGGCGGACCGAGCCGAAGAGCGAGGAGGCCGACACATCGATCGCGAAGAACACGGTCAGCTCCCGCTGCTCCACGTAGCGCTTGACGTGCAGGTCCCCCGTGCGCGCCGTCACGTTCCAGTCGATCGTGCGCAGGTCGTCCCCGAGCTGGTACTCGCGCACCTCGCTGAACTCCATGCCCTGGCCCTTGAAGGCGGAGTGATACTCCCCCGCCAGCACGGTGTTCACGATCCGCCGGGTCATGATCTCCAGCCGGCGCACGTCCGCTGCGTCTTCAAGTATTTCCGGAATCGGCATGGCAGGGATTCCCTAGGGCACTTCCACCTGGTCGAGGAGCTGGCGGACAATGTGATCGGGAGTGATCTCTTCAGCCTCGGCTTCGTAGGTCGTCATGATGCGGTGGCGCAGGACGTCCGCAGCGATCGCCTTCACGTCGTCGGGAGTCACGTGTCCCCGGTGACGGAGGAACGCATGCGCCTTGGAGGCGATCACCAGCGCAATCGAGGCGCGCGGACTGGCACCCACGGCGATGACCTGCTCCAGCGCCCGCCCGTTGTGGGTACGGAACTGTACCCGGTAGCCGGAGGGATTGCGCGTCGCCCCCACAAGGTCGAGGATATACGTCTTGATCTTGTCGTCCATATAGATGCGGTCGATGACCGCCCGTGCCTCCCGGATGCTTTCGGGGGTGACAACCGGCTGGGGCACCGGCAGGTCCTCCATCGCCCCCCCGGGAGTCCTGACCGAAGTCATCGTCTCGAGGACTTTCATCTCGTCATCCCGCAGGGGATAGCCGATGCGGAGCTTGAACAGGAACCGGTCCACCTGAGCCTCGGGCAACGGGTAGGTGCCTTCCTGTTCGAGCGGGTTCTGCGTGGCGAGGACCATGAAGGGGTCTTCGAGCTTGTAGGTCCGGTCGCCGATGGTCACCTGACGCTCCTGCATTGCTTCGAGCAGGGCGGACTGCACTTTGGCCGGCGCGCGGTTGATCTCGTCCGCCAGGATGATGTTGGCGAAGATCGGCCCCAGCTTGGGGTCGAAGGTCTGTTCCTTCTGGTTGAAGATCAGGGTGCCGATAAGGTCCGCCGGCAGCAGGTCCGGAGTGAACTGAATCCGGGAGTACTTCGCCTGAATGGTCGTCGCGAGCGTCTTGCACGCCAGCGTCTTCGCCAGCCCCGGCACGCCTTCGAGCAGAACATGGCTGTTGGCGAGCAGGCCGATGATCATCCGGTCCACCATGTACTTCTGACCGGCTATGACCTTGCCCATCTCCTGGTTGAGTTCTTCGACGAAAACGCTTTGTTTCTCGACCTCCTCGGCAACGGAGAGCACATCCACGCTCATTACGGTCTCATGTCCTTTGGTTCGTGGGGAATGGGCACTGCTTGTTATTCGTCCTCTTCGGCGTCGAACGAAATCAGATCGCGTTCGCCGTCGCGCTCGTACCGCAGCATGTGGCCGCCCTGGATGGGCTGGCGCCATGCGCGTTCGAAATCATCAACGGACCAGAGGCTCCGGCCGTTCATACTTGTGACCAGGTCGCCCTCCTGCAGGCCGAGTTCGGCAGCTTTCGATCCCGGAGCCACCTCGGTCACACGCAGGCCGGCCGTCTCGGAGTCCTCGTCCACGTATGGCTCGACGGTGAACCCGAAGTGCTCCTCGATCTCATCGCTGTCTTCGAGAATACGGGCCGTGCCGCGGTCGCTTTCCTCCATGTGCAGCCGGCGGACCGACTCCTCGTCCGCACGCTCGGAAAGCGTGGCGTCCAGCGTCAACCACACCGGCTCGAGGTCCTCCGTAAGCCTGACAAGGCGTATAGATACTTCTGAGTCCACCGTCTTCCGGGCGATCTCCCGGAGCATCTCGTCAGGCCGTGTCACCGTACGCCCGTCAATCTCCTTGATGATGTCTCCGGGCCGGATGCCCGCCAGGTCGGCGGGGCTGTCGGTCACCACGATGGTCACCAGCACGCCCTCGGGTCTGTCGAGTTCGTAATAGTCCAGCCTGTCCTGGAGTTCCCGCACGTGATCCATCGACACGCCAAGGTAGCCGCGGCGCGCCCTGCCGTAGTCCATCAGGTCGGTCGCCACGCGCTTGGCGTCGTTGCCGGGAATGGCGAAACTGATCCCCTGCCACATGCCGCTGCTGCTGGCGATCGCGTTGTTGATCCCGACGATCTTGCCGTCGAGGTTCACGAGCGGCCCGCCACTGTTTCCCGGCTGAATTACCGCGTCGGTCTGCAGCAACTGATCGTAGTAGATGTTCGAGCCAAGAAAGCGTGACTTGGCCGAGACGATCCCCCGGGTGACCGTATGATTCAGGTCGAGCGGATTGCCGAGCGCCAGGACGTGTTCGCCGATCTCGACCTCGTTGGAGTCGGCAAAGTCGATCGGCCTGACTTCCAGACTCTCGGGGATGTCGAACTCGATGACTGCAAGGTCACCGAACTCGTCCGTCCCGGCGATCCGGACGGTCTCTCCGGTGATGACCGTTGTCCGGTCGTAGTGCGTGCTGCCGTCCTCGCGCTGATGGAATGTCAGGCTGAGTTCGTTGCTGTTACGCATCGGGGAGACAACGTGGGCGTTGGTGAGGACGTAGCCCTTGCCGTTGTCAACGCGGACCACAACGCCCGAGCCCGACACGGAGCGGAATGGGCGCACCCCGCCCTGGTCGCGGCGTTCGAAAAGGAACTCCAGCAGGTCCTCAACGTCCTCCTGCTCGGCCTGGGCGCGACGCCGTTCGGGTTCGATGCTAATGTTGACCACGGAGGGAAGAACATCACGCACCACCTCGATGTAGGTGCGCTCGTCCAGTCCGCGGGTGGCCGACTGGCCCGGAGCGCTCTCCGGGAACGCCACCGTCAGGAAGGCTGCCAGCCCGGCGGCGGTCAGCGGCTTCATCAGCTTGGAAATGTTCATCATGGGGCCTCGCTTGCGGCGTTTGCAGATCACGGCTGCCTGAGTGGGCACGAGCACACAACAATCGTACCGTCAAAAGTGGAACACTGGATTGTGTCTCCGGTCAACAACGCAGTCCCGCTTTCCGGTTCAGGAACCGCGCTCCCACAAGCGGACCGGCGACCCCCCGGGGGAGTTTGACAGGACGGCCGGCACCGGAGCTGGCACCGCCCCCCGGCCGGGAAGCGCGGCCAGACGGCGCAGGAGCGGAGGCCTTCGGACGCGTTCACCCGCCCCGGCGATCCCACCTGCCGGCCGCTAGAAAATCTTGTACTTGATCTCCCCCGATCCACTCTCCTCCCGGGACTCGGCTGCCTTTCCGTCCTCGTCCTTGGAGGGTTCTTTTGCCCCGCCTGCGGGGTCGAAGGGCACCGGTGTCCGTTGGGAGGGGTCCAGAAACGGCGGTGGCTCTGCCGCCGGCGCCTGTTGGCGCGATGGAGCGGCGCCACCGGCCAAGGGGATTGGCGTCCGGGCCTCTTCCGGGCTGGGTGCGGGAGCCTTTGCGGGGAACGGGGTCTCCCCAGCGGCCAGCCCCATCAGAAGACCCAGCGGAGAGTCCTCCCCATCTGCTTCCCATCCGGGCACAACCCGCTGCCCGGCGAGCTCTTGGATTTCCTCCTCCGCGTACCGTCCCACCTTCCGGGCGGCGAGTTCCGAGCGCGTCAGCTCAGTCCAGTTGTGCGTCTGTTCCGGCAGGCGGAGATTACGCTGCACAAGGTCCGAATAACCGATCAACGCGGCCGTCATAACGCTCGAGACACCCAGCACCGACCCCTTCGGCCGGACCCAGTCCACGTGATAGAGCTGGGCTGGAACCATGCCGCGCCGTCCGTTGAACTGCCCCTCCTCCCGTGCCACCAGTTGCACGGCAAAACGCACGGCGTCCTGCAGCCGCGCCTGGTAATACGGGTCGCCCGTGTAATCCGCCAGCCGGCAGAGTTCCCGGTAACAGAAGAGGACACTGGCCGCGATGTATGGCGAGGAGACCGACTCGACCACGCCACCCTGCGTCTTGATCCCGTAGGCTCCGAGCACCGTGTCGCGATGGAACGGGATGCGCCCGCCCACCTGCCAGGAAAAGAGCCATTCGGCCGCGTCGCACGCCAGTTGCAGCCAGCGAATGTCCCGGTCCCAGTCGTAAAGGTTGACGTAGGCCATGACGGCCCACACGGCGTCCTGCGCACAGGGGACACCCGGCTGGTCCTCCACCGTCCCGAACAGAAGCCCGTTTCGGACGAACGGGGCGTAGTACTCCCCCGCCCGCACGGCCACGTCCCCGAAGTGTTCCCGCTGGAGCATGGAGGCAGCCGAGGCAAGCGCCGCGACCCAGGGCAGCCCGCCCGTGCCCTCCCAACTGATGCCTCCGCCGGTGGTGAGGTCGAAGTACGACGGGAAGCAACCATCGTCACGCTGCACGCCCATGGCGTAGTTCAGGCTGGAGACAGCCGCCTCCAGCCAGTGCGTGTGCCCCGCGTCGAAGTGTGATTCCAGCGCAAGCGCCCGAAGGACGAACAGGACAGCTTCCGCCACCGTGCGTGAGTGCGCTGCACCGTCGCGTGAGCCAAAGCTGCACGACCATCCCTGCTCCTTCGACCAGACGGGGAACAACGTTCCGCAGGGTGCGGTCTGCCGGGTGATCCGGTTCAGCACCGTCGTCCCCGCGTGGATGCAGTCCTTGTCCTCACGCTCCCTCCCCGACCAAAGGAGCACATACGCCGGCAGCGCACCACTGAGCCACCCGCTGTGCATCTGGCGGCGTTGGTCCTGGACGCGCGGCAAAGGGCCGGACCACTCCAGCGGCGAGGTCTCGTAGAGCGCCCCCTTCTTCCTGTCGTAGTGCCAGCGCAGCATCCCCTCGCTGGCGAGGCGTGCAGCCTTGGTATGGGCCTGTGCTTCGGCCGGTGGCAGTTGCTCGCGGGACCTTTCATACGACAACTGCAATGGCTGAACGTGTGCGTTCCGGGCCGGGGAGGTAACGCGAATCTCCATCTCAATTCGAAGGGACTCGGCCTCCTCCAGCCTGAAGTACTGCCCCGCCGGCGCGTCCTCCCCCGGCTCGCAGAACGCGTAGCGGACGGGCGCTTCCCGGTATGGGAAATGAACAGCCAGGTAGGGCTCCCCGTCGTCCTGACCAAACCCGAGCCCACAGATACCCGCGGGGTCGTATTCCTCGGCCGGCTTCCGCCCAAAGGTGGTGCCGCAGTGCAGAGCCGCGTAACACCCATGGTTCCACAGCGACACCATCGGAAGGGCCGCCCGGTCGGCCCGGAAGGCCCACTGCGGCGAGAGCAGCCGTTTGGGGTCGCGGTGGACCTCCGAATAGGCCGGACGCGGCAGCCCCGGATTGCCGGGCCGGTTATCCCCGTAGAAGACCCCTGGCACCAACCACCACGGATCACCGTCCGCGGGGATGTTCAGCCGCGCGGAAACCCGTCCGGTGAACGGTTCAGAAGTGTCCAGCACCGTTATGGCCACCCGCAGACCTTCTCCCGTCTGATCGGGCTGGATTTCCCCATCGAAAGATATCTGCTGGCGGGTGTAGCCGTGAAAGAGCGCCTGATCCTTCTGGCTGCCCGCCACCAGCCGGTGCAACTTGACCGGGTGGTTGCGGGTCCCCTCGACCTCGTCGATCTGGAACACAAGCAGCGGGCTGGCGATGTTTGTCCCGAGCGGACGGTGCCTGGTCAGCCGAATCCCCTGGCCTTCCAAGGCGAGGTTGTAGGCCCCAACGCGGACCTCCGAAGCTGACGGGTGTTGCGTCGTGCTCATGCATTAATCCTTTCGCGTCCCATCAAGGGGGCAACGGTTTACCATCGCAAGCCGGTTCTGAGCATTTGAAGTGGGCTTTTCCGTTGCCCTTGTTCGGGGTGGGAAACGACTTCTCTCGGGCGCTTGGCAACCCCTATGTCCGGAAACCCGTTTCCGGAGCCATCGGGGTGCATTCCCGGCACCAGGGAGAGGACCTCGCCCATTGCCGTTCAAGTCCGCGTTTAGCCCGGTTGTGATGCTCATTTTCGGCCTGTTTTTACTGGCCGGAGAGGCATCCGCGCGCCCGGGCCCCCTCCCCGAGGAGGGCACGCGCATTGCCGAGGTCCGCGTCGAAGGGCTCCAGCGCCTCTCCCCCAATGCCATACTTCGCGTCATGGAGTTGCGCCAGGGCCGCTCCTTCACCGAGCAGACCTACCGCGAGGACCTGCAGGCGATCTCCAACATCGGCCGGATCGACCCGCTCCAACTGCGGATCAGTTGGGAAGAAGCGCCGGACGAGGATGGCGTGATCCTGACGGTCCATGTCCGCGAGAATCCGATGATCCGGGAAATCTCCATCATCGGAAACGTGCGCTTCAGCCGCAACCAGATCAAGAACCAGCTCGATTTCGCCGAGGGCGACATCATCCCCACCGGCATCCGTGCCTCAACCATCCGCAACCTCCAGAATTTCTACCGCGACGGTGGCTACCGCGCCGCACGCGTGGGCGTGGAGGTCCAGCCCGTCGCCAGCAATGACAATGTGGCCGACGTCGTCATCAACATCAACGAGGGCCAGCGCATCCGCATCCGCCGCCTGCATCTGCCCGGCAACGAACAGTTCAGCGATTTCTACATCCGCATGAGGGTGAGCAACGCTCCCGGCCTGCTCTTCTTCAACAACTACTATGATGAGAATGCCGTGGAGGACGACCTGTCGATCATCCAGGCGCTCTACCAGCGCGCCGGTTACCTCGACGCCCAGGCGCGCCGCGGCACCTTCGACTATGACGAGGAAAACCAGACCATCGAGCTGACCTACGAGATAGAGGCCGGCCCGCGCTACCGCGTCACCAGCGTCCGCACCGAAGGCGTCACCTACTTCCACCCCGAGGAGGTGGACCGCATCACCCGCACCCTGGCCAACCGCACGTTCGATGGCCGGCGCCTTGTCCGAGCCCTCGACCGCCTGCGCGAACTCTATGGCAACGAGGGCTACATCGACACCGACCTCTCCTACCGCCTGGAGCGCAACCGCGAGGCGCGCGAGGTGGACATCGTCATTGAGGTCAACGAGAGCCCTCCCGTCTATGTCGGCGAAATCCGCCTCCGGAAGGAGGAGTTCGATTTCGACATCGAACTGAACCTTTTCGACCGGTTCATGGACTGGTTCGCCCCGCCCACAAAAGATGAGACGATCATGCGTGAGGTGCGCCTCGAGCCGGGTGAAAAATACCGCCTCTCCGACGAGCAACGCACTGTCCACCGCCTGCGCCGCCTGGGCATCTTCCGGCGGGTTCAGGTCACACGCGAACCGACCGCCGACCCCAGCGTGCGCGACGCGGTGATCGAGGTGGACGAAGACCCCGCGGCGGCCTTTGTCGGTGCCTCCGCCGGTGTCGGCGAGGTCTCCGGCCCGACCGTGACCTTCGAGCTCGTCCAGCCCAACTTCGGCGGAGAGGCCAACCGCTTCCGCGCCGCCGCCACGTTCGGCACACGCAACACCGCCTACCGGCTCGGCTACTTCCAGCGCTATCTTGGCGACACGCAGACCTCGCTCGACCTGAACCTGTTCCGTACCACCGACCGGTTCCGCGTGTATCGCCAGCGCGTGTACGGCAGCTCGGCCGAGTTCGGCCGGCCCATCTCCGAGCGCGAGCGCATCTACGGCTACCTGCGCTTCCGCGCCGAGCACGTCCGCTTCTACCGCTTCGACCGGGACACCGACGAGAGCTTCGACAACTACCCCGTCCTGGCCGTCCGCCCCATGGTCGTGCGCGACCATCGCGACGACACACACCTGCCCACACGCGGCCATGCCATCAGCGGCGGCATAGAGACCGGCATCGCCGACGGGTTCCTGCTCAAGTTCCTCCACGGCTACGAGTGGTACACCCAGCCACTGGAGCAGAGCGACCTCGTGTACGCCTACGAGCACAGCGTAGGCCTGATGCCCTACGATGCCCGCGAGGTCGGCCTGAGCGAGCGCTTCTTCGTCGGCGGCACCGGCAACCTGCGCGGCT
>SLMS01000249.1 GCA_007133495.1 Candidatus Sumerlaeota bacterium | reverse complement strand
GCCCGGATGTAGGAGAACAGCAACGGCACGCCGATCGCCCTGATTTCCGGCACGCGTTCCTGTCCCGGTGCCGGGTCGACGTTCGAGCCGGTCCACAACGGGTTCCACCAGAAGCCCAACCGGCCCACGGGCTCCTCCTCCCCTTCGGTGTAGTAATGCTCGGAGTAGTGCACCCGCAGGGGGAGGAAGGTGAGGAGTACCGGCGTGGAGAGGTCGTTCCATCGCAGATTGGTTGCCTGCGCCCGGTCGGTATTCTCGTCGAGCCGGAACTGCTTCACGTAGAGGCTGAGCGGCAGAAGCCAGAACCGCGTCTGGTTGAAGCTGTGGACGAGGCGGTCGTCCTCGCGGGCGGATTCCCACACCTCCTGGTCGAGGGCGCCGCCGCGGGTGGGCAGGCGGTAGTCCTCAAGGCTGCTGGCGCGCTGGCTGGCGGCACAGGCTCCCAGCACGCCGGCCATGGCGGCCAGGGCGAAAATGGATAGGCTCCGCAGAAAAAACGTGGAGATTCTCGGCACGGGTATATCTCTCTCGGGCAAGGGTTGGTCAGCACTGAATGGGATTGTTCGTAGGGGGGAAAGCATGGCTCAATCGGAATGTCCCCGGCGGAATAGACGTCCGGGAGGAGGATGACAGAAGTTGCGGTTCCTTGGCCTGTTGCTCTTCATGGCAATTCTGACCGTTCCGGGCGCTGCCCAGGATGAGGAGGCGCTCGACCGTGCCGCACGCCGCGAAGCGTTCATCCACTCGCTGACAGAGCTGCGCGCCGCCGAGCAGTTCGCAAGCCAGTTCCTCGACGGCGACATCGAAGCCATCGACGCCGCCATGTCCGACACTCTCAAAAGGCGCCTCTCCGCTGTCCGGCTGGCCGAGCAGCGCGAACGGCTCCTCGACGTGGGCGGAGGACTGCGGTTGATGCAGGCGGCCGAGTGGGTGCACCCACCGGACCTCTCATCCGGCGGCGTGCGCCGGGCACGCGTTCCCATCGTCCTTGAACGCGGGGAGGCAGAGCTGCTCCTTGCCTGGCAGGGCGACTGGCGCGAAGGGGGCCTTCGCGAACTGAGCATCCGCCCGGTCCGCGCCCGCGTCCGGGGGCAGGAGCTGGAACTGGACCACACCTTGTGGGGAGAGCGCCCCGACGCCGAGTACGTTGACCGCGACCGCTTCCGCGAAGTCACCCGCCGCATCCCCGCCGCCAGCGGGACCCTGACCGGGCACCTGACCATTCCCCGCGAAGCCGAAGAAGGCCGGCGCGTGCCCGCCGTGTTCCTGCTCCCAGACCTCGAGGCACCCGACATCGATGGCATCATCGGCCCCAACCCCTTCCAGCGGGACCTGGCCCACGGCCTGGCCTCCCGTGGCATCCTCGTGCTCCGCGCAGAGCCCGCCGGAGAGGACTCCACCCAAACCGTCTATACACCGCATTTCGTGAACGATGCGGCGGTGGCCACCCGGACCCTCGCCACCACCCTCGGCGCCGACCTTGACCGCGTCTATCTGCTGGCGCAGCGCGAAAGCGCCTTCTTCCTGCCGGAAGTGGCCGAACGGCTGCCGGGGCTGCGCGGCATGGCGTTGCTCTCCCCCCTGCTGCGGGTGGACGCCCCTGCGCACCTCACGCGCCTGGAGGCGCTGGATGAACTCGGCGTCACGCCCCACGAGCCGGAGTATTACGACTTGCACGACCGGGCTGAACGCCTGGAGGAAACCGGCCTGCGCCCCCAGGACATCCTTCTCGGCCGGCCCGTCGCCTGGTGGGAGGACGTGCGCCAGCGCCGCTCCCTGCAGAAGCTCCCGCAATTCGAAGGACCCGTACTCGTCGCCATGCCGGGGAACGATCCGCTCCGCCCGGAGGGGGCCGCCCAGCGCTGGCGCGAACTCGACGAGAGAATGCCCCGCCTGCACGTGGAGTGGCTCTCCGGTGCAACGCATTGGCTGACCGACCGGGCAGGAGACGGTGGCCCGGGAGAGAGACACATCCCGGGCCACCTTTCCGGCCGCGTGATCGACCGGCTCGAGCGGTTCTTCAAGGAAGCCGAATAGTCCGGCTTATCCGCCGATCGTCTGGCGGGCGAAGCGCTCGGCGCGCAGCTCGCGGAGGTCCTCGGCGGCGATCGTCTCGATGGTGTTCCCGTCCGCGTCCTGAAGCAGGTAGGACCCGTCGGCGGTGGGGGTGACCTGGCCGGCGAGCTGGCCTTCGGCGTCGCGCACCTCAACAAGGCCGCTGTCGAGCCGGACGAAAGTCTGCTCGCTCAGCACCTCACCATCACGCGAGACCGTCAACACGGCTTCATTGGCCGCGGCACCCGGCCCGAGGACGACCACCGTGCCGTCCTCCTGCCGGTCAACGTGGCTGATCTCCACAGGCTCACCGCCCCAGAACTCGATCAGGTTGAAAATGATCGCGTCCGCCAGCGTCGCGATGCTGTACACCGGGATGATGATAAACGCCCACATGACGAGGGACTTGATCACCTTGTTGTCCGACACCCCGTCGTTGAAGTTGTAAACGGCCCGCGTAAGCGGGAACCTGCCGAAACAGCCGACCACCGTCGGGACCATTCCGATCAGCACTACCGCCACAAGGCCGTACTTCACATACCGCCGCGCACCGCGGCTCTGACGCATGACCTGCATGGTACTCATGATGGACTCCTTCTTCCGGCTGGTTGCCGGGAGAGACTGGGATGGGCGCTGCAAAAGCAACAGCTAGAGCACAGTTTCAGCGATTTCGAGGAAGGAAGGCAAGTCCTCTTCGAGCACCTCCAACGCCTCCCGCACGAGGGTGACGTGGCCGAGCTTGCGGCCGGGCCGCGGCGATTTCCCGTAATCGTGCCAGTGGGCCGGCGGCAGGCCGTCGCTCGAGCGGCCATCCGGCTTGATGCCAATCAGGTTCACCATCGCCGAAGTCCCCTTCGGCGCTGTGGAGCCAAGCTCCATCCCGGTGATGGCGCGCAGATGGTTTTCGAACTGGCTGGTCTCGGCGCCCTCGATCGTCCAGTGGCCGGAGTTGTGAACCCGCGGCGCCATTTCGTTGGCCAGCAGCTCCTCGCCATGTTGAAAGAACTCGATCGCCAGCACGCCCACGTACTGCACCTCCTCGAGCAGCCGGCGGGCATACTCCTCGGCGCGGGACTGAAGCACCGCCGGCACGTCCGCGGCCGGGGCGCGGCTCAGCCGCAGGATGCCGTCGCGGTGGTGGTTCTCCACCAGCGGATAGAACCGGCATTCCCCGCCCTGCCCGCGCACGGCGAGCAGCGACAGCTCCCGCTCGAACGGCACGTGGCCCTCCAGCAGCAGCGGCAGCCCGTGCAGGTCCTTCCAGGCGCGCTCGGCTTCCTCCTGGTTGCGCACCGTGCGCTGGCCCTTGCCGTCGTACCCGTACCGCCGTGTCTTGACCACCAGGGGGAACCCGATCGTCTGGAGCAGCTCCCGGTACTCGTCCTTGAAGAACACCGCCCCGTAAGGCGGCACCGGGATGCCATGTTTCTGGAAGAAGTTCTTCTCGAACAGCCGGTCCTGCGCGAGGCGCAACGCTTCGGGAGCCGGATGCACGGGAACGCGCTCGGCCACCCAGCGCACCGGCTCACACGGGACGTTCTCGAACTCGTAGGTCACCACGTCCAGACCGCGGACGAATTGCTCGAGCGCGTCAACGTCCTCGTAGGCGGCGCAAAGGTGCTCACCGAGCCCGCGTGCGGATATCTCCGTGGCGGGGTCCAGGAAGCGGAACTCCATGCCGAGGCGCTCCCCCGCCTGGGCGAGCATCCGGCCGAGCTGTCCCGCACCGAAGACGCCGATCTTCACGGCGTCCCTCCCTCAGCGGGCCTCGGATCGGGTTGGGCAAGGACTGTCTCGGTCTGGATGCGGCGGAACTCGCGCAGCGCCTTGCGGATTTTCGGGTGGTGGCGCGCAAGTTGTGCGGCGGCCAGCAGCGCCGCGTTCACCGCACCCGCGCGCCCGATCGCCAGCGTCCCCACCGGCACCCCTGCCGGCATCTGGACAATGCTGAGCAGAGAATCCACGCCGCTGAGCATGCGCGACTGGATCGGCACACCGAGCACGGGCAGGTCCGTCTTCGCCGCGCACATGCCAGGCAGATGGGCCGCTCCGCCCGCCCCGGCGATGATCACCTCAAGCCCACGCTCCTCCGCCGTCGAGGCGTACTCGAACAGCAGGTCCGGGGTACGGTGCGCCGAGACCACGCGCACTTCGTGCGGAATACCCAGCGATTCGAGCGTCTCGACGACGTGGCGCATCGTCTCCCAGTCGGACTTCGAGCCCATGATGACTCCGGCAAGTGGCTGCATGACGGCCTCGCTTCGTCCTCCGGAGGGGAGGCTATGGATCAACTCTCATCTCGCGCCGGGCGCCATCCGTGGCCAACCGGAATATGCCCTCCGCGCCGGCACTTCTCCTCCGGCCCTTCAGCCGCAGCCGGCCCCCAGCCATTCCACCCGCAGCAGGCGCCGGCTGTCCGGAGTGAGCCGCGCATGGGGGCTCCGCCACAGCCCGGGAATCCACAGCAGCCGGTCGCCCTCGGCCAGCACCGCAACCGCCGTCCGCCGCAGCGGAGCAGGCACGCCGCGCTCCTGGAGAAGTTTCAGTACCGGCTTGCTCAACCCGTCCGCCAGCTCCACCCAGTCCGGCCGGCGGGCGCGGCGGAAAACGAGCGGCCCGCCAAGCGCCTCCTCGTCCAGCCAGGCCACCCGCTCGCCCCCGGCAACCAAATGCCCAAGCAGCCCGCCCGGCGGGCCGAGGAGCTGTTCCACACGGATGGTCTCCCCTTCGAGGCTGCATTCGCCCCCGGCGGAAACGGGGATCTCCGTGCCTTGATACGCCAGGAAGGTCAGGCAGTCCCGGCAGCGGAGCAGCGCCCCCTCCAGCGAGAGATGCTCGGGGAAGAGGAGCGTCTCCTTCCCGAGCCACAGGCACATACCCTGGGGAAGGCGGAAGGCGGCGGGTTCGGTGGGCGGGTGCACGAGATGGGCAGCGATGTCCTGCAGAAGCGTCCTGCCGGGCAGGAGCGGTTTCGCCCCCTCCAGGGCGCCGGCCGTATAGACGCGCAGCATGGCACGGAGGACTTCCGTGGCCGCCTCGATGGGGAATTCGCGCATGTCCGGCAGCCGGAAGAGGGCAACCTCCTCACGGCAGCAGCGGAGCGACGTATGGACAATGGTGCCCGCGAGCGCAGACAGCTCCCGCGAGAGTGCCCCGCAGAGCGAGGCGCTGCGGGC
>SLMS01000162.1 GCA_007133495.1 Candidatus Sumerlaeota bacterium | reverse complement strand
TGACGGCCCTTGCACGCAACCACCCTGGAGGCGGGAACCCGTTGCGCTGGCTCGCGCTGATGCTGGCAGGCGTGTTGCCGCTGGCGATGGCCTCCTGCGGCGGCGGCACCCCGGAGGCGGAGGTCGCGGAGGAGGAGCGGGACGAGTTTGAACTGTTCCCCGGCTTCGAGGATTTCGATGCCTGGATGGAGGAAACGGCCCCGATTACTGAACGCAGGGAAGAAATCGAGGCCAAGCTCGCCGAGATGGACCGGGAAGACCCGGCGACGCTGCCGCTCATGGACGAGCTTTTCCGGCTGAGCATGGAGGAAGCCTCCACCTTCTTCCCCGGGCCGCCTGATAATACATTGGATTTCTTCACTGTGCTTGACGAACCCCGTTCCTCCAGTTGGCACGCGGACCTCACGGACTCGCAGCTTGAGGCGGTGGATCGGTACATACGCGAGACGGACGACTTCCCCTTCGAGGAGGGGTGCGCGTCGGAGTACTACGCCCGGGCTGGCGCAGCACTGGAAGAACGGTACAATGAATTGCAAAGAAAGAGTGGCGAAGCATTGGAACGTGCAGCACGCGAGGATACTTCGCCGCCTGATTCTTCAGAATACTCCGAGTACATAGTAGAGTACTATCACGGCGATGAAACCCACGAGATGCTCCGCAGCCACCTCGAGGAGGTCTGGCGCCGAGACCTGAAGGACATCGGATACTTCATGGACCCGCCGGACATGAGTCTGTTGCTGCATTATATGAAGCCCTACTTGTCCAGGTTCGTGGATGAGGAGGATGTGCCGATATTCAAGCGCCACCTTTCGATCATCCTCCGGGAGACGCACGCCGATGGCGGGCAAAACGCCCTCAAGATGGTGCTGCATACGTCAGTGGTGTCCTCCTTCAGCGAACTCCTCTTCGACGAGGAGTACGAGTGGTAGCCGCGTCCCTCTACCAGGAGCGCCAAGGAGGCTGATATGTGGTCCATACAGGAGACCCTGAGTGGCAAGATCCTCGCCGCTGCTATTTTGGCTGCGATGAGCTTCATGGCCTTGCTCGCCACAGGGTGCGGGAGAAACACCCCGGAGACGGAGGTCGCGGAGGAGGAGCCGGGCCTGCCCCACGGGGAGGAACTCCGGCGGCTTTTTGCGGGCGCCACCGAAGAAACCGACCCAAGATTCGAGCGGATCGAGGAAATTCAAAGGAAGCTGGCAGAACTCGACCGCACCGACCCGGCCACCCTGCCGCTGCTGGACGAGTGGGCTTCGTATTACGTGGATCTGGGCGTGGCACTTACAATGAAGGATGCGCCGCCTTTCGAACCCTACGAGCCCGATCCGGCCCAATGGGACGTAAAGCTGACCGGCGAGCAACAGCAAGCTCTCGAAGCGCATATCCAAGCGGCGGACGACTTCCCCTTCGAGGAGGGCTGCGCGTCGGAGTACTACGCCCGCGCCGGTGAGGCGCTCGAACGGGGACTGGAAGCGGCAAGGGAGACGGAACCCCCCGCAGTGTCTATCGTGGATTACTACAGGGATTCCGATACCCACGAGATGGTTCGACCATACCTCGAGGAGGCCTGGCGCCGCGATCTGAAGGACATCGGATACTTCGTGGACCCGCCGGACACGGCAGCCCTCCTGGTCTTCTTGCGCATCCATTTTGTGCCCGAGTCCATGAACGAAGAGCAGTTGTCCATCCTTTGGCGCCATCTTTCCATCATCCTCCGCGAGACTCACGAGGACGGGGGACGGAACGCACTGAAGGTCCAGCTCCACAATCACATCCAGACTCATTTCAGCGAACTCCTCTTCGACGAGGAGCACGAGTGGTAGCCCGCGTCCCTTCAGTCCCTTCGGTCACTTGGGTCCCTTGATTGGTACTCAAGGGCCGGCAGGGCCCGCCCGCTGCTGAAGCCACCTTGACACGGCGGGGCCGCTGCTGGGGGAGTTGAGTGGCGGCCGGCAGGAACGCCGGCGCGGTAAATCTGCCACGGGTGCGAACGGCATGCTCCCAAAGGGATCGATTCGATTCCGCGACGTTACGAAGCGCTACGAGATCATCCAGCGGGCCACGCCGCGGCTCGGCGCGTGGGTGCTCAACAAGGCGTTCGAGCACTTCCGCCGCACACCGTTTCTCGCGCTGGAGGGAGTGAGCTTCGACGTGCAGCCGGGCGAGATGCTCGGGCTCGTCGGGCCCAACGGCGCGGGGAAATCCACGGTGCTGAAGCTGATCGGCGGCATCACCGTCCCCACGAGCGGCACGGTGGAGGTGAGCGGGCCGGTGACCTCGCTGCTGGAGCTTGGCGTCGGCTTTCATCCCGAGTTGACGGGCATGGAAAACATCTTCTACAACGGGGCGCTGCTGGGTTTTCCGCACGAGCGGATTCATTCGCGCCTGCAGGAGATCATCGCGTTCAGCGGGCTGGAGAAGTTTCTATACGAGCCGGTGAAGCACTACAGCAGCGGGATGTATTCGCGCCTGGCGTGTTCGGTGGCGCTGCACCTGGACCCGTGCATTATCCTCGTGGACGAAATTCTGGCGGTCGGCGATGCAGAGTTCCAGCAGAAGGGAATCCTGAAACTCCTGGAACTGCACGAGCGTGGGGTGACCGCACTGATCGTGACGCACGAGACGGCGACCGCCCGCGATATCTGCGACCGCATGATGTGGATAGACGAGGGGCGCATCCTGGAGGAGGGCAGCCCCCAGCACGTTCACGCGGCCTACTCGCGGGCGATGGTGGCACGGATGCCGGAGACGGCGCTGCCGGAGGCGGAACTGGAACGCTGGGGCACGGCGCGGGTGACGTCGGTGCGGTTTTCCGCCGGGGGACGGGAGGGGAACACCGTCTATACGGACGAGCCGGCCCGGCTGGAAATCAGCATCGAGGGCACGGCGCCGGAGGTGCGCGTGTTTCAGCGCTGGCGCTGGGAGGACGGAAGGCTGCTGGCGGAGGAGCTTTCCCCTCCCCTCGCGCTGGAGAATGGAGGGGCCACGGTGGCGTTCGAGGTGGAGCGCTGGCCGCTCGTCCGCACGGAGGCCACGCTCGCGGTGACACTGCTCACCCCGGACGGCCACTCGACATTCGACGTGTGCAAGGAGGCGCTGCGGCTGCGGGTCGAATCGCCCTCCGTGCCCTGGCGGGAAATCCTCGCGGCGCCCCGGGTCCGCTGCACCGTGTCCAAAGTGTAAGGGCCGCCTAAGCGTAGCGGCGCAGAACCGACAGGCATCCGCCAAGGTAGCCCGAACCGAAGAGGTTGAGGTGGTTGAGGAGGTGGTAGAGCTTGTATATCTCCAGGCGGTCCTCGCTGCCGGGAGCGAGCGGCCATTCTTCTTCGTAGGCCCGGTAGAAAGCGCGGGAGAAGCCGCCGAAGAGGTGGGTCATGGCGAGGTCGGCTTCGCGCCGGCCATAGTAGGTGGCGGGGTCGATGATGACAGCCTGACCGGCGGAGTTGCAGAGGTAGTTTCCGTTCCAGAGGTCGCCATGGAGCAGGGTGGGCGGTTCTTCCGGCGCGCGGAGGTATCCGTCAAGCCGGCCGAGGAGCCGGTCACCGAGGCGCTGGAGTTCGCCCGTATAGCCGTTCCGGCGGGCTAGGCGAAGCTGGTAGCCGAGACGCTTTTCGCGGAAGAAGGCGACCCAGTCGTCGCTCCATCCGTTGGGCTGGGGCGTTGAGCCCAGAAAATTATCGCTCTCGAAGCCGTAGCGCTCACCCGTGCCTTTCCTGTGGAGTAGGGCGAAGCGCCGGCCGAAGTCCTCGAAGAAGTCAGGCCCGGGCGAGCCCGGCTCCAACCAGGTGGTGAGCAGGTAGGCGGGACGGGCGCCTTCGGTTTCCGCGACGGAGATGGGCTCGGGAACGGGGAGCACCCCCACCCCGTGAAGCGCGGCGAGGCCCTTCGCCTCGGCGGTGAACATGCCGGCGGGCGAGGTGCTGTTCGTCTTCAGGAAAAACGGGCCGTGGTCCGTATCGAGCCGCTGGGTGTTGCTGATGCAGCCCCCGCCGACGGGGGAGGTGCCGTCTATACGGACCGGTTCGTTGAACCGGCGCTCGAGTGCCTGCTGGATTTCCTCGGCAAGGGGCCCGGGCAGCGGCACAGGGGGTTACTCCTTCGCCCCTTCGGCTTCGAGTTCGGCCACCACCGTGTCGAGGAGCCCCTCGCAGGCCTCCTCGACCAGATCGAGCACGCGTTCGAATCCTTCGGGCCCGCCGTAATAAGGATCGGGGACCTCGCCGGAGTTGGAGTGCTTGAGGAAATTGGTAAGCAGGCCGATCTTGTGCTCGTGCCTCCCGCCACGGTCCAGCGAGTAGAGATGGAAAAGGTTGTCCTTGTCCATTCCGAGGATGTAGTCGAAGGCCTCGATGTCGCGGCTGTTGACCTGGCGCGCTCGCGAGTCGAGCGTATAGCCGCGGTTCTTGGCGGCCTTGCGCATGCGGGAGTCGGGCAGTTCGCCCGCGTGGTAGCCGATGGTGCCGGCGGAATCGACTTCAATGGTGTCCTCCAGCCCGCGCCGGCGGACGAGTGCACGGAAAACAGCCTCCGCCGTTGGCGAGCGGCAGATGTTTCCCATACAGACGAAAAGGACGCTTTTTTTCATGGCCTCAATTGCTGGAAGCGACGGAATGATCGCCGACGTTGAAGGAACCGTTGGCCCCCTCCACCGTGGCGAACTCGCCGATCATGGAATCGTGTAGAATGACTTTTTCGAGAGTGGCGTTCTTGCCGATCGTGCAGTCCCGCAGGACCGAGTTGCGGATGGCGACTTCGTGGCGCATGCTGACGTAGGGCCCCACGACCGAGTTTTCGATCTCGCAGTCCGCGCCGACAACCACCGGCGGGATAAAAACCGCGGTGGGATAGCGCCTCCGGTATTCCTCCACGTCGCCGGAACCGTTCAACTCGAGAAGCCGGCGGTTGGTGGAGAGCAACGTTTCCGGCTTGCCGCAGTCGAGCCACTCCTCGATTTCGAAAGAGCGCATTTCGTGGCCGTTTTCGAGCATCCTGGCCAGGGCGTCGGTGAGTTGGAACTCGTTCTTCGTGCGGATGTTCTTTTCGATAATATAATCGAGCCCTTCGTAAAGCCCCTTCGGATCGTCGAGCAGATAGACACCGACGATGGCAAGGTTGGTCGGCGGGTTTTCGGCTTTTTCGACAAGGCTGACGATGCGGCCGGTCTTCTCGTCGAGCTCGACCGTGCCGAAGCGGCGCGGGTCCTCCACGGACTTGACGCCGAGGACGCTGCTGCCGAGGGAGAACATCTTGCGGAAGTCCGCCTTGACGATCGTGTCACCGAGGATGATCAGCACCCGGTCGTCGTCCTTGTGGATATCCTTGGTGATGGCGATGGCGTGGCCCAGGCCGAGCATTTCTTCCTGGCGGACGAAATTGAGCGTGAGGTGCCCGTAGTGCTTCCTGACGTGCTCCTCGATGCGATCGCCGAAATAGCCGACCACAAGGGTGACGCCATCGACGCCGGCGGCCTCCAGATCGTCGATGATATGGTCGAGCATGGCCTTGCCGGCCACCTGCATCAGCACTTTGGCCTGCGTGTGGGTGTGGGGCCTCATGCGGCTGCCGAAACCTGCAACGGGTATGATGGCTCTCACGGGTAGAGTCGTCCTCTTTTCCAGAAATATTCCGTTCCGGTCATCACAAACGGCAGGCACCTTAGCCCGCGCGCGGCCATGGTGTCAAACCCGCGATTGGGAGGTGCCCGGGTGCGTGTCCGAGGCGAAGGGCGTGGCGATGCTGTGGCTGGGCATGATGCGGGCGGCGCTGGCGGCGCGGCGCGAGTCCAGCGGCAGGCGGACCCAGAACTGGACCTCACCCGCTTCACATTCCATTTCGACCACGCCGCTGTTGGCCAGAATGGACTGATAGGTGATGGGCAGGCCGAGGCCGGTCCCCTGCGCCTTGGTGGTGAAGAAGGGCTCGAAGAAGCGTTCGCGCAGTTGATCGTCGATCGGCTCACCGGTGTTTGCTACGCACAGGATGATGGGGCGTTGTTGATTCACCGGCAGGTAAAGCGAGTGAAAGCGCACTTTCCCCCCTCCGTTTTCGGCGCAGTACTGAAAGGCGTTGATGGCGAGGTTGAGCAGGGCCTGGCGCATTCTGCCGGCCTGGAGCGTAGCCTTCGGGAGCGATTCGTCGAGGTCGTATTCCACCTCCACCATGCCACGGGCTTCGGGGACCCGCTGCAGTCCACCTTCTGCCGCCTCGCGCATCAGGCCGTTGAGGTCCACCGGCTCGGGTGGGGAATGCTCGCCCTGGCCGAAGTTCATGATGCCCTCGACCAGTTCATCCAGCCGGTCCACTTCGCGGAGTACGCGCTCGTAGAGCTGCGGGTCGAAGTCGCCCGCCTCCCGCGAAGCGTCCTCGGAGAGCAACTGGATCATGCCGCGGATGGAGGCCAGGGGGTTACGGATTTCATGGGCGATCCCGGTGGCGAGGGTGCCCACGGCGGCAAGGCGGTCGGCACGCTGCATCTGCTCGTAGAAGCTGGCGATTTCCTTGGCGTCGCGGATGATGAGCAGAAGCGTCGGTTCGCCGCCGTGGCGTGATTCCAGGGGCATGCAGGAGACGAGGAACTTGGTGGTTTTGCCGTCGGGCCGGCGGATGGGGACGAGGCGGTTTTCCTTCGAGCCCTCGCCGCTGGCTTCGACGAGACGGGCAAGGGCCTGGAGCAGGCGGGGGTTGCGCTCGATCAGGGGTATGCGCGCGTCGTGCTGGAGGATGTTGCGGCCGCACAGGTCCTCGGCGCTCATGTCGAAAAGGCGCTCTGTGGACGCGTCCGCCTGAATGACCACGCCTGCGCGGTCCAGCAGCAGATGGACGCCGCCGAAGGACTGGCGGAGCTGGCGGTCGCGCTCCTCGAAAAGCCGGTTCAGCTCCTCCACCATGCGGTTGAAGGTAACGCCGAGCTGGCCGAGTTCGCCGAGCGGCACGGGCCGGACCTTGCGGCTGAGGTCCCCGGAGGCAAGGGCCTCCATGGTGTCGGCGAGCTGGCGGATGGGCCGGAGTATCTGGCGGGCGAGGAGGTAACCCACCCCCGCCGCAAGGATCGAAAGGCCGATCGTGACCTGAAGCAGGCGCAACGCGGTGGTCTGCAGGTCCTGACGCTCGCCCGCTCCGAGGTCCGCCGCATCCGTATAGGCCATGATGCTGAAGTAGTAAACAAGACCACTGATCAGGACGAGGAGCAGGGTGAGGACCGGAATGGAGATGACGAGGCGGACCGAGCGGGAGCGGGCACGGTCGATCTGCTCGAACCCGTCCTTCCGGACGGTGCCGGTGCTCGACATGTTGCGGTCCATGGTGCGGCCGGATACAGACTCCATCCGCGGTTCTCCCGTCCGGTGGCAGTCAGGGGGAAGCCTTGGCCGGGCCGGCCGGTGCGGTCAATGCCCTGAGGAAGAACAGCCCGAAAAAACCGGGGAGGAAGTACCCGAAGAAAGTATAGACGATGGAGGCGGCAAGCACCCCAGCGGGGGCGGCGGCCGGGCCGGCGAGGACCAGCAGGGCGGCGTCCCGCGTACCGGCTCCGGCGAGCGTGACCGGCAGGAGACCCACGAAGATCGCCGCGGGGAGTACGGCGGCAATCAGCCCCAGGGGCAGTTCGGCACCGAAGGCCCCGAGCAGGTACCAGAGCTGGCCCATGGACAGGAACCAGTTCAGCGCGGAGGCCAGAAGACAGGCCACCAGAAGGCGCGGCCGTGCCATCAGCATGGGCGAAACGGAGAGGAAGGCTTCGAGCCGTTCGCGCAGCTTTCCCTCCGGCACAAGCGACAGGGCGAGCGGGGCGCCAAGCAGCACGCCCCCGGCGGCCAGCACCCCCAGCGCTCCCCCGGCCATCGCCAGACCATGACCCCACCAAAGCCCCGCAACCAGGCCGAAAATGCCGAGCACGAGGACGTCCAGCACCCGCTCAGTGAGAACGGTCCCCAGGCCGAGCGTGCGGCTGGGAACGGCCAGGCCCTTGACGAACTCTCCCGATTTGCCGGGGGTGACCGTCCCGAGCGGCCAGGCAGCCATGGTCAGTTCAAAGCAGCGGCCGAAGGATACCCCGATCCCGGCGGCCCGGAGCACCGTCAGCCATCTGAGAGCGTTCAGCACGGGGAAGAACAGTGTCAGGACAAGGGCCGCAAACAGCGGAAACAGGTGAGCGCGGGAGAAGGCCGCGCTGAGTTCCCGCCAGTCCACGGCGGTGCCGAGAGCGGCGAGCAGAGCAAGGGTGGCCAACCCAAGGAGGGCGAAGCGCCGGTTGCCCCCCGGGCGGGAGTTCTCCGCCGGAGCGCGGGCGGAGCGCCGGGTCACCTCAGCGGACCTTCCAGGTCGTTTCGCCCGGCTTGTCCTCCAGCACGATGCCGAGTTCTGCGAGGCGGGCGCGGATGGAGTCGGCCTGCTGGAAGTTGCGCGCTTTCCGGGACTGGGCGCGCAGCGCGATCAGGCTTTCGACAATGGCGCCGGGGTCTTCGAGCGCGCCGCCGGGCGAGCCAAAATCCTCGTGGGCGCGGCGGAGCATGCCGAGAGTCTCGGCGTCGAGCTGCGTGTCGGCGGGTTCGAGTTCCTCGGCAAGACCAAGGTGTCCGCGCAGCTCGCGGAGAAGGGCCAGGCCGCGGGCGAGTCTTTCCGTACCGCCTGAACGTTCCGCTTCGGTGCGCTCGTTATTCACCCAGGTGACCACCTGGGCCAGGGCCCCGAGGGCGCGGGGGGTGTTGAAATCGTCGTCCATGCCGGCGGCGAACTCCTCGCGGAGAGCGGCAAGCTCCGGCTCGGCGCCCCAATCGGCGTTGGAGGCGGCGTCCTCCTGTCCGGCGCGGCGAAGAACGCGGCCGGCTTCGCGCGTGGCGAGGGCAATCCGCTCGGTGGCGCTGCGGCACTTGTTGAGGTTCTCTTCGGTGAAGTCCAGTTTGTCCCGGTAGCGTGCGCTCAGGAGGAAATAGCGGAGGGTGAGCGGATCGACGATGGCAAGGACGCCGTCGATCGTCTTGATGTTGCCGAGGGACTTGGACATCTTCTCGCCTTCGATATCCAACATGCCGTTGTGCATCCAGTAGCGGACAAAGGGCTTGCCGGTGGCGCATTCGCTCTGGGCGATCTCGTTTTCGTGGTGGGGGAAGCGCAGGTCGGCGCCGCCGGCGTGCAGGTCGATGGTTTCCGAACCGAGAGTCTTCATGGACATGCAGGAGCATTCGAGGTGCCAGCCCGGCCGGCCCATACCCCAGGGGGATTTCCACGCAGGCTCGCCTTCCTTGGCCGCTTTCCAGAGGCAAAAATCGAGCGGGGAGCGCTTGAGCTTCTGCTGTTCGGCGTCGAGCCGCTCGCCCTGCTGCATGGCGTCGAGCGGCATGCCGGAGAGTTTCCCGTACTCGGGGAAGGAGGCGACATCGAACCAGACGGAGCCGTCCGCGCTGGCATAAGCATGGCCGCGACCGACGAGCTTTTTCACCAGGGCGATCATCGGGCCGACGTATTTCGTGGCGCGGGGGTAATCGTCGGCCGGGAGGTTCCCGAGCTGGTCGAGTTTTTCGAGGAAGTACGCCGTGTACTTGGCGGCGATTTCCTCCGGGGGCACGCCCTCCTCGTTGCCGCGGACGATGATTTTGTCGTCTATGTCGGTGATGTTCATGGCGAAGCGGACCTCGTAGCCGCGGGCCATGAGCCAGCGCCTGACCGCGTCCATGACGACGAAATTGCGGGCGTTGCCGATGTGGAATTCGCCGTAAACGGTGGGCCCGCAGTTATAGAACAGGACCTTCGGAGGGGTGAGGGGTTCGAAGGGTTCTTTCCGGCGTGTGAGGCTGTTGTATATCTGAATCGTCATGGAAAAAAGAGGCCATCACCTGCGGAGAGATGATGGCCACCGTTCCTTGCCTGGAATGGAGAGCGGGAGCGGGGCGCTGTGGCCTCAGACTCCGGCTTCGATTTCGGAGATGGTTCGGAGCGTCTCGGCCATCTGCTTGTTGAGCTCTTCCTCGTCGTCGGATTCGAGGGCATTGCGCAGTGCCTCGACGTGCTTCTTGAGGTCGTCCTTCATGGGGTGCTCCTCGGCTTCGGCGACCACGCCATCGGCGCGCTCGATGAGGTTGCGTGCCTCGTCCACGCGCGAGTCCTTGATACGGTCCTGGAGGATGCGTGTGACGCGCTCGCGGGCCTCCGTCATCATGCGGTTCTTCTCGCTTTCGGACAGCCGGCTGTCGGTGGCCTCGACCACGACGGACTTTTCGACGCCGGTGGCGAGGTCCTCGGCCCGCACTTCGAGGATACGGTCGGGGTTGAGCCGGAAGGTCACCTCGATGCGTGGCACGCCGCGCGGGGCGGGTGTGATGCCTTCGATGCGCAGAAGGTCCAGGAAGGTGTTTTCCGAGGCGATCTCGCTCTCGCCCTCGTAGATGGGGAAGCTGATGGCCTCCTGGAAGTCACGCGTGGTGGTGAAGATGTCCTTGGCTTCGGTGGGATAGGTGGAGTTGCGCTCAATGATGATGCCCATCTGGTCGTTCTGAAGCCCCACGCCGAGGGAGAAGGGCGACATGTGGATGATGACCGGGCGGTCCTTGCCTTCGTAGCGCGTGGCGTAGGTGTCTTCGAGTTCGCCTTCGAGCGGGGCGAGCACGATGGTCTGCACGGCGGCGCCCAAGGCGACGACTTCCTCCGGGGATATGTCGCGATGGGGGTTCTTGCCGGTGAATTCGCGGACAAGGCGCTGGACGGCCGGCGTGCGTGTTGAGCCACCGACGAGCAGGACGTTGTTGATGTCCTTGGGCTCGATGCCGGCGTTCTTGAGCGCGGTCTCCATGGGGGGGAGCGTTGCCTCGACCAGGTCCTTGGTTAGTTCTTCAAACTTCTGGCGGGTGATGACCATGTCGAGGGTGAGCGGCCCCTTCTCGGTCATGGTAATGGCTTCGACGAGGACGTGGGTTTCCTTGAGTTCGGACAGCTCGATCTTGGCCTCTTCGGCGGCCTCCTTGAGGCGCTGCATGGCGATGGGGTCGTCGCTGAGGTTCACCCCGTGCTGCTTTTCGAACTCTTCGACGAGGTGGTCGGCGACGCGCTTGTCGAAGTCGTCGCCGCCGAGCTGCGTGTTGCCGCTGATGGCGCGGACTTGGAAGACGCCGCTGAGGATTTCGATGATGCTGACGTCGTAGGTGCCGCCGCCAAGGTCGTACACCATCAGAATCTGGTCCTGATCCTTGTCGAGGCCGTAGGCAAGGGCGGCCGCGGTCGGCTCGTCGATGACGCGGCGCACGGTCAGGCCGGCGATTTCGCCCGCGTCCTTCGTGGCGGCGCGCTGCTGTTCGGTGAAGTAGGCGGGGACGGTGACGACCGCGTGCTTTGTTTCCTCGCCGAAGTAATCCTCCGCGTCCTGCTTGAGCTTCTGGAGGATCATGGCGCTGAGTTCCTGAGGCGTGTAGGTCTTGCCTTCGATCTCGACGCGGTGGCTGGTGCCCATGTGGCGCTTGATGCTGAAGACCGTGCGCCCGACGTTCATGATGGCGCCGCGCTTGGCCTTCTTGCCCACGAGCACGTCACCCGATTTGGTGAACCCAACGACTGAGGGGGTCAGCCGCTCGCCAAGGCTGTTGGGCACGATAACGGGCCCGTGTTTTTCCATAACGGCGACCACCGAGTTGGTGGTCCCCAAGTCGATTCCGAGAATCCTGCCCATGGTCCGATTCCTCGCCTGCGTTTATTGGGCCACGACGACTCTGGCGTCGCGGAGGAGTGTGCCTCTGAAAAGATAACCCTTCAGTTGCTCGGCGACCACCGTGTTGGGTGGAAATTCACCTGCCGGGACGACCCCGGTCACGTCATGTACCTCAAGATCGACGGGAGAGCCGACAGAGGCGACTGGCTTGAGTCCAATGCTTTCCATCGTGCGGGTCAACCTTACGCGCAACGCCTTCACCGACTGCAACCAATTCCTGAAAGTGGCGTCCTCCCCGGGCGCCTTCTCACCCATATCGACCAGCCGGTCCAGGGCGTCAAGGGCGGGGAGCATGGACTTGGCAAACTGGCGCCACTGGCGCTCGTCTTCAGTGCTCTCCCTGCGGCCTTTTCCTCCACGGCGGGCCATGGCTTCGGCACGCTCCACCTCTCCCTGCAGCTTGGCTGTCGTCTCTGAGAGGAGCCGGAGCAAGTCCTTCCCCTTTACGCCCCCTTCTTCAAAGAGCACCGGCATCCGGGTAAGTTCCGGCTCGAAACCGGCAGTGCGTATCCACCGGTGCAGCCGGGCCCACATTACCGCCGCATCCTCAGGTCGTTGAGCGCCTTGCGGGCGACCTTGTTCTTCGGGTCGAGGGCAAGGACCTGGTTGTACTCATGGCCGGCTGAGCGCACGTCGCCTTTCATGTCGTAGGTCGCGGCGATCTCCAGATGGACCTCCGGGCTCTTGGGCATGAGTGTCAGAAGCTGTTTGAAGTGCACCAGCGCGGGGGTGAACAGGCCCTTGGAACGGAAGGACTTGCCCATGATCAGGTGCGCCCGGACGAGCTGCTCGCGGGTGGCGGGGTTCTTCGGATCGATGACCAGACTGCGCTTCCAGCACTGGAAGGCCTCCTCCTTATCGCCGCTGTTGAGCAGCGCCCATCCCATCAGGTTGAGCACTTCGGTGTTCTTCGGATGCTTTTTGGCCAGGCTCCGCAGTTCCTTGCAGGCTTCGCCGAACTGCTGGTCCTCCATGAGTTTGTTGCAGAGCTGGTAGTGGGTCTCGAAGTCCTCGGGGTTGAGGTTCACGATTTCGCGGAACCGTTCGAGGCTCTTGGAGGAGATGGAGTGGCGCTTTTCGACGGTTTTGCTGCCCCGGACCTGGCTGAGCGCATGGCGGGCCCGGCCTTTCGCGGTGGAAAGCGATTCGCGCTCGGGCTGGCGGGTGCTGCCGGCGGGCTCCCTGGCCGCGTCGAGGGCGTTCTTCTTGGCCTCCTCGAAGTCGGTGTACTCGCCGTAGTGGTTGAGGGCCTCGATGACGCAGAAGCGGAGGTACTCGTTCTCGGGTTCCTCGTCGAGGCGGGCGCGCCAGCGCTGGACGACCTCGCCCCAGTACTTGGCGGCTTTCTCCCAGCTTTCGCCCTTTTCGCAGACCAGGGCGAGGTTGTGGATAACGTCGGTGTTGTCAGGGTTGAGCTTCAGGGCCTGCTCGAACAGCTCGATGGACTCGTCGTGGAGTCCGTGCAGGGCGTAGGAGACGCCGAGCGAGGCGCTGGCCAGCTCAAGGTTGTGGCGGGCACGTATGTTGGAGGGCTCGATTTCGAGGATTTCCGTCCAGTCGCGGATGGCATCGTTGAGTTTGCGGCGCTGGATGGCGTGGTGGGCACGCTGGAAGAGCAGGCGGCAGAAGTCGCGCTTCTTCTCCTCGTCCATGGGGTTGTCGTGGTAAGCGACACGGGCCTTGGAGATGGGGACCTCGTCGGGCTCGCCCTCGCCGGTGAAGCGCTCGTCATCCTGAAAGAGGAACTCGCCGCGGGCCAGATTGAAGGTGAAGACGTCCTCCCGGGCCCGGAGCTTGGTGTCACGCAGCCGGTCGTAGGCCTTCTGGATGACCATGAACCGTTCGGTGTGTTTCTCGGGGTCGAACTTCTTGACGAGGCTGACGTAGGCGTTCTTGACGTCCTTGTCGGAGGCGCCCTTGTTCAGGCCGAGTGTCGCGTAGGCGTTACTTTCTGCCATCGATGATTGGTTCCCTGGCGATTTGGGCTGTTGGCGGAACCCGCGGTTCCCGGCGGGGGCGGACCGGGCTGGCCCAAGCTTCCCACTTGATCACCCGAGAGAAAAACGGGCCACAGCGGGGCAGGCAGAGCAAGCCCTTAGAGCTTCACCGGGAAAAGGGGCAAGTGGGGAGCTTTCTCCGGCCGCACCGATATGGCACTACGCAAGATCGTTTCCGCTTCTTCCAGATTCTTCCCGCCACGGTGATAAACCGTTACCAGCGGGTCGCCTGCCTCGACCCGATCCCCCACTTTCCGGTGAACGGCAAGGCCGACGCCGAGGTCCACTTGGTCCCCAAGTCTTGTACGCCCAGCACCGAGCACGTTGGCAGCAAGACCGAAGTCCCGCGTGCGCATGGAGTGGATGTGGCCGGGCTCGCGGGCCTCAAGGACGGTGGCCTCGGGGGAGACTTCAAGCAGTCCGGGGTCATCGGCCACGCGAGGATCGCCGCCCTGGGCCTCAACCCAGCGCCGGAATTGATCGACGGTGGTGCCGTCGTGCAACACGGCGAGTAATTTTGCCCGCCCCTCGTCAAGGTCCGCGGCCAGCCCGGCAAGGATGAGCATTTCGCTGCCAATCCGGAGGGCGACCTCCCGCACGTCCTCCGGCCCGCCGCCCTTGAGCACCTCCAGCGCCTCGCGCACTTCAAGGGCATTGCCGACGGCGTGGCCGAGCGGCTGGCCCATCTGCGTGACGACGGTGGCGACCTTCTTGCCGAGCGCCGCGCCGACTTCCACCAGCGCCGAGGCGAGGGCTTCGGCCTCCTGTTCCTCTTCGAGAAAGGCACCGCTGCCCACCTTGACGTCCATGACGAGCGATTCCATGCCGGCGGCGATTTTCTTCGAGAGGATGGAGGAGCAAATAAGGGGGATGCTGTCCACGGTAGCGGTGACATCGCGCAGGGCGTAGAGGCGCTTGTCGGCAGGGACGAAGGATTCGGTCTGGCCGATGATGGCACACCCGGCCTTGCGGAGAACGCGGAGGAAGCCCTCGCGGTCCAGCTCCCAGCGGAAGCCGGGGATGCTGCTGAGCTTGTCGAGCGTCCCTCCGGTGTGGCCGAGCCCGCGGCCGCTGACCTTGGGGACGATGGGACCAGCAGCGGCAACCCAGGGGACGAGGACGAGGGAGACCTTGTCGCCGACGCCGCCGGTGGAGTGCTTGTCCACCTTGGGCCCGTCGATGCCGTCGAGGTGGTACTGCTCTCCCGACTCGACCATGGAGCGGGTAAGGGCGGCGGACTCCTCCGGCGTCATCCCTCGGAAAAAGACCGCCATGAGGAAGGCGGAGACCTGGTAGTCGGGGACCTCCCCCGCCACGTACCCGTCGATGAACTGCTTGAGGGAGGCGGGGTCGAGGGCCTCGCCCTGGCGCTTTGAGCGGATCAACTCGGGGACGTTCAGGGGCACGGTGTTCCTCCGGGGAGCAGGTCTGCGGTACGGCAGCCGGCGTTATTTGGCGATGAACTTCTTCTCGCTGGTGGAGAGGAAAAGCGAGCCGACCGCGTCGCCGCAAACATTGACCATCGTCCGGAGGTGGTCCACCGGCCGGTCCACCACGATGAGCAGGGCGATGAACTCCAGCGGTATCCCAAGGGCAGTGAAGACGATCACCATGGTGACGAGGCCACCCTGCGGGATGCCGGCGGTGCCGATGGCCGCCAACGTCGCCGTGAAGAAGAGGATGAACTGGGTGCCCAGGTCCATCGGGATGCCGATGAGTTGGGCGACGAAGATGGCGGCCACGGCCTCGTAGAGCGCCGTGCCGTTCATGTTGACGGTGGCGCCCATGGGAACAACGAGGTTGGCGGAATCCTTGTCCACGCCGACCTCCTCCTCGACCGCGCGCAGCGTGACCGGAAGCGTGGCGGCGCTGGAGGCGGAGGCCAGCGCGAGCAGCAGCGCATCCTTCACCCGGTACACGAACCGCAACGGGTTGTACCGGCAGATGAAGAAGATGATGAGCGGGAAGACGACCAGGAACTGAATACCGAGCCCGAAGGCGACGGTCAGGACGTACTTGAGCAACGGGGCGATGATGTCCGGGCCGATGCTGCTGAGCAGATTCGCCGAGAGCGCAAAAATGCCCACCGGCGCGAACCAGATCACGATGGAGACCATCTTCATCATGACTTTGTTGAGGGCGTTGAACAGGTCGCGCGCCGGCTTTCCCGCCTCCCCGAGCAGCATGATCATGAAGCCAAGCAGCAGGGAGAACATGACGACGCCGACGAGGTTCATCTCCGCCAGAGAGCGGAAGGGGTTCATGAACAGGTTGTTGATCTGTACTTCAAGGAACTCATTGAGGGTCTGCGGGGCGGCGAGAGCGACCTGGTCCTGGCGGGCCTGCGCCGCCTCGACAACGTCCTCGGGGAGCTGGGCGTAGAGTACCTCGGGGTCGAGACCGCGGCCCGGGCCGGCCAGGTTCGTGACGAAGATGCCGATCAGGACGGCAACGAAGCTGGTGCCGAAGAAATAGGCGACGGTCTTGCCCAGCTTGCGGCCCACTTCCCGGCCGCCGTGGAGGTTTGCCACCCCGGTTGTGACGGAGAACAACACCAGCGGCACCACTACCATCTGCAACAGGGCAAGGAACAGTTCCCCGAGGAAGGAAATGGAGTCGATGATGCGGAAAAGGGCGGGAATCTGGGCCCACTGGGCGCCGAATCCAAGGGCCACACCGAGCCCGATGCCGATAAACATGGCGATGGTGAGGTTGCGCTGGGTGAAGAAACTCGACATGGCGTGTCTCCTTGCCGGCGGGTGGCGGGAGCGGGGTGGCCCGCCACATGGATGGTGGACGCTGAGGTTCCGGAAGGGAGACTGCGATGGGCAAGCCCGTTGTGCCGGGACATGCGGAAGAACAATCCCCGCCGGCCCGGGGTCACCTTCCGGCGCGCTGCATGGGCGGAATATAGACACACAAGGCCCTGCGGCGCCATTTCCATTTCATGGAGCAGGTATTAAGTAATTTTGGTACAGGGCGCCGGACAGGGGCCCTCACACGGCGTGAACGCGTGGGTGTGGCCGGTACCGGCCGGCGGCTCGTCTATACCAGCACCGCCGGGCGGCAGGCGTCACTTCGCGCGGCGGGCGGCAGGGGCGGTGATGTAGAAAAGGAGGGTGCCTTCACGCTCGGCGATGGGGCCGTCCCAGCTCACCGCGGCGATGGCGCCCTTCTTGAACGGGATGGAGTGATTGACGGGAACGAGGGCTTCGGTGAGGAACTCGCCGATGGAGGGGTCGTGCCCGGCGGCAAGGATGATGGACTTTTTCTTCCGGCGAGTGGCCTTTCCAGCGTCCAGGACGAAGTCGCTCCAGCGGCCGCCGAAGTCGAGGCTGTCTATACGCTTGGGGCCTTCGGGAGCGTTGAAATAATCCGACACGGCAAGGGCGGTCTGCTGCGCACGGATGCGCGGACTGGAAAGATAGACGTCGGGCTTGAGCCCCATCGTCTTGAGGAAGCGGGCCACATCACGGACGCGCTTGCGCCCTTTCTTGGTCAGCTCGCGCTGCGCGTCGTCGAGGTCGGAGCCTTCCTCGATGGCTTCGGCGATTCCGTGACGCATGAGGAGGAGGATCATGGTGGGGTCTCCCGTGGCGGTGTTCAGTAGGATGGTTTGAAACTGGCCCAGGGGGCGAGCAGGCTCAAGTCGGAAACTCCGGCGGGCTCGGACAAGCGCATGGCAAGGGCTTCCCGGAGCCGCGGGAGTGCCTCCTGCATGGCGCGGGAGAAGCTGTGTGGCTGGCGCCAGCTTCCGTCTGCGCAGTCCCGGGCCAGCCGGAGGGGAATGCGGGCGCTCCATTGGGCGAGCAACTGCGGCGAGCGCAGATGGGCAAGTTCGAACAGCAGGTGGTTGCGGCCCTTCATGGCGGCGACACGGGCAGCTCCGAAGCGCTTTGTCATCGAACCGCCACCTGCATGAAGCGCGAAGGCATGGGGGTCGTATATTTGGCGCCAGCCACGGCGGGCAGCACGCCAGGAGAGGTCATAGTCCTCCCAGTACCCGGGTTCGAAAAGCGTGGAGAGGCCGCCGAGCGTGCGCACGAGCTGGATGTCGTAGGCGGCGGCTCCTGCCTGAGCGAACAGGCAGGGGGAAGGGTCGGCGGGGTCGCTCCAGGCAGGGGTGATGCGGCCGCCCTGCCAGACGGCGCCCATGCAGAGCTGGTTGGGCCGGCCGTCGTACCAGCTTACGGTGCGGGCGCTGACGGCAAACAGCGGAGCGCCGCCCCCGCGCCCGCTGTCGGGAAACCACTCGGTGAGCCGGCCGATGAAGTCCTGCGCGCAGACGATGTCGTTGTTTGCCAGGACGAGCACCCGTCCCCGGGCGGCGCGGATGCCACGGTTCACGGAGCGGGCGAAGCCAGCGTTGCGCTTGTTGACGAAAAGGCGGACGCGGGGGAAACGCTCGCGGATGACGGCCACGCTGGAGTCGCTGCTGGCGTCGTCCACCACGATGAGTTCGAAGGGGTGGCCGGCCGCGCGGGCG
>SLMS01000193.1 GCA_007133495.1 Candidatus Sumerlaeota bacterium | reverse complement strand
GAGGCGGGAGAGGGATTCCTGCTCCCCTGGTCCTTCGGTCCGGCTCCCGAAAGCCTGCAGCAGTGGGAGATCACGCAGACTTCGGAAAGGTGGACAAGCTTCATCACGTACGAAGCACACGAACTCATCCCCGGGGACTTCAACTTCGACGGGTGCGTGAATTTCCAGGATTTCATCATCCTGCTCGAGAACTGGGGCCAGGAGTACCAGGGTACCATGATGAACTTCGCCGCCTTCATTGCCCTGCTGGAGAACTGGGGGACGGGATGCTGACCGGCTGGCCGCCGCTTAGGAGGTAATATGGTGCGAGGGGGAGGCGGTACACGTCTGATGGATGAAACCAGCCTTTTCTGAGGAGGCCTCCTCTCATGAAGTCCGAATTTTTTCCTGCATTGCGCTCCGCGAAGCGCGTCGTTGTGTCCTGTCTGTTCCTGTTTGCCGCCGTGCTGATGGCTTTTCCGGCCGCTGCGGGAGACACCAGCAGGGTCCAGGAAATCGGAACCGGGGATGGGCGCATCCATGTCGTTCCAACCCTGAATCCCTACTCCATCAAGAACGGGGAAGCCCTGTCGGTCTCCGCCGTCGTCCGGTCCGTTGAACCGGTGGCCTCAGTCGAAGCCAATCTGGGTGGATTGGCGAGGATCACACTTGAGCCCGATCCGCGACGTGGTGGCGTCTCAGCCGATGGCACCACGGGAATCTGGTCCGCCGAGTGGGTCTGCCAGGACCTCGAGCAGAAGGTGTATGCCGTTACGCTTACTGTCACGGACGAGGAGGGGCACTCTTTCACCGATCACACGCTGACGTTCAGCGATCCCGCCGCCGGCCACACAAGCCTCGGTACGACGGATTATCCCGCTGGTGGCATGCGCCGGATGGATTCGAAGGTACTGCTGGCCGAGCGTAATCCGAATGCTGCAGTTATAGACACACAGAGCGGATACGCTTATTTCGGACTGGGGACGATTCCCGGCCGTGTCGTAAAGGTGGCCATCGGGGATGGTAAAGGTTATCCGAGGCGTGTCGGCTCCGTGACTTTTGCTCCGGGCGAGGACAGCATCTCCTGCGGCGTGATAGACACGGCCAACGGCTATGCTTACTTTGGTACGGACACGGCTCCGGTACGTGTGGTGAAGGTCCTTCTCGGGGAGGGCGATGCTCCGCCTCGGCGCGTGGCGGGGAGGATGCTGTTCACCACAATTCCGGCTGATCCCTTTCCCCTTTTCATATTCCACAGCCATGCACAGAGCGCCGTCATTGATCCCGCCAACGGGTATGCCTACTTTGGGACGGGCACAACCCCTGGAAGGGTTGTGAAGGTCAACCTCGGCGAAGGAGACATGCCGCCCTGGACAGCTGGATTCCTGGACTTGGCCCCAGGGGAGGACAACCTGACGGCCGCAGTCATTGATCCGGTAAATGGCTATGCCTATTTCGGTACTCATCCCGATGTGTTGCCGGCGCATGTGGTCAAGGTCGCCGTCGGGGACGGCAGCACTCCGATGCACCGTGTTGGTTCAGTCGCTCTTGAATATGAAGTTACCATGCCGGGCGGCACGGTAATTGGCATGTTCGACGGTCCGCCGGGTTGTGCCGTGATTGATCCGGCCCGCGGGCAGGCGTGGTTCGGTATCAATGGGATCAATGGCCGAGTGGTAAAGATCAGCCTCGGGGCGGGTGACACGCCGCCAGTTCGTCTCAACGCGGCGGGACTCATGGCGGGGGAAGGGTACTTGCGCAGCGCCGTGATTGACCCCGCCGGTGGCCATGCCTGGTTCGGCACGGGCACGGGGCATGGTGACGATGCCGGTAGAGTTGTCAAGGTATCGCTCGGTGTGGGAAATGCCCGGCCGAACCGCGTAGGGGCGGTGACCCTGGAAAGCGTGTCCGAGCTATATCTGGACAGTGCAGCGATTGATCTGCAAACGGGGCATGCCTATTTCGGTGCCAATGGCACGCAGGAACTCCGCGGCGCAAGCGTCGTGCAGATTGGGCTTGGAGCTGGCAGCGATCCACCGTCACGGGTCAACCGGACGTCGTTCGCTTCCGCGGGGGGACCAGCGTCAGGGAACGAGACGCAGCTCACCTGCGCCGTGAGGAATCCCGCAACAGGGCAACTCTTCTTCGGCACGAACAGTATGCCCGGCCGGATCGTGAAGTTCAACACCGGGGGAGCGCAAACGCCACCAACGCGACACTCCGCCGCCGCATATGTGGCTCCGGGCGGGCTTTACTCGGGCGTATTTGATACAGGGTTGGGGTGTCTGTTTTTCGGCTCCGCGGATTCACCCGGCCAGGTGTCAAAGTATACTCCTGGCTTGGCAGCCCTCGCGCCCCAACGGATAGGACATGTTGAACTGGATCCCGGTGAGGGCGCCCTCTGGGGTGCCGTGGTGGATCCGGAGAATGGTTATGCCTACTTCGGGACGAACACGTCCCCCGGGCAGGTAATAAAGGTGTCCCTCGGAGCCTCTGTGGTTGAGTGGCCAACGCGCGTCGGAGCGGTGACTCTCGAATCTGGAGAGAGCTACCTGAGCTGCGCTGTCATAGACACGAAAAACGGTCACGCCTATTTCGGCACCTACACCAACCCCGGCCGTGTTGTAAAGATAGCCCTGGGCGAGGGGGATAGTCCTCCCACCCGGCTCGGAACTGCGACGATGGAATACTCGCGGTACTTCCCGGATCTGGGCTGGGTCACGGCGCAGGAGAGTTACCTGAGTTGCGCTGTCATTGATACTGAGCGTGGTCATGCGTATTTCGGCACGGACACGGTGCCTGGCAAGGTGGGTATGGTCGCGCTGGGCCAAGGGGACAATCCGCCATCCCGTATTGGAGCCCGTACACTTGAGGCCGGAGAGGCTTGGCTCCGTAGCGCCGTGTTCGACCCCACACTTGGGCATCTCTATTTCGGCACCAACACCACGCCGGGGAGGATCGTGAAGCTTGCGCGCGGCCCAAACAGCTCACCACCTGTCCGCCTGGGCGCGCTCGAGCTCCCAGAGTGGGAGGAGGCTCTTATTTCCGCCGCGATTGATCCGGAGGGGGGCTATGCTTACTTCGGCACGGGCGAAGGAAGCACCCCGGGTTCCGTCGTCCGGATCGCACTCGGTCACAAGAACTTCCTGCATGGGATGCGTATAGACCTTCCGGAGGACGCCCGCATCAGCGAAGTCCTCTTTTATACATACGCCTCCGGCGGGAGCTTCCGGCTCGCCATATACGACGACAGCGAGCCGAAGCAGCGGCTCTGGCAGTCGGCGTCACTCCCGGCGCACCTGACGGGCGGTGAGAATGGTGTCACGATTGCCGGGGGGACGCCTTCGTCCCTGGTCCTCCCGGCAGGCACCTACTGGGCGGTCTGGCAGGTGGACACGAACGCGCCCACCGCCAGCTATACGCAGGGCAGCGAAGGTGACGGGTTTGTCATGCCACTGGACTACGGGCCCGTCCCGCCCACAATTCCCTATTGGCGCGTCACGAGCACAAGCGACCTGTGGACGCTCAGCCTCGTTTACAACCCGGCGGACATTATCCCCGGGGACTTCAACTTCGACGGGTGCGTGAATTTCCAGGATTTCATCATCCTGCTCGAGAACTGGGGCCAGGAGTACCAGGGCACCATGATGAACTTCGCCGCCTTCATTGCCCTGCTGGAAAACTGGGGCGCGGGCTGCTCCTAGCGCAAGGTCTGATGTCTCTATGAACCCGGGGCCATCGCGTCCCGCACACACAAACGGAATTTCGCAGTACCCATGCTTGCCTGGATGGCACTTACTCAAAGAAGGAGACTCACTGATGTCAGTACAGCCCCTCGTCTCGGTACGCCTCACGTTTCTCCCCGTCCTGCTGGTATGCGCCGTGATGGTGACGGTTGCCGCCGGAAGTCCAAACCCCGTCTTCGCATCCAACGGAGATCCGGTTTTCGAACGTGCTGACTATCTCGAACTGGAAACAGGCGAGCGCAACCTCCGCGCCGCCGTCATCACGCCTGATGGCAGCCATGCCTACTTCGCCACGGGAACCAATCCTGGCAAGATCGTGAAAGTGAACATTGAGACTTTTGAACGCGTGGACGTCCTGACGCTGGAGAGCGGCGAAGGCCCCCTTATCTCCGCCGCCATGACGCCGGACGGCTCGGAGCTGTATGTGGGCACCGAGACATCCCCGGGGAAAGTGATAAAAGTAGACCTCCAGAACTTCGAGCGTGTGGACGCCATCACGCTCGACGAAAACGAGAACAACCTGCGGTGCGCCGCCATCCCGCCGGACGGGTCGGCCCTCTACTTTGGCACCGACACCGCTCCTGCCTACGTGATCAAGGTGAACCTGGAGACCTTCACACGTCAGGCTGTCCTCGCGCTACCTCCCTTGGAGGACATGCTCACCTCTGTTGTCATCTCGCCGGACAGTTCCACGGCCTACTTCGGGAGCCTCCGGTTCGACGCCCGGGCGATCAAGGTGAACCTGGAGACCTTCACGCGCACGTCAGCCATCACCTTCACCCGCGACCGGAATGAGTCGAATATACACAGCGCGGCCATCTCCCCCGATGGCTCCCGCCTCTACTTCGGATGCTCATTTGGATACTACATCGAAGTGAGTGCCTCGCCGTTCCAGCGAATCGAGACCTACGCACTCGACGCAACCAACCAGGTGTGGACCGCATTGATGGCGCCGGACGGTTCCGCCCTCTACTTCGGGACCCATTCGAGCCCCGGGTCCGTGGTGAGGGTTGATCGGGAAACGATGGAGCAAACCGGCAAGGTCGTATTCGAAGCCGGAGAGAACAACGTTGTCTCCTCGGTGATCGCCCCGGACGGTTCGGCGGCCTATTTCGGCCTTTCCATCAATCCCGGCCGCATTATCAAAGTCACCCTCCCGTTGGCTGCGGAGGAGCCCATCCCCGGGGACTTCAACTTCGACGGGTGCGTGAACTTCCAGGATTTCATCATTCTCCTGGAAAACTGGGGCCTGGAGTACCAGGGCACCATGATGAACTTCGCCGCCTTCATTGCGCTGTTGGAGAACTGGGGGGCGGGCTGCTGATTCGGCAAGCTGCTGGCTGGGGAGTGCCGTTCTTCGCTTGACATGACAAGAAGGTCAAGAATCATTGTTGCAATTCTGCAACAACTTTAGAGAGGAGTTCCACCCATGCGGCTCCCTTGCTCTTCTGTTTCGCGCCTTCGCGGCTGCGCCCTTGCGGCCTGTGCCCTCGCCCTTGCTTTGCTCCTCCCGGCGGTGGGGCT
>SLMS01000247.1 GCA_007133495.1 Candidatus Sumerlaeota bacterium | reverse complement strand
TCCAGAATGCGGCAGAGGAGCTCCTCGCGCTCCCGGATGGCCCCTTCCGCCCGGAGCCGCCGGCACTCTGCTGCTGCACGCTCCGCGAACAGCTCGAACAGCGGCACGAGCTCCGGGCTCTCCGGCATGGGCTTGCTGTCCAACGCCGACAAATGCCCCATGACGCCGCCCTCCGGGTCCAGCAGCGGAACCCCCAGATAACTGACAGCATGGAGGTTACGGAGGTCTCCATCCCGCGGATAGAGTTCCACGACACGCTCGGGAATGTGGACAAGGCAGGCATTGCCAACCACCTCCGCGCACGGGGTTCCCTCGATCGCATAGCTGTAATCCGGGACGAACTCGCCATTCAGCCAGAAGGCCAGCGCCCGAAGCCGCTGGCTTTCCGGCAGGTACTCCGTCACCCATGCCCCGGAGGTCCCCAGCACCTCCGCCAGATTCCGCACCAACGCACGCAGGAATTCCTCCCCCGTCGCCCCTGCCGTCCCGCGCAACAGGAGCTGGAGCGCCTCCGCCCCCGCGGCCAGCGGTTCTCGTTTCGTGCTCTCCATTGTCTGCCGGGCTCTCCTTGACCGGACGCGCCCGGGCTCCAAACCGCCCCCGCGCAGCGTCCAACAGTCCCCACCCCCTCACGATTGCCGATTCGAAGCACTTCTCCACCGGAAGCAAGGCCCTTTTTCGCCGCAGCCAGCGAAAAGCCTCACGGGCGGGGGAGCGGTCCAGACCCGGCGGAGGGGACAGACAGCGCCCGTGGCCCCTGCTGGCCACTCCAAACAGGATTCCCGTTGCTTGGGCACGCCGCTCGCTCCGAAGCTTTGCACCCTGCCTCCGGCCGGGGCGCCGGCCCCCGGCGAATCCATAACGCAGAGTTCCACTCCCTAAATGGACCAACCAACAATACTGGCGTTCACCCTCCTTGGGCTGGACCTTGGCTTCATCCGCGACGTGCTCATCGGCACCGCGGGCTTCATTGTGGCCCTCGGCCTTGCCATCTTCATTCACGAACTCGGGCATTTCCTTGCTGCGAAGCTGTTCAAGGTCCCCGTCGAACGTTTCGTCATCGGCTTCGACAAGGAGGCCATCGGCGTCTTTCCCCGCTGCATCTGGGAGCGCAAGATCGGCGAGACCACCTACGGCCTTTCCCTCGTGCCCCTCGGCGGGTACGTCAAGATGTCCGGCATCGTCCACCCGGAGATCGAAAAATACCTCGAAGGCGAGGAGGAGCAGAAAAAGAAGGCTCCCGCCGACCAAGAGGAAAACGTCCCGGACGCGCCGCGCCACCCCGACACCATCAGCTCCAAGTTCCAGTCCCCCGAGCAGCGCCGCTCCCTCCAGGCCCAGGCCATGGAGGACATGGGCGCTCTCTACAAAAAGCCCTTCTGGCAGAAGCTGATCATCTACGGCGCCGGGGTGTTCATGAACCTCGTCCTTGCCGCCTTCGCCGTGGCGTTTCTGTACGCCCGCGGTTTCGAGCAGAGCGCCCCGCACCCGGCAGAGGTGGCCTGGATTCCTCCGGACTCAGCCTACGCCAATACGGAACTCGCGCCGGGCGACCGCATCCTCACCCTCAACGGCACGCCGGTCGAGCACACCGGCGAGATGAACGAGGCGCTGGAAGCCTCCGCGCAGGAGGCAGGGTTCGGCACGGACACCGACAGCCTCACCGTCGTTTTCGAACTCGAGCGCACCGGCGACGCGGAAGCCGCCGACCGCCAATATACCTTTGAAACAGCCTTCACCACGAACGGCGAGCAGCAGGCCGACTTCGTCGATACCTTCTTCCGCTCGGCGCCCTACGTCGAGATGGCCATCCCCAACACTCCCTCCACCCGCGCGGGAATCAAACAGGGCGATTTTATACTCGAAGTCAACGGCGAGCAGATCGTCGATTGGCGCCACTTCCGCCATATCGTCACCGCCTCGCCCAACGAGACACTCGAAACCGTCGTCCGCCGCGGCGAGGAGCGCATCCTTCTCGAACTCACCCCCTGGGAGCACGCCGACTATCCGGGCGTCGGCCAGGTGGGCATCGTCGCCGGCAACCCGGAGAAAATCCGCACGGTGGAGCCGCTGTTCACCGCGCTCGTCCGCGCCCCGGATCGTATATACAGCACCACCACGAATTACGTGCGGCAGCTCGGCGCCATCGGCGGAAAACTCGTCGAGGGCAACGTCACCGCCGTGCGCCGCGAACTTGGCGGGCCCGTCGGCATTGCGCAGATCGCCTACCGCATGGCGCTCATGGGCTTCGAGCAGTGGCTGCAATTTCTGATTATTCTGAACGTCGCCCTTGCCGTCATGAATATATTGCCGTTTCCGGTACTGGACGGCGGGCATATCGTTTTTGCCTTCTACGAAGCGGTCTTCCGGCGCCCCGTCCCGCCGAAGATACTCGTGCCGATCCTCAACGGGGCGGTTATTCTTATACTGCTCCTCTTCGTGCTGATTACCTTCAACGACGTGCTGAAGCTCTTCACGTGACCGCGGACGACCCCCCTCCCCGATTACCTCCCGTCCGCCACCATTCTTATAGCGGCGGGGCCGCCACCGTGCCATGCTGATTATTGCGATCGTGGCGCTGGTGTCGGCCGGGCTGAGCGCACTTTGCAGCCTCATGGAGGCCGCGCTCTACGCCGTCCCGCCCGGCAAGGCCCAGGCGCTTTCCAACGAGGGCATCCGGGGCGCCGCCCTCCTCCACCGTCTGCGCGAGGAGGTGGACAAGCCCATCTCCGCCATCCTCACCTTCAATACGATAGCCAACACCGTCGGCGCCTCCATCTATGGCGCGCTCGTGGGCAGGTATTTCGGCCCGGACTCGCCCATGATCCTCGTGTTCGCGTTCCTGTTCACCCTTGTCATTCTCGTTTTCTCGGAAATCATTCCAAAGACCCTTGGCGTCACCTACGCCGAACTCATCGCGCCAAAAACTGCCTTCATCATGCAGGGCCTCATCTGGTCGCTCTATCCATTTGTCAGGATGAGCCAGTACGTCACCGGGCGCATCCGGCAGGCCGGCGCCGAGCAGAAAACCGTCACAGAATCAGAACTCATGGCGCAGGTGCGCATCGGCGTGGAAGAGGGAACCCTCTTCCCCGAGGAGGCGCAATGGGTGACCAATGCACTCCGCCTGAACGAGAAAACCGCGCACGAACTCATGACACCCCGCACCGTCGTCCTTTGGCTGCCGGCGGAAAAGCCGCTTGCCGAAGTTGACACCCGCTCCGATCACTGGAACCACAGCCGCATTCCGCTCTGCCGCGACAACGACCCCGACAAGGTGGCGGGCCTTGTCTATCGCCGCGAGGTGTTCGAGGCGCTCATCCACCGCCCGCCGGAGGAAACCGCGAGCATTCCGCTGGAAAAACTCGCCCATCCCGTCGAGTTTATTCCCGAAACGCTCACCGGCAATGAACTTCTCAAACGCTTCCTCGAAGGCCGCCAACACCTGTTCGTCGTCAGCAATGAGCACGGCGGCATGGAAGGCGTCGTGACGCTGGAGGACGTGCTCGAAGAACTCCTCGGCGCGGAAATCGTGGACCACCACGACGTGCACGTGGACATGCAGGAATACGCCCGCCTTGTCGCCGAACGCCGCCGGCGCGCCTTTGAGGAAACACAGTCGAAACCGCGAGCGGGTGACCGCCCACCAAGGGTCCCAGGAGACTGAAGGGGCGAAAAGGACGGCACGGCCAAATGCTCCCGTGCCCACCGTATAGACACCGGCCAACTTCACGCCACAGCCTCGCATTCCGATTTTATACAAGCACCGTCCCTTTCATCCCTTGGGTCCCTTTCGTCGCTTCCGATACCGGTGAACGGGCACACCCGAAGACCGCCCGATACGTCCCATCGCCACGCCTGACTGCCCACGGGCCGCACCTCCCCCGGTACTTTCCCCTCGCCGTGTGCGCGGGATTTGCTCCCAATGCGCCGTTGGGAGAAGTCGTGTCCGCCATGAGCACCGCTGAAATCCGCCCCATCGAGGAACAGATCGCCTCGCTGCCTGCGCGCCCCGGCGTGTACCTGATGAAGGACGCCGCGGGGAAGGTGATCTACGTGGGCAAGGCCGCCAACCTGCGCTCGCGCGTGCGGTCGTACTTCCGCGAGAAGGGCGACCAGCGCTTCAGCGTCCGCTTCCTGCGCGGCCGCGTCGCCACGGTCGAAACCGTCGTCACCGACACCGACAAGGAAGCCCTCCTCCTCGAAAACCTCTTCATCAAGAAGCACAAGCCGCGCTACAACATCCAACTCCGTGACGACAAGACGTACATCTCCCTGCGGCTGGACACCACGCACGAATGGCCGCGGCTCCAGCGCGTGCGCAAGCGCCGGCCCGGCGACAAGGCGCTCCACTTCGGCCCGTTTGCCAGCTCCGCCGCCGTCAAGGAAACCATGCGTTTCCTCCAGCGCCTCTTCCCGCTGCGCTCCTGCCCGGACACCGTGCTGCGTAACCGCTCGCGCCCGTGCATCCTCCATCAGATCGGCCGCTGCTCGGCGCCGTGCGTCGGCCTCGCCGATCCCGAAGAGTACCAGCGCGACGTGGAGCAGACCATCCGCTTCCTGAACGGCCGGAGGGAGGACGTTCTGGCGCTCCTGCGCGAGAAGATGTGGGAATACAGCGAGTCGCTCGAATTCGAGAAGGCCGCCGCAGCGCGCGACAGGCTATGGGCCCTCGAGGCCACCGTGGAAAAGGAGCGCGTCGCCGGCCACCGGCTCTTCGACCGCGACGTGCTGGGCCTGGCCCGCGGAAGCGGACGGGCGCTCGTCATGGTCCTCGCCTTCCGGGGAGGGAACCTCGACGAGACGCGGCCGCTCGAGTTCCGCGATTTCGGCCACCCGGACGGGCAGCTCCTCGACGAGTTCCTCGGCCAGTACTACGACGGCTCCCGGCCCATACCGCGGGACATTCTGCTGCCGGAAGCGCCGGAAAACCCGGAGCTGCTCCGCGAGGCGCTCGCCGAAATCCGCGGCGGAGCCGTCCGCCTGGCCGTGCCCCAGCGCGGGGAAAAGCGCCGGCTTCTGGAGCTGGCGCACAAGAACGCCGCCCTGGAACTCGAAAAGCGCCTGGCGGGGGAGCAGTCCCGTGCTCAGGTCATGGAGGACCTCCGCCGAGGCCTCCGGCTGGCCGAAGTGCCCCGCCGCATCGAGTGCTTCGACATCTCGAACCTGCACGGCTCCTTCACCGTCGGCTCGATGACCTGCTTTGTGGACGGGGAGCCCGACAAGAGCCAGTACCGGCGGTTCAAGGTGCGCGGCGTGCCGGGGCAGGATGACTTCGCCGCCATGCGCGAGG
>SLMS01000197.1 GCA_007133495.1 Candidatus Sumerlaeota bacterium | reverse complement strand
GTCGAGTATGACGACGTGGATGACCTGCGGCGGGTGGAGTTCTGGGTCCGGCAGCTCGACGTGCCGACCTACCAGGTCTCCATCGATATCAAGTTCGTGGAGGTCATCACGAACAAGGTTCAGGAGATCAAACCGGACTTTGTCTTCGGCGACCTGACCGCGGGCATCGACCTGAGCGACTCGGTGCTGCGCTCGCGTTTCGCGCAGGACCGCGACCAGTTCCGCTCCGCCTTCGAGCCCTTCTCGGAAACCACCCGTGGGGCCAACTTGCTCAAGGGCACGACGGTCTTCAACTACATCGTCAACAACGGCGACTCGCCGATCGCCTTCGAATTGCGCGTGCTCGAAGCGCAGGGCGTGATCAACGTGGTGAACGGGCCGCGGGTCACGGCACTGAACAATGAAACGGCCGACTTCATCATCCAGCGCGAATTCGGTCTCCGGCAGCCCGTGGAAGGCGCAACCGGCACCCAGGATCAGGCACAGTTCACCGCTGTTGCCTCGATCACGCCGGTTGACCTTTCGGTCACGCCGCAGGTGACCCGCGCGGGCAACATTACGCTCGATATCGACGTGGAGATGGTGGACTTCGACCAGAACCTCGGCCAGCTCGTGACACTCGGTGAAGAGGACGTCGGCCCGTTGGTCCCGGTTGGCGCCGCTCCGCGTGGTATCGTCACCGCTGAAGACTTTGGTGTGCTGCGCAAGGAACTCGCCACGCAGGCGCGCATCCGGGACGGCGGCACGGTCGTCCTCGGCGGATGGCGCAGCGAACGGTCCGAGGACCTTGAGTCCCAAGTGCCCATTCTTGGCGACATCCCCTTCGTGGGCCGCTACCTCTTCAAGCGCACGTCCATCCGTCAGGACAAGATCGAGCTGCTGATCTTCCTCACCGGCGAGGTCATCCGGGACTGATCCTCCCGCCTCCCGCAGGATAAACCATCCCGCCCCGTGCTCTTCCAAAGGTGCCCGGGGCGGGTTTTCTGTTCCCCTTCCCGCCAAAGTCCGGGGTACATTCCCGTCCATGAGCGAACCGAAGAAAACACTGGTCCTGATCGACGGTCACTCGAACGTGCACCGGGCGTATCATGCGCTCGGGCAGGCGCTGACCAACTCGCGGGGTGAGCCGACCTCCGCCATCTACGGCTTCCTGAACATGTTCCTGCGCATGCGCCAGAGCATGCCTCTTGAGTACGTGCTGGTGGTGTTCGACGCGCCCGGTCCCACGTTCCGCAATGACCTCTACGATCAGTACAAGGCCAACCGTCCGCCCGCGCCGGAGGACCTGATCGCGCAGGACCGGCGAATCCGGGAGATGCTCGGGCTGATGGGTGTCCCCATCATCCAAGCAGAGGACCGGTTGGAGGCCGACGACGTGCTCGCATCTCTGGCGTTCCGTGCTGTGGAGCACGGGGGCGAGGCTACCGTCTGCTCTCCGGACAAGGACCTGCTTCAGGTCGCCCGCCCCGGCGTGCGCATCTGGCGCTACCTCCAGTCAAAGGAGGAGTGGCTGGACGAGGAAGGCGTGGCGGCAAAGCTCGGCGTGCGGCCGGAGCAGGTGCCCGCCTACCTTGGCCTGGTGGGTGACTCCTCGGACAACATCCCCGGCGTGCCGAGCGTTGGGCCGAAGACCGCCGTGCAGCTCCTCTCGGAGTACGGTACGCTGGAAGCCATCCTTGCGGCGGCACCGGACATGAAAAAGAAGGGGCTCTCCCAAAAGCTTCAGGAGCACGCCGAGGCCGCCCGCCTGTCGGAGCAACTCGCCACCCTGCGTACCGACGCGCTGCCGGACTTCGACTGGGAACGCTACCGGTGGAGTTTCAATTTCACGGAGGAACTCCGCGACTTCCTGCAGGAAATGGAGTTCCGCACGACGTTGGCGGAACTCGGTGGCCCCGCGGAGCACAAACCGAAGGCCGTTGCTGAACGCACCACCGAGTACCGGACTCTCCGCACGCGCGCCGAACTGAAGAAAGCCGTCGCCGCCATGCGCAAGGCTGGTACGGCCTCCATCGACACGGAGACGACCGGGCTGGACCCTTTCACGGCGGAACTGGTCGGCGTCTCCATCTCCTGGGACGAGAATCAGGCGGTGTACCTGCCGGTCGGCCACGGGGTAAAGGAGCAGCAACTGGCGCTCGAAGACGTGCGGGCGGAGCTGGGTCCCCTTCTGGCCGATCCGGACTTCCGCTGGGTGGCGCACCACTGGAATTTCGATTACAAGATTCTGGCGGAGTCGGGGCTCGCCGCCGGCGTGGCCCGCGGTGGGGATTCGCTTGTTGCGGCGTATCTGCTGAATCCCGACCGGAGTGGTTCGCTCCGGCTCAAGGACCTCGCGCTGACCCACCTCAACATCAGGATGACTGAAATATCCGAGCTGATCGGGGACGGTGACGACATGGTCACCATGGCAGGAGTCACGATCGAAGACACCGCGCGCTACGCCTGCCAAGACGCCGACGCCACGCTTCAGCTCCACAACGTGCTGGCACCCCGGGTGGCCGAGGCGGGGATGGAGAAGGTGTACCGGGAGGTGGAACTGCCGCTCACACCGGTGCTGGCGCAGATGGAACTGGAAGGCGTGCGGCTCGACCGGGAGCATTTCCGCAAGCTTTCCGCCGAGGCGGAAAAGGAACTCTCGCGCCTGACGGGGGAAATTCATGAGCTGGCTGGCCGCGCGTTCCGGATCAACTCGCCCAAGCAGGTGGCGGAGGTGCTGTTCGAGGACCTCGGGCTCCCCAAACAGCGCAAGGGCAAGTCGGGCACCTACAGCACCGACGTGAACGTGCTGGAAGCGCTGCGGCACATGCACCCGCTGCCTGCAAAGATGCTCGAGTACCGGCAGGTGGAGAAGTTGAAGAACACCTATCTGGACCCGCTGCCGAGGCTTGTCCAATCGCGGACGGGCCGATTGCACACCAGCTTCAACCAAACACAGGCGGCAACGGGCCGGCTTTCCAGCTCGAACCCAAACCTGCAGAACATCCCGGTCCGGACCGAAGCGGGCCGGAACGTCCGCCGCGGGTTCCTCCCACGCAGGGATGGGTGGGTGCTGCTCTCGGCGGACTACTCGCAGATCGAGCTGCGCATCCTGGCGCACCTCAGCGGGGATGGCGCACTGCGGGAGGTCTTCCGCTCGGGTGGCGATATCCACACGCAGACCGCGGCCAAGGTCTTCGGCATCGGCGAGAAGGAAGTCACTTCGGAGATGCGCGCCCAAGCCAAGGCGATCAATTTCGGGATTGTGTACGGGATGACGGAGTTCCGCCTGGCGCGTGACCTGGAGATACCCCGGGCCAAGGCCGAGCAGTTTATCAAGGATTACTTTGCGGTCTATTCCGGCGTGAAGGACTACATCGAGGGGGCGAAGCAGCAGGCGCGCGAGAAGGGTTATGTGACGACGTTGCTGGGCCGGCGGCGCCACGTTCCCGGCATCGACGCGCGGAACGCCAACCAGCGCAACCTTGCCGAGCGCATCGCCGTGAACACGCCCATCCAGGGCGCCTCCGCGGACATGATCAAGCTGGCCATGATCCGGCTGCGCGAGCGTCTGGACCGGGAGAACCACGGGGGCAAAATGATCCTCCAGGTGCACGACGAGTTGATCTTCGATGTGCCGGAAGGTGAGGTGGAAAAGCTCCGGCCGGTGGTGGAGGAGGAGATGCGCTCGGCCTTGCCGCTGGAGGTGCCGGTGGTGGTGGAGACGGCGGTGGGGCCGAACTGGGCGGACTGCAAGTAGGGCGGTGGAGCGATCGGACGGAATTTTGAGGTGACGAAATCGGGAAAAAGCACCATTCTTGGGTTGACCGGATCGCTGGGCAGCGGAAAGTCGTTCGTATCCTCGCTGCTGTCCCAGTCCGGTGCGAAAGTGATCTGCGCGGACAAGTTGGCCCGGGAGGCAGTCAGTCCAGGATCGCCTGCTCTCAACGACATACGAAACCTCTTTGGCGGCGACGTCCTCCGGCCCGACGGGGCACTGGACCGTGAGAAGCTCGCGAAGGTGGTTTTCGCCGATCCCGCGAGCAGGCGGGCACTGGAACGGATTATTCACCCCCGAGTTCGCGAAAAGGAACTCGAATTGCTTGGGAAGTATGAAGGGCATCCGCTGATCGTCCTGGATGTCCCCCTCCTGTTCGAAGCCGGCATGGACCGTCACTGCGATCACACGGCCGTCGTGGTCATCGATGAGGAGGAACGCTACAGGCGCCTTGGCTCGCAACGAGGACTGAACAGAGAGCAGGTTGACGAGCGCCTCGGCGCCCAGATGCCCCAGAAGGAAAAGGCCGCGCGGGCGGACTCGGTGATTGACAATTCCGGCACCCCGCGTGAAACGGCCGCACAGGTAAGCGCCCTTTTGACAAGGCTTTTCGGGGAGAATCTCCCCCCTCCACTAAGGTTCCCCGGCCCCGGGGAGCACCACCACCCGGGCTGAAGCCGGAATCCCGTCAAGTGTCTCCGGACCCGCACCCTCGCGGGCCTGCCCAATAACCCTGCACACACACCCCGATTCAGGAGAACGAGCACTCATGCGCCGCCGCAAGAACACAGGTAATGCCAATGGCCCCAGCGCCCAGACAACCAGCCAGGTGCGCAACCGCCGCCGCAAACGCGGTGGTGGCGGAGACGGCCCCCGCCAACCCCTTCCTCCCGGCGTGGACGCGGATTTCTACAGCGAAGAGCCGGATATGGGCACCGAAGCGGAAGAGTCCGCGGGCGGAAAGGAAACCCGGGCGGGAACCGCACGCAAGGAGGGCAAGGCCGCCGGCAAGAAGGTTGCCGTGGCTGACCTTGGCCAGCTCAAGCGCATGTCCATGACCGACCTGAGCAAGATGGCCATCGACATGGGCGTGGACAACGCCGCGGGGATGCGGAAGCAGGACCTGATCTTTCAGATACTCCGCTACAACGCCAGCACCGAGGACGGCCTGCGGGCCAACGGCGTGTTGGAAATCCTTCCCGATGGTGGCTTCGGCTTCCTGCGCTCGGCCAGCTACAACTACCTGTGGGGGCCGGACGACATCTACGTCTCCCCCTCGCAGATACGCCGTTTTGGGCTGCGCAAAGGGGACACAGTGGTGGGCACGGTCCGCCCGCCCAAGGAGGGGGAGAAGTACTTCGCCCTGCTCAAGGTCGAGAAGATCAACGACGTTGATCCGCAGACGGCGAAGGAGAAGATCCTCTTCGACAACCTCACGCCGCTCTACCCGGAGGAGCGCTTCCGCCTTGAGACCGAGCGGAACAAGCTCACCACCCGGGTGATGGACCTGCTCACGCCGATCGGCAAGGGCCAGCGCGC
>SLMS01000259.1 GCA_007133495.1 Candidatus Sumerlaeota bacterium | reverse complement strand
TGCCCTCTCGATTCTGGCGGCGATTATCTTCTCGGGGTTCGTCCTGACCGAGACCTCGAAGATGCTCTACCACTATTCGACGGACATGGTGATGCCGGCGGCGCTTTCGCTGCTGATCTCGTTCATCATCATTTTCCGGAGCATCCTTGTCCTGCTGATGATGGGGCGGGACTGAAGCAAACCGGCCCTGCACGCGGGCCGGTCAAATCGGCGTTTGAGCCTCGGGAATCCATTGCACGGTTTTCGGGGCTCTTCCCGTGAAGAGAAGAAACGGGCGCCTGCCCTTTCAACGAAGCCACAGGAGCTACCGCACCGATGAACACCGCGCTTTTCCGCAACATGCTGTCCACTCTGCTCGGGGCCGCCGTGGCGGGTGGCCTGGCCACCGCCGCCCTTGCCCAACCAGCTCCCCCGCCGGGCCCGCAGGAACCGCCTCCCGGAGTCGATGCAGAGCCGCTCGCCGAAGACACGCCGATTCTGCGCTTCCACGGCGAGCGCGAACTGACCGTCCAGGAGGTCCAGATACTCAACTCCCTGCGCCCGCAGGAGGACGGCGGCATCCTCAACCACCACATCCCCATGGCCCGCGGGGAGGTGCTCGAAGAGCTCGGCCGTTACCTTGCCGCCCACGACGTCATGGCGGAACGGGCCCGCGAGGAGGGACTGGAACTGACCGATGAGCAGCGCAACCATATCGAAAACACCTCCTCCCAGTACGCCAGCTCCCTCCTCTTCGAAGAGGAAATCGCCGGCCAATTCGGCGAACCCGCGGAGGAGGAACTCCACGAACTGTACGAGGAACAGAAGGACGAGCGCTTCCACCAGCAGGAAGAGCTCCGCATGCGCCATATATATGTCTCCACCTACGAGCCCTACCGCGTAGAGGCGGGCGACACGCTCGAGTCGATCGCCCGGGAGATTTCCGGCGAGGAGGAAAAGGCCGAGTATATCCTTTCCGACGAAACCAAGCGCCCGCGCCACGAAGGACTTGGCGAGGAAGAAGAGGAAGGGCTCCCCCCGCGCGCCCTGGTGGAGGGCGAAATGCTCCTGGTCCCCGTCTCCGGCGAGGCGGAGGAGGAGGCACGCGCCAGGATAGACGCGGCCTACGAGCGCCTCGAAGCGGGTGAGGACTTCCGGACCGTGGCACGGGAAATGTCCGAAAACGAGAATCCGGGCCAGCTCTGGGTCATCCGCCCCGCGGAGCAGGAGCGCCCCGTCATGCCAGAGCTGATGGACACCTTCCGCTCGCTTGGGGACCGGGAGTTCAGCGAGCCGCTGCGCACCCGCCACGGCTTTCAAATCGTCTATCGCGAGCGCTACCAGCCCGAAGGCTACCGCCCCTTCGAGGAGGTGCGCACGACGCTGGAGTCCACCTATCGCCGCGACGACCGGGCGCGAGTCCTCACCGCGTTCTACGAGGACCTGGTCGGTGACGAGCGTGTCGTCTCCATCGACGAGGGCCTGATCGAGCGCTCCGCCGAAGAGGCAGAACCCGGCGACATCCTTGTCCGCATCGGTGAGGACGAATTCACCCGCGAGGATATCACCGCCATCGACCGCGAGTTCATGGAGAGCGAAGAGTGCCGGGACCTCGAGGGCTTCCGCGGCTTCCTCGCCCGGACCACCCGGTTTCAGGGGCCTCTCGTCGTGCAGTACATGGAGGCCGAAGGCTACAAGGACCGGCCCATGGTCCACTGGATCGGCGAGGCAATGGAGAATACTTTCCTCGCCGAGAGTTACCTCAACAGCGCCGTGCGGGCGCGGCTCGACCAAACGACCGAGGATGAACTCCTGGCCTATTTCGAGGAGCACTCCCAGCGCTATGCCGAGCCGGAGAGCTATGAGCTGTACGGCATCGCTGTGCCGGTGGACGAGGGACTCGAAGAGGACGAGGCGCGCGAAGCGGCGGTGACCCGGCTCACCGAGGCAGTGCGGGGAATCGAAACGCTGGAGGATTTCAAGGCCGCGGCCGACCGCACCAACCCGGCCGGGGAACGCCGTTTCCGCGAAGGAGGCCGGTGGGGAACACGCCGGGCCGGGCAGCTCGAAGACCCCGACCTCTCCGCCATCCGGGCCACCAACGCTCCCGGCCGCACGGAGGTCGTCTTCTCCAACAACGAGGCCCGCACCTACTGGGTGCAGGAGGCCCGCGAAGAACACCGCCCGCCGTTCGAGGAGGTGCGCGAGCGGGTGGAGAACAACTACCGGGCCGCCCGGCGCGATCCGCTGCGCGAGGAAATCCTCCATCAGTACAAGACGCTCGCCCAGGTGGAGGTCCTCCCGGCCGCCGAAGACCGATGACGGAACCGCACAGATGAACGAGGAGACACTGGCGAAGCTGCGGTGTCCCGAATGTGGCGCGGACGGGCTCCTTGAGCCCGTCCACGTCTATACGGAGGACGATGCAGGAGAGTGGGAGGAGGCGCTGCTGCGGTGCCGGGCCTGCTCGCGGCCGTTCCGCCTGGAGGGGGGCGTTGCCGATCTTGTCCGCGACGGCCTGCGCGAAGTCCACGAAGAGCATGCCTTCTTCGAGCGCCATGGAGTGGCCGTCCCCGAAGACCTCCACCGCCGGAGCGCCACCCACCCCGAGTCCACCAACCCCACCCGCGAGGCCGACCTGCGCATCATCGAGGAGGGCCGCCACTGGGGGCGCTTCATGCGCCGGTTCTGGGACGTGGGAGACCGCGCGATCTTCGACTTGCGCGAGCAGGGAGACCACCCGCCGCTGTACGTGGCCGGAGTGCTGGAGCCCTTCGACCGCGACGTGGGCAGGAAGTGGAGCTACTACCCTCCTGCCACGGGGGAACTGCTCTTCGCGCGGCTGGGGGAACTCGCCGGCAAGTGGGGGATGGACGCCGGATGCGGTGGCGGGCAGTTCGGCCTGGAAGCCGCCTTCCGCGGCGTGCGGATGATCGGTTTCGACCCGAGTTTTGAAGTGCTTTCCCTCGCCCGCCGGCACGCGCGCGAGCGTGGAGTCCGCAACATCGACTACGTGCGGGGCGAACCCGCCAACCCACCGCTCGCCCCGCGGGAGTTTTCCCTGCTCATGTCCAAGGATGCGCTGCACCACGTGCCGGACCTGCCGGAGGCTTTCCCGCGGCTGTTGGAGGCGTTGGAGGACGATGCCTGGGTGGTCGTGCACGAACACGTCCAGCACCCGCGGCTGAAGGAGGCGTTGCTCGGCCCGGTGCGGCGGTGGGCCGTCCGGAAGTCCCGCCGGCGCTACCCCACCGTGGAAATACCCGAGGAACTGCTGCGCGATTCCGCCAACGAGGACGCCGGCGCCGATGCCGTCCGCAGGGTCCTGCGCGAGCACTGCACCCCCGGGACGCGGCGCGAGGACCTGTACCTGGCGGAGGAGCTGGAAATGCTTGTCTATCTTGCCCTGGGGAAGCGCCACTGGCCCGCCACCGTTGTCTATACGGCGGGACGGATGCTGGAGAAGGTGTTCCTCCTGCTCGGCGACCGGCAGCACGTGTCATACAGGGGGCGGCTCCGGCGCCGGTAGCGCCCCGGGGCCATGGCGGGCCACGTCGAGAGCCACCGGCCTTATTTCACCCCCCTACTGGCCACTCTAACAGCCGAACCCCCAGTTCTCCAGCAGATTGGTGAAGTCCTCGAACCCGATGGGCACGCCGTCTATCTCCACGCCCCATTTCTCGAGCAGAAACAAGAAATCCCGGAAGCCGGTACACCCGTCATAGTCAAAATCCCCCACCACGCGTGCCTCGGGCGGAATCTGCGGCGGAGGCAGGGGAACATCGGGTGCGAAGTCGGTAGTGCGGCTGACCTCCTCGAAGTCCAGCGCCCCGCTACCGCCGGTGTGCGGCACGACGTTGGACTCCACGCAGCTTTCCCCCTGCCTTACCCGGAAATCCGCCAGCCCGCGCACGAGAAGCCCCTCCACGATACCGGTTTGCAGGTTGATGACCGGGCTGCCGGAGTTGCCGCCGTAGGCGTCCAGGTTTGCCTGAAAGAAATACGGGCTGCTGCCGGCGGGTGACGTCACCGTGGCGTCGCTCGCCATCTTCATCGGCAGCGCCACCGGATGGCCGATCATCGCCAGCGGCGTCTCTTCGGCGATTTCGCCGCCGTGGCGGTAGGGCAACCCCTGGCGGCCTTCGACCGCCCTGTCCAGCCGGACCACGGCCCAGTCGCGCCCGCCGCCGAACTCCCGGGCCTCGATGCCGTCGCAAAAATAGACGTCGTCCTGGCCGAAGAACAGGTCCGGCTCCGAACCGTCCGCATTCATCCGGTACCCGAAAACGAAGGCCCGGTTCTGGCAGCTCGCCGTGCTGATGCAGTGGCCCGCGGTGATGAACAGGTCCGGCGCGATCAGGAACCCGGTGCAATCGCCGCCTACGCCGGAGGGCTGGCCGCGGAAACGCTCGTCGGGACAGAGCTGCCCGAGCCCCGTGGACGTCCACGGCACCCGGTTGAGGCTCCATCCACCTTCGACGCTGGACAGTTGCGAGATGTTGGTCACCAGCGCCACGGATTCGGCCATGGCGCGGAGTTGCTGGTCCCGGACCTCCTCGATTTCCACCCGGCTGTCGGTCCCGTAGATGACCTTGCGGTCCGGCCCGTCCCATTCGATGGCGGACCCCAGCCGCCCGGCACCGAATCCCGCTTCCACCTGTGCCGCGATCGCCTCCTCGCTGGCCGGGTCCGCGAAATGGTACACGATCGAGCGGAGCCGGAAAGCCTCTCCACCCTCCGGGGCCACGGAGACCACCTCCACCACGACCGGGGAACCGCCCGGCAGAGCGGCCGTCTCCAACGTTCCTCCCGGACCAAGGTCCTCTTCCGAATAGACCAGCAGTTCCCCGCCGCCACCCGAGACCAGCAAAACCCCGGCGGGGCCGAGCACCACGCCCTCGAGCCGCAGGCGGAGACTCTGGGAGGCGCGCGTGGGCAGTTCGACGGCGTAGAGCACCTCGGGCTCCTCGCGCGGCAGTGCGGGGGGTGCGGCTCCCGGCCATTCGATGGCGCGTGGGACCTCGACCGTCAGGCCGTGCTGCTCTTCCGCGGCCGCCGGGGGGGACAAAAACGCCGACAGGAGGAAGAGAAGAAGCACGCAGCCGGTTCGTGACGTCATGACAGCCCTCATGATGGGAGTGCCTCCGCGCGGCCGGACGCGTGGCGCGGAGCGTGCCGAAGGCTCGGGATAACCGCCGGGCCCGGCAACTCGGAATTTCCCTGTTCTGCCGGGCTCTCCGGCGGGCGGGCCGCGCAGAACCTCATATTTGTAAGAACCCTTCAAAGTCCTTTTTTGACAGGTGGAGTTGCATTTGACTCCGTAGCGGGGCACCGGTTTACCTTCGTGCGTTGTGCTTCCGACATCGTATCCTCAGGGGTGGCGCTACATGTTTATCGAGTCTCCATTCTTTCGTCAGGCGCTTGACCAGTTGATCAGCGTGGCGGAGTACGTAGACGTACCGGCCGGAACGATCGAACGGCTGAAGATTCCCAAGCGCACTATCACCGTCAGCGTCCCCGTCCGCCTGGACAACGGCGAGACGCGCATGTTCCTGGGCACCCGGGTGCAGCACTGCCTGACCTCCGGGCCGGGCAAGGGCGGCCTGCGCTACGGTCCGCACGTCGATCAGGGGGAGGTTGCCGCGCTGGCCATGCTCATGAGCTGGAAATGCGGCCTGCTGCACCTGCCCTTCGGCGGGGCCAAGGGCGGCATCCAGTGCGACCCCACAACCATGTCCATCGGCGAACTGGAGCGCATGACACGGCGCTTCACCGAGGAAATGATGCCCTTCATCGGGCCCAACGTGGACGTCATGGCGCCGGACATGGGCACCAACGAGCAGATCATGGCGTGGATATACGACACCTACTCCATGACAATGGGGGCGAACTGCCCCCAGATTGTGACCGGCAAGCCGGTGGCCGTTTTCGGGACACTCGGCCGCAAAACCGCCACCGGGGCCGGCGTTGTCTATACGATCGAGGAGGCCGCAAAAGAGAAGAACCTGCGCCTGGTGGACGCCACGGCCATCATCCAGGGCTTCGGCAACGTGGGCGCCGTCGCCGCAAGAAACCTCCATGAGCGCGGGTGCCGCATCACCGGCGTCGCCGACGTCTCCGGCCACTATTTCCGGAAGGAAGGCTTTGACGTTCCGGCGCTCCTTGCCCACATGGAGAGCAACCCCACGCTCGAAAACTACGACTGCATTACAAGCGACCGGGTGACCCTGGAGGAATTCTTCACACAGCGGTGCGACGTACTGGTCCCCGCCGCGCTCGAACGGCAGATAGACGGCGAAATCGCGCCCAAGCTCCGCTGCCGCATCCTGGCCGAGGGCGCGAACGGGCCCTGCACCACCGAGGCGGACCTTTTTCTGCGCGAGCACTCCGAGGATATATTCGTCATCCCGGACATTCTATGCAATGCGGGCGGCGTCATTGTCTCGTATTTTGAATGGGTGCAGGGCATCCAGATGTATTTCTGGACGGGCGACGAGGTGGACAGCCGGCTGCAGCAGCTCCTCCGGCGTGCCTTCGCCAGCACCCTTGGGATGGCGAAGAAAAACAACGTGGACATGCGCACCGCGGCCCTTGCACTTGGCGTTCACAAGGTCGCGGAGGAGAAATTCATGCGCGGCCTCTATCCATAGCCCCCGGAGTGCGGCCACTTACCGCCGCCTGACGGAATTGCGGCAAAGGCAGCGGAGGCGTGTCCATATGCTCCTCACTCCTCCTCCATGCCGCTCCCGTAGCAGGGCAGCTCGATCGAGAAGACCGTCCCCTCGCCCGGGTGCGAGCGCACGCTCACCGCGCCGCCGCAGTCCTCCACCAGTGAATGCACGACGGACAGGCCAAGGCCCGTGCCGCTGCCCGGCGGTTTCGTTGTGAAAAACGGATTGAATATATTCGACATGACATCGGGCGGCACTCCCGGGCCCGTATCCTCGATTTCCAATCGCACGTGGGCGCCGTATTTTTCCTGCACGGCCGGGCGCTCTCCGCTGCCGCCGGGGCCGAGGCGGAGGCGGGCCGTGCCGCCGCTCTTCTTCACCGTCATCGGGTTGTTGCTCCGGCACGGCACGAGCCCCGGCCGCACCGTGGTGCGCAGCGACAACGTCCCGCCGCTGCTCATCGCCTGCGCCGCATTCGTCAGCAGGTTGATCAGTATCTGCTTGAGCGCGTTGTTGCTGATGGCCACCTCCCCCACGTCCCCCAGTTCCCACTTCACCTGTATATTTTTTCCGGTGAGGTCGTGCTGCACGAGGCGTATTGTTTTCCGCAGCACATCGTTCACGTCCGCGCTGCCGGAGGAGCGCTCGGATTCCCGCGCGAAATCGAGCAGGTTGTTTATTATATCCTGAACGCGGCGGATTTCCTCCATTGCTATATTAATATCGTCTGCGACCTCCGCCGAGCGGTTCTCCACAATTTCGTCCAGATCGAACAGGGCGTTGTATATCGTCGCGAGCGGGTTCCTGATCTCGTGCGCGATGCCCGCCGCAAGCTGCCCCATGGCCGCAAGCTTTTCGGACTGCACGAGCTGCATCTGGAGCCGCTGCCGCTCGGTGTTGTCCTCTATAATCAGCAGAATGAACTGATTCGCGTGCCCTTCCACGGCAATCAACCGGCCGTACACCTCCACGACGCGCTTGCCTGCCGGAAGCTCCAGCTCCCAATGGGCCGGCGCCGGCTTTTCGCCCCTGCCGGAAGCCGATGCGCGCAACCTCTCGAAATAGCCGCACAGCCGCTCGCTTGTCTCGGGGTACTTCTTGACCACCTCCTCCAGCGTCATCCCGATTACATCCGGGTGCGGCACCCCGGTCAGCTCCTGAAACGTCTCGTTCGTGTAAGTGATCATGCCCGAGTGCAGCTCATGAACGGACAGGGCGATCTGCACGTTTTCGACCGTGTGGCGGAGCAGTTCGCGGAGGAATTCGGCCTCACGCTCGGAGTGCGATCCCTCCTGGCGGATCATGCGGCTCAGTTCCTCGGTCTCCTGCGCCACGCGCGCCAGGGCGGACCGGTCACGGTAGAGCACCAGCAGCTCCGTTCCGTCCTCCATCCCTCCCGGCACGTGCTGAAACACCGCCTCCACGGGCACCAGGTCGCGCGTGCGGGTTATCGCGTCGAACTGCACGTTGCTGCCCGACACTTCCGCCAGCGCCGCGCTTCCAAAATGCCGGTCCAGGTCCTCCTTGGCGTGCAGCACCTCGTAAGTGGCCGTGCCGAGAAGGTTTTCCGCCCGGTAGCCGAAAAGCCGCTCTGCACCGCGACTGAAACGGGTGATCCCGCCACCGCGCGCAAAGCCCACCACGGCAAGACCGCTGGCATGGTCGAGCAGCTCTTCGAACGGGTGACGGGTGGCGTGGGGAGGTTTTTCGGGAGCGGAACCGGAGGAGGACATGGGGTGTTCGTTTTCTTTGCGCTGTTTTCTTTTGGATCGAATCGGGGCCTGATGTGTCCCCTGGGGCCCCACTCCCTGCCGGGAGCAAGGACCGTGCTCCCAAGCTGACGCACCCCAGCCCACGCCCGCAAGACCGGCGAGGGGGAGGATGCGGCCGCAGAATCCTGGAACTGGCCCAAGCCGGCCCGGCAAAAAGCGCGAAAATCCGCTTGCGCGGCGGGCGGGCCGTGGAGACTCTTCCACGCCCGCCGGGGGATACCGCCTGCCGGCCAGCAAAACGCCCAGGAGTTCCAACCAGCCATGGCGAAGAAACTCAACCGCGTTCAGGTCACTCTTCAGTGCACGGAGCAGAAAAACTCCGGCGTGAAGGGCATGTCCCGTTACGTCTCCGTGAAGAACAAGAAGAACACGACCGAGCGGCTCGAACTGAAGAAGTACAACCCGTTCCTCAAGCGCCACACGGTCCACCGCGAGATCAAGTAGGCGCCGCGGCCCGCTAGCTGGCTGTTTCCGAGCCGCTCCCGCCCGCCGGCGGGAGCGGCTCTTTCTTTGCCGGCCGGACCACGTGAAGCCGGGAGGGCGTGGCGATTTCGTCCACCGGCTCGTCGTGCGCCTCGGCCGGGAGCGCCTCCTCCAGAATCTGAAAATCGAATCCGGCGCCGATCCGCCGCACGCGGGAGGGAAGCCCAGCCAGCAGCCGGTCGTAGTGCCCGCCCCCCTGCCCGAGGCGGCGGCCCTCCACGTCGAAGGCCACACCCGGCACCAGCACCGCGTCAGCGGAGGCGGCCTCCTCCAGCGGGCAGAGTTCCGGGTCGGGCTCCATGATCCCTTTGAAACCCGGCAGCACCTCGGCGGCAAGCTCCCCCACCCGGTGGTACTCCAGCAGCCAGCCGCCGTCGCCGACGCGGGGGAGGAGCAGGCGGTGCCCTCCGGCGAGCCAGGTCTCCAGAAGCGGCAGGATGCCGATCTCCCGTTTGGCCGGGTGGAAGGCGAGGAGGGTGCGGACGTTCAGCTCCTCCAGCCGGCCGAGCAGCAGGGCGCAGACAGCCTCCGAGGCCGCCCGGCGATCCTGCACACCGGTGGCATCGAGCTGCCGGCGCATGCGCCGGCGCAGCGCAGCCTTCTCCTCCGGCCCGTTCACAGCGCCAGCACCTGTTGTTCGAGTTTGCGCATCTCGTCGCGCAGCTCCGCGGCTCGTTCGAACTCCAGGGCCCGGGCCGCCTCGCGCATTTCCTTGCGGAGCCGGTTCATCCGGCGCTCCGCCTCGGCGCGGCTCATATAGACGGCTCCGTCCTCGGCCGCCGCCTCGGCAAAGACGGACTCCTCGGCCTCGTAGCTCGTCTCGATGATCGTGGCGACGCGCTTGCGGATCGTGGCGGGATTAATGCCGTGCTTTTCGTTGTGAGCGAACTGGATCGCCCGCCGGCGTTCCGTTTCGTCTATACAACGGCGCATGGAATCGGTGACATGGTCCGCATACATGAGCACCGTGCCGTCCAGGTGCCGCGCCGCCCGGCCCACCGTCTGAATGAGCGAGCGGGCCGAGCGCAGGTACCCCTCCTTGTCCGCGTCGAGGATCGCCACGAGCGAGCATTCGGGGATGTCCAGCCCCTCGCGCAGCAGGTTGATCCCCACGAGCACGTCGAACTTCCCCTCGCGCAGTTCCTTGATGATCTGTACGCGCTCGAGCACGTCCACGTCCGAGTGCATGTAGCGAACCTTGACGCCCACCTCGGTGAAGTGATCCGCCAGCTCTTCGGCGAAGCGTTTGGTGAGCGTGGTGACAAGGGTGCGCTGGCCCTTCTCGACGCGCCGGCGGATTTCCTCCAGCAGGTCCTGCACCTGCGTGTCCACCGGCCGCACTTCTATGCGAGGATCGACCAGGCCGGTCGGGCGGATGATCTGTTCCACCACCGCACCGCCGGAGCGCTCCATTTCGTATTCCTCCGGCGTGGCGCTGACGAAGACGACCTGGTTGATCTTCTTCTCGAACTCGTCGAACCGCAGCGGCCGGTTGTCGAGCGCCGACGGCAGGCGGAAGCCGTGCTCCACAAGGCTCGTCTTGCGGCTGCGGTCGCCGTGGAACATCGCGCGCACCTGCGGGATGGCGATGTGGCTCTCGTCTATAACCAGCAGGTATTCCTCCGGGAAGTAGTCCATCAGCGTATAGGGCGGCTCGCCCGCCTTCCGGCCGGAGAGGTGGCGGGAGTAGTTCTCGATGCCGGGGCAACGCCCCATCTCGCGCATCATCTCGAGGTCGTACTCGGTGCGCTGCTTGAGGCGGGCGGCCTCGGCCGTCTTGCCGAGGTCCTCCAGCTCGCGCAGCCGGTCCGTCAATTCACTTTCGATGGCGGCGATGGCCACCTTCATGCGGTCGCGCGTGGTGGCATAGACACTGGCCGGATAGACGGCGGCGCGGCGCACCTTGCGGAGGCGCTCGCCCGTGAGCGGGTCGATTTCGGTGAGGGCGTCCACCTCATCGCCGAAGAACTCCACCCGCAGGGCGCGGCGTTCCTCGTAGGCGGGGAACACATCCACCTGGTCGCCCCGGACGCGGAAGGTCCCGCGGTAGAAATCCACGTCGCTGCGCACGTATTGGAGCTCCAGCAGGTGGCGCAGGAAGTCCTCCCGGTTCATCCCCATTCCTGGCTCAAGGTAGGCGACCAGGTTAAAGTAATCCTCCGGCGAGCCGATGCCGTATATACAGGAAACGGAGGCCACCACGATGACGTCGTTGCGCTCCAGCAGCGAGCGGGTGGCGCTCAGGCGCAGCTTGTCCAGCTCGTCGTTGATGGAGGCGTCCTTTTCGATGTAGGTGTCGCTCGCCGGTATATAAGCTTCGGGCTGATAGTAATCGTAGTAGGAGACGAAATACTCCACGGCGTTGTGGGGGAACAGCTCGGAGAACTCCCGGTAGAGCTGTGCGGCGAGTGTCTTGTTCGGCGCGAGCACCAGCGTGGGGCGGTCGAGCTGCTGCACGGCGTTCGCCATGGTGAAGGTCTTGCCCGAGCCGGTCACGCCGAGGAGCACCTGGGCGGGCAGGCCGTTCTGCACCCCGCGCACGACGGATTCGATCGCCGCGGGCTGGTCGCCGGCGGGCTGGTAGGCGGTTTCGAGGGCGAAATTGCCGGGTAGGCGGCTCATCGGGGCGGTCCGCGCTGCGGGATGGGTGCCGCCGGCACGGGACGGGCCCGCGCGCAACGGCGTTGACGCTTACCTGCCACCGGAGCACCCTTCCGGGCAACGGTGGAGAACGAAAGGAGCGCGAAAACCTTGGCCAAATCGAAGCGCAAGCACACCGGACGCAAGGTCCTGCCGCTGTGGGGCTACGCGCTCGTGCACGCCGCGGCGCTGCTGTTCCTGACGGGGCTGTACTGGGCATCGGTCCAATACGGGGTTTTCGCCACCTTCACCAGCACCGGCGTCCTGCCAATCCTGGCCTTGGCGTACCTGGCCTTCGTCATCGTGACCGTGTACGAGTTGGTGATCGACCGGATCGAAAGCACCCCCAGGCCTCCCGCTCCGCCGGAGCCACCCGCCGGGGGCCTCAGCCGCGAAGGGACGAGAAGGCCGGAGGGGTAGGCCACTCAAGAACCAGTAACCGCCCGGCGCGGACCACCCCACGCCGGGCGGTATAGACCCCCTGCCCGCAGGGCAGCAGGGAGGGCCTACGAAGTCTCTTCGGCCATGGCCGCCGCGATGGCTTCGGAGAAGGCCGGCAGGTCGCCCGGCACGCGCGAGGTGATCAGGTTGCCGTCGCGGACCACCCGCTCATCCACGTATTCGCCGCCGGCCCCGGTGATCTCGCCACTGATGCCACCCACGCAGGTCAGCGTGCGGCCTTCGATGACTCCGGCGGTCACGAGCACCTGCGGCCCGTGGCAGATCGCGGCGGTCAGGCCGCCAGCCTCGAAGTACGTGCGGGTCCACGCCACGACGTCCTCGTTTTCCCGCAGGTTCGCGGGGGACTGGCCGCCCGGGATGAGCAGCAGGTCGAAGTCCTCCGGCGACACCTCGGTCACGGACCTCTCCACGACCATGGTGATGTCGCTGTTGTAGGCCGTATAGACGCCCGGCGCCTCGCCGATGAGCGTCACCTCCGCGCCACGATTGGCCAGATAGGCCATCGGCACGAGCGTCTCGCCATCGTGGAAGCCTTCGGTGATCATGATCGCCACCTGCTTGCCGGCGAGCATTTCCGGCGTGTCCGCTGCGGCGGGCTGGGGTGCCACGGCTGCCGTCAGCACCAGGGCCACCGTCAGAGCCAGCAGTCTGCATAGATTCATGGCTCGTACTCCTTTCATTTTGCTGGACTTGCGGACGGGAGAATGGGCCTTGATCGGAGGCCCCTTTCACCTGACCGCAAGGTCTTCTATGCTCATGGAGGGGCCCCCGTCAACGTGAACCCGCGGCACCGCGTCCGGGCACGGCGGTATCCCCCAGCTTCGTGGATGGTGTCGTGATCCGGTCAAAGGCAACTATCCGCCGATTTCGCCGATTCACGCCGATAGGGGCTGATGACAAATCCATTGGCGTGAGCAAGACAGCATCTCTGAGAATCTGTGGAATCGGGAAACAACTCCACGTTCAGTGCCCCTCGACCAAGAGAGGAAACGCTCTGGCCCAGGAGGTCTTCCATCACGGGCACCGTGGCGTCGTAGCGGCGTGGCGTGAGTTCTGTGGGAGGGGGAGCACGCAACGACGCAACGATGCAACGAAGGAGGAGCGGGGTCACGGCCTCACCGTCCATCCGCCGAGGCCTCAGGCCTCCACGAAATGGCGGGATGCACCGCGTCCGGGCACCGCTGTCGTCAGGAGAAGAGAATGGGGAGGAGCCGGAGGGAGCGTTCCCTACCGGCGCCGCAACGCCCGGCCGTGCATGCCGCCGGTGAACTCGCCCCCATCCACGGCAAGGCCGCCGTTGACGAGCACGTACACCATGCCCTCGGCGAGCTGGTGCGGGTCCTGGAAGGTGGCCGTATCGCGGACGCTCTCCAGGTCGAACACGACGATGTCCGCGTAGGCGCCCTCCCGGATGATCCCCCGGTCCTCCATCTTATAGACGGAGGCGGGGAGATGGGTCATCGAGCGGATGGCCATGGCAAGGTCCACCACGCCGCGGTCACGCGTATAGACGCCCAAACGGCGGGGGAAGGCCCCGTAGCCACGCGGGTGGGGGGTGCCCTGCCCGAAGCGCGGCAGCGTTCCGTCCGAGGCGGTCATCGTCCAGGGCTGGCGCATGAAGCGCTCGACGTCCCGCTCGTCCATGTTGAAGGAGATGATGCCGGGCGAGCCCTCCTCCAGCAGTTCCATCGCGGCGTCCACCGGGTGCAGGCCGCGCTCTTCGGCGATTTCCTCAAGCGTCCGGCCGGCGATCTCTCCCCCGCCGCGCATGGTGATGCGGTCCGCCCCGCCGCGCCGGGCGAGGTTCTCCACCATGCCCTCGCGGATGCGCCCGCGCGTTTCCTCGTCCTCCATGCGGGCCAGGAACTCCGAACGGCCGCCGGCCTGCGCCCAGCGCGGCACCAGCGCCGACGAGAGCCCCGTCGAGGAGGCGATGTACGGGTACTGGTCCGCCCAGACTTCCACACCCTCTTCGCGTGCCATGTCTATACGGCGCACGACGGCCTCCGAGTACCCCCACACGCCGGGGCCGAGCGCCTTGATGTGCGTCACGATGCCGGGGAGTTCCGCTTCCCGGGCAATCCCGATCACCTCGTCCACCGAGGCCACCAGCCCGATCGTATAGTCGGACTCATCGCGGATGTGGCTCTGGTAGGCGGTGCCGTACTCTGCCGCCACGCGGGCGAGCGCGATCAGTTCCGCCGTGTCCGAATAGCTCCCCGGCGCGTAGAAAGGCCCGGACGAGAGCGCAAACGCGCCCGCTTCCATCCCCGCGCGCACGAGCGCCTTCATCTCCTCCAGTTCCTCGTCCGTGGGGAGCCGGTCGTCCATGTCCATGACGGCACGGCGCACCGCACCGTGGCTGATCATCTGGGCGGCGTTGACGCCGAGGCCGTGCTCCAGCAAGTCCTCGCGCTGGCCCTCCAGGTTCACCGGCCCGCCACCGTCCGGATTCAACAGCACCGTTGTCACCCCCTGGGCGAGGAGCGGTTCCGCCGGACTTGTCGATTCGCGTGTCAGCCCGCCCGAGGCGTGCGAGTGCGTGTCGATAAACCCTGGGGCGACATAAAGCCCGGCCGCGTCGATGGTGCGGTCTGCCTCCATGCCGGCGAGGTCGCCCACCGCGACGATGCGGTCGCCGCTGATGGCGATGTCCGCGCGGAGCCAGGGATTGCCGGAACCGTCGAGCAGCCGGCCATTGCGGATGAGGATATCGGCTTCAGCGGCCGCCCCTTGGGGCGCGCCAGCAAGCCCGGCTGCGAGCAGTACGGCCAGAATCAGGGGAAAAACGTGGGGGAAGGAAATGTTTCGCATCATGCCCGGCAGCCAAGCAACCCACCGCGCTCCGGGCAAGAGGGTTTTGGGACGGCGGGAAAAGGCGATCTGCGGGTCGCATACCTGTTGCGGCCGGGTCCACCGGTCTGTGAGGAACTGCTCTGTCGAGACTCGAAAAGATGGGAGTTGAGCCGTGGAGGAAATGGCATCGCTCGTCTGGAGTGTAGTGTGCCTCCTTGCTGTGGTCGTCATTCCGATGGCCGTGATCGTTGGTCTGATCGGGAGGCACTTGAGGTCTGCCAGCGTCCGCGGCCTGAGGGGCGAACGCATGGTCGCCCGCGCACTCCGGCGTAGTCTCGATCCGGAGAAATACACCATCCTGCACGACCTCTATCTTCCCGCTACCGGAGAAATGAATAACGGAACAACCCAGATCGATCACCTGGTCGTGTCTCAGTTCGGGCTGTTCTGCATCGAGACGAAAAACCTGAGCGGTGCCATCTACGGGCGGGAACGCGAAGCTGTCTGGACGCAAAAGGTCGGCCGGCAAACCTACCGTTTCCAAAACCCACTCCGCCAGAATTACCTGCACGCGAGTGCACTGGCTTCTTTCCTTCGCCTGTCTCCATCACACATCCATTCTGTTGTCGTTTTCGCCGGGACAGCCGTTCTGAAAACACCCATGCCTCCAAACGTCGTGCGGGGAGGAGCAGCTTGTGTCCAATACATAAAGCAGTTCTCCGAGCAGGCGCTCCCACCAAACCAGGCCGAGTCAATTTGCCTTGCTCTAACGGACCATCAAACGAGCACCTCTCCTGATGTCCGGCGGGCGCATGTAGCCGCCCTCAAGCGCCGGCATGAAGCACCGCGGGAGGCTACACGGACTGAACTATAGCTCCCGCCTTTTCGTGCCAGTTCGAGTTTTTCGCCGTCCCTTTTTGAGGCCGTGGGGCTCCCTCCCCTCCGCGGCCTTGCATTACTCCATCAGCCCCCATCGGCGTAAATCAGCGAAATCGGCGGATGGCTCCCTACGGCCGGAGTCCGCCACATGGTCGAGCAGCAGAACGGAAAGCTCCTGGCTTCCGCCCCCCCTCCGCCTCCAAATGTGATTGCTCCCCCCGGGGTCTGCAAAGATACCGTCTCGCCCGTGTGGGAGCACGGCTCCTCCCTGCCATTTCCTTCCCGGAGAAACAGACATCCATGCGGTATCTTTTCACCCTGATGGTCCTTCTCGCCGGTGCTGCCGTAGCCGCCGCGCCGTCTCATCCCGTCCACGGCATTGACCTGCCGCTGGAGGGTGAGTTCCCCGGCGGCCGCGGCGCGGACCAGCTCATCGTCTATACGCCCGATGCCGGCCGGGAAAAAACCGGCACGAACCGATACGGGGTCGAGGCCATCGTCGTCCGCGACACCGTCGTCAGCGTCGGCGACAACGACAACGAAATCCCGGAGGACGGCTTCGTGGCCTCCGGGCACGGCGAGGCGGCCACTTGGATCGTGGAGAACCTCCCCGTCGGGACCGCGGTCCGGCTGGAGCGCGACGAAGAGGGCGGCATCCTGCACGTGGACGACAGCCCGATCGCCGTGGTGAACGCCCTGCGCGTGCGCCTCGAACGCCTCCGCGAAAGCCCACACTTTCCGGCGGACGACGAGGAAATCGCCCCGCAACTAACCTCGGCGGAGGCGCACCTGCGCTCCATGTTCGAGGTTCACGACTTCCGCCAACTCGACGAGGTGCGCGAAATGGTTGAAGGATTCGAACAGACCGCATGGGAAAACCGCCTCGCCGCCATGCCGTCCCCCGATGGCGAGGTCCGCGGCTACTGGTCCCGCCTCCCCGTCTTTACGGAGGAGGAAATCGTGGCCTACGTGGAGGAGCTGGCCGAGGCCGGCGTGAACGTCTATATGCCGGAGATCATCTACGGGTCGCAGGCGCTCTACAACGACCCGACGGGGCTCTACCCCATGTTCCCGCAATTCCGCGGCTTTGACCCCCTGGAAGTCATCCTCCGCGAATGCCACGCCCGCGGAATCGAGGTCCATGCGTGGGTTCACTGCTTCTTCATCGGCATCGAGCGCGCCGAGGCCGAACCCGCCCTCCTTGCCCAGCGCCATCCCGAGTGGCTGGCCCAGAACCGCAAGGGGGAACAGGTCTCCGAGGTGGAGCCGGGCTTCATGTACTTCAGCCCCTCCCACCCCGAGGTGCGCGAAGCCATGATCAAGGCCCACGTGGCCATGGTGGAAAACTACGATATAGACGGGTTTCAGTTCGACTACATCCGCTACAGCGCGCCAAGGTCATGGGAGGACCAATGGGACTACAGCGACGTGGCCCGCGAGAAGGCGGAAAACGATCTCGGCTTCGACCCCATGGACATCACGCCGGACAGCGACCCGGAAAAGTGGGAGCAATGGATGCAGTGGCGCGAGGACGAAATCACCACCTTCGTGGCCGAGGCCGCAGAAGCCATGCGCGAAATCGATCCGGAGATTGTCTTCACCGGAGCTGTCTTCCCCGACCTTGAGTCGGCCATCGAGGAAAAGGGCCAGAACTGGGCAAAATGGGCCCAGGAAGGCTACATCACCTCGCTCATCCCCATGTCCTACAGCCGCAGCCATGAGCAAATCCGCCGCGACATGGAGGAGATGAAGGCGGTCGTCCCGGAGGACCACCCGCTTGTCATCGGCCTTGGGACCTACATGGGGCTGACGGACGAGGAAATCATCTCGCAGATCGAGGCCTCCCGCGAAGCCGGCGCCACCGGGCAGGTGATGTTCAGTTGGGAGGGAACCAACCCGGAAACCCGCCTGCTGCTCGGCCGCGGCCCATGGCGCAACCGCACCGACCCGGTCTGGGAGCGCTGGTAGGACAACAGCGCCCCTGCGCGGCGAACCGAAACACCGGCCATCTCCATCCCCCTGAATTGGAAAGCCGCGGGCAACAACCCGCGGCTTTCGTCTATACACACCTGTGGAAGCAGCGGTTCACCGCCGTTTTCGTTCCGAAGCCCGCATCGCCTCCTCCATCCGCGCGCAGCCCTTCTTGGGTCCGCAGCCGCACGCCCCGCCGCCCCGCCGGAATCCTCCGGTCAACACCCAGGCCAGGTAGCTTGCCGCGAGCAGCACGAAGAGGAGCACGATCAGGTGTTGGGCAAGCATGACGGGGGTTCTCCCTTCAGCCCAGAATCGCCGAGGCGATCTGGTAAGTCAGCATTGCTCCGATATACGCCAGCACCGTCATATAGACAAAGGCGAAGGCGGGCCAGCGCCATGTGTTCGTCTCCTGACGCATGATCGCCAGCGTGGCGGCGCACTGCAGGCAAAGCGCAAAGAACACCATGATGCTGAGCGCGACGGGGAAGGTGAAAAGCGGGCTGCCGTCCGGCCAGGTGGCCACCCGGACGCGGTCCACGAGCCGCGTGTCCTCCTCGTCCGTCCCCGGCCCGAGGTCGAAGATCACGCCGAGCGTGGCGATGATGACCTCCCGCGCCGGGAAGCTGGCTATCGCCGCCATGCCGATACGCCAGTCCCAGCCGAGC
>SLMS01000224.1 GCA_007133495.1 Candidatus Sumerlaeota bacterium | reverse complement strand
CGGGATCAATGCTCAAGTCGTGCGCGGTCCGGCTCCCGACCCGCCACCGGCCGGTGCAATTTTGATGGGAGAAGCGGGGCGTTACGATGTCCCGGTGGAGCTGCTCTCCGAGGCCGGGCTTGAAATTCCCGATCACCACGAGGGGTATGCGCTGCGGACGGGCGATGGGCACACTCTCATCGCCGCGAATACGGAAGTGGGTGTTTTCTACGGAGTGACGACGCTTCTTCAACTTGTCGTGCCGGCGGAGGGCGGTGACGGGATTGCGCTTCGGGGCGCGGCAATTGTGGACTGGCCGTCTCTCGATTTCCGCGGGATTCACGCGCTCTCCGGACGCGATGCAGGCGATCAGATTTCGAAGGCGGTGCGCGAGCTGATGGCGCGCTACAAGATCAATTCCTTCATCTGGGAATGCCAGTATATTGTCTGGGACAACGCTCCGGAGCTTGAGCACCCGCGGTTCGGTATGGCGAAGGACGATGCGCAGAAGGTGGTCGATGCGGCGGATGAGTACTTCATCGACCTGATTCCCCTTATTCAATCGCTCGGCCACAGCGAGTGGATTTTCACGGGCGGGCACAATCTCGATATCGCCGAGGACCCGGAGACTCCCTACGCGTACATGGTGACGAACCCGCGGACGTATGAATTCATCTTCACAATTTTCGAGGAGGCGCTGGAGTTTTTCGAGCCGCGGGGCTTCCACATCGGCCACGACGAGGTGACGATGCGGGGGCGCTTCCCCTACCGGAGCGCGGATTCGGGAATGAGCGTGACGGACCTTGTGCTGAAGGACACGAAGAAGCTGAACAACTGGTTCCGTGAGCGCGGCGTGCAGGTCTATATGTGGGGGGACATGTTCCTGTACTCGGACGAGGCGCCGGATGCCACGTTCGCCCCCTCCCAGGAGGCGGCCACCGAGCGGCGCGCCCGGCTGCACCGGGATATCACGGTCACCGACTGGCACTATGCTCCTGTCGAACCGGACGAGTTCACTTCAATTCCGTTGTGGCGGGACGAGTGCTTCGAGGTCATCGGGGCCGCATGGCACCGGCCCCTGAATATCCGGAACCTTGCGCATGCGTGCATCAACGCGGGAGTGAAGGGCTTCCTGCAGACGACCTGGGCAGGGTTCAACTTCCGTATAGACGATAACGAGGAGTCCTGGCACCAGTATTGGGCGTATATCATGGCGGCCCACTATGCATGGTCAGGCGACGAGCGTCTGCCTGACGAGTTGCCGTTCATTCCGAAGGAGGAGTTCATCAACACGTGGTTCCGGACGGTGCCGCTGCTTGAGGAGCAGGAGGGCTTCTTCGTTGACCTGAGCGAGGCTTTCAACCGCTCGCTGGAGGATAAGGACGGAAGCGGGTGGCTCGGTTTCGGACCGGAGAATGATTTCCGCTCCGTGCCCGAGGGCGAGCAGCTTCTGGGCGAGACGGTCTTCCGGCTGACACGCAACGAGCGGGGCGAGGGGGCGGTCATGCTGGACGGCATGATGAACCCGGAGGGCGAGTTCCCGGCGTCCGTGACTCTCGATATCGGCGGAGAGGCGGCCTCGGGGCTGCACTTCCTGATGACGGCAGCCTTCCCGACGCGCGAGCACGAACGGGCCGGTCAGGTGGAGATCGTCTATACGGACGGCACATCGGAGCAGTTTGCACTCGATTACGGCCGGAACCTGTTCGCCTTCCATCAGAACCGGGCGGGAGGAGACGCCCGGATTGCGTGGGAGGGCGAATCCGGCGCCGGGACGCCGCTTCACCTGTGGGACGTGGCGTGGGACAACCCCAACCCGGACCGGCCGATCGGCAGCCTGGTGATTTCGAGCACCGGCACCGAGGCGGCACCGATACTCCTTGCCATCACGGGCGTGCGATGAGCGGAGGTGGCCAGACCATGATGCCGATAAGCGGAACATTCCTCGACGAAATCACCTACGACATCCCCCCGCACAACTGGGGACCGGAGGAGTGGCGCGAAGAGTTCCGCACGATGGCGGAAGCCGGTATAGACACGCTGATCGTGATCCGGTCAGGCCTGCGGGACATGGCGGTCTTCCCGTCCGAGACACTGGGCGTACTGGACGTGCCGGATTTGCTGCAGTTCTTCCTGGATGAGGCGCAGAAGAACCGGCTGCAGCTTTTTATCGGCAGCTACGATTCCGGCACGCTTGACTACCGTTGGACGAATTGGCGGCACGACCTGGAGATCAATCTTCCTTTCGTGGAGGAGATCGAACGCCGGTACGGCGGCCACCCCGCGTTCGCCGGCTGGTACATGGCGAACGAGACAGTGCAGCCTTCGCGCAACGCGGAGGAGCTATACGCGCGTGTCACCGCGCGGATGAAGGAGCTGAGCCCGGAGCGCCCGGTGCTGATTTCGCCCGGCTACCCGTCCTACGTGAACCGCAGAGACAGCGCGGCGGTCCGGCACGCCAAGTTCATCGACGGCTGGGACGCGATCCTCCACCGGGCCGAGGCGGTGGACATCTGCGCCTTCCAGGACGGGTCCTGCGCCTACGCGAACGACGATGACCAGACATTCGAACTGGACCGGTACCTCGCCGAGACACGCCATCTCTGCCAGGCGCACGACGTGCGGCTGTGGCAGAACATCGAGACGTTTTCGTGGAAGTTCCCGATCAAATTCCCGGTGATCGACTGGCGGTACCTTCAGCGGAAGATGCGGATCGCGGAGAAGCACGCGGAGAAGCTGATCACGTTCGAGTTCAGCCACTTCATGAGCCCGAATTCGATTTTTCCGTCTGCGCGGCACCTTTACCGGCGCTACCGGGAGCAGATTCTGGACGGCAAGCCGTTCGAATAGGGGCCGGAGTGCCCGAACGGGCTTGCCGCTCCCCCCACCTCCGGGCGTAGCTCTTGGCGGCAGAGGCAGGATTCCCGCAAGGAGCGATCAATGGAGGACGTACTCGGACGCAAGCGGACCATCAAACTGAAAAGCGGCGAGGAGATGCTTGCGGGGGTGGTGGAACACCAGATGCCGCAGGAGCTGATGCGCCGGCTCCAGTACCTGCTCGTTGCGAAGGCGCCCCAGTACTACACGCACTTCGACGAATACATGGCCCACGGGCTGGACGGAGTGGAGGAAGGACTGGAGTGGCGCTTCTACCTTGGCTTTCTGAAGAACCAGCTTGTTGGGAGCATCTGCACGTGGGAGCACCGGGGCATCGGCATCCTTGGGCACGTCTATACATCGGATTCTGTGCGCGGCAAAGGGGTGGCGACGGCGCTGATGAACCTCGTGCAGGAGGATTTCAGCGGCCGCGGTGGACGGGTGATGGAGCTGAACACGGGCCCGGGCTCGAACGCACAGCGCATCTACGCGCGGTTCGGGTACCGCGACCTGCCCGGGGTGCCGGGCTCAATGGTCCACGAGGCGGTGCCGGGCACGCTGGAGGCGCTGTTCGAGGGTGAACGGACGACTATTGCGCCGCTGGAATGGCGGCACTGGCCGACGTTGAACCTGCTGACGCTGCAGGAGGAGGGGGAGTACATCCGCTCTGTGGCGATGAACATCTACGGGCCGGGGGAGATGGAGGCGGCGCTGATCAAGGTCCGCGCGGCCGAGGCGAAGGGCCGGCTGCCGGGCGCGGTGCTGAAGGTGCTGGAGAACGAGGTGGGGACGGCGTTCGGGCTGGGGACAGTGCTGCCCGATCCGCACTTCGGCGGGCACGGAACGCACCATGTGCTGGACTTGTTCATTCATCCGAAGTGGCGGCACTTGGAGGCGCAACTGGCGGAGTCCTGCGCCGAGGCGTGGCCGCAGGCACTTGTTTGCTATCGCTCGGAGCCGGCGGAATGGTTCCAGAGCCTCGGGTTCACGCGCACGGGGACCATTCCCGGCGCTGCCAACAGCCAGGACGTGATGGTCTGGGTCAGGCCACCGGCCGGCACGAAAGGAAACGCACGATGACGCATGTTTTCTACGTCCCCCACGCGGACGACGAGACGCTGACGATGGGCGTGGCAATCCTCCAGTGCCTTGCACGCGGGGAGGAGGTGCACCTTGTTCTGATGACCGACGGTTCGGCATGCGGGTCGGTCCACTTTCTGAACGGGACGGCAAAGTGTCCGGTCCACGAGAAGTACCACAACCCGCTGGAGGAGCGGTACCTGGACGGGATGCTGGACACGCAGGACCACGTGGCGGCGCGGCGGAAGGAGTTTCTGGCGGCGGCGGAACGGCTGGGCGTTCCCTCCTCAAACTGCCGGGTTTACGGGTACAAGGACGGCAAGCTGACCGAGGAGCAGGCGCGGCAGGTCGCGCTGCGGGTGGAAAACGACGAGGACGTTCCCGGGCCGAAGACGCACCATACCACCACATCCAAATACGACGATCACAACGATCACGTGGCGTGCGGCAACGCCTTGGCTGCACTGCACGAAGAGGGGACCATCCCCGAGCCGGTGTACTACATCAAGCGCAGCAAGTGGAAGGGACTGCCCTCTGGGAGGGGCATCGAGGACCTTGTGGCCGACGAGAAGCAGAAGGAAACGATCCAGCGCGTGTGCAAGGAGGTTTACATGAACTGGGACCCGGAGAAGGGGCACTACGCGGTGGGTTACCACTCGGTGCCGGAGAGCTTCGACCGGCTGCTGAAGGACTTCACGAACAAGGCGCATACGAAGTAGCGAATTTTTTGCTGCGGCGCCAAACTTTCGCTTGGCATGCCAAACACCCTTGGCGGAGCCTCCCCCCGTTGGCAGAAAACACCCCACGGGAAGGAGACCCCCGCTTTTGTTCCCCAGCAACCGAAAGGCTTTCACCCTCATCGAGCTACTGATCGTCGTTGCGATCATCGCGATTCTGGCGGCGATTGCAGTCCCCAACTTCCTCGAGGCACAGACGCGCGCGAAGGTTTCACGCGTCCAGGCGGACATGCGTTCGCTGGCGACAGCCATCGAGTCCTACCGCGTCGATCACGGCGAATACCCGGAGGGGACGGACAACCCCGGCAAGTATGATCCGGCGTACATCGATTTCTTCGGGCCGCTTGCTGCCGGTTACTACACCTTCGCCACCCGCACGCCGGAGGGCGCCGTCGCGGGGAGGGACTTCTTCACGATCACCACGCCGATCGCCTACATGACGAGCATGGTGCACGACCCCTTCGCGGCGCACCTTGGCGGGAACATCACCTACTGCTACCGGAACGCCAAGGACCTGAAGAACGGGTACATCATCACGAGCTTCGGGCCGGCGGCGAACGTGCTGACCAGCCTGGACGGCCGGCCGGGTGTCGGCACGCGCAACCCGAACCCGCTTTCCACTTGGTCCGACCCGGGCACTCCGGCGCGGCTGG
>SLMS01000233.1 GCA_007133495.1 Candidatus Sumerlaeota bacterium | reverse complement strand
TGTGGGCGGCAGTATGGGGCGGACGGACGATGGCGGATACGGACAGCCGGCTGGAGGGGGAAGGAGCCTTCCCTGCCAGGTTGGCGCTCATTCAGTCCAACATTCCCCAGGAGCTGAAGTTCGCCAGCTACGCGGACCCCGATCCGGAGGTCCGCCATGAGAACCAGGTGGAAATCACCGGCCGGCACTTCGCCATGCTCGACCAGATCGAGCCAAGACAAGCGGACCTGATCATCTTCGCCGAAAGCCCGTTTACGCAGGACTTCATCGACGTGGAGCGGCACTACCAATACGAAATTCACGGGTACGTGGTTTTCGACCGCGTAAGGGAGTACGCGGACGACCTCGGCATTCCCATCGTCGTGGGAGGCGCGGACAACGTGTTCGCGACGCCGGACGGCGAGAAGACGCAGCTACTGGCCGAGGGGCACAACCCCATGTCGGGAGAGTTTTACCCCGGCTACCACGCCTACAATGCGCTCTGGGTGGTCCGGCCGGACGAGGAGGGCATTCCCTACACGGCGGACTACCGGAAGATTCAGCTCATGCCGTTCGGCGAGGAGGTGCCCTACTTCGACCTGATCCCGGGGTTTCAGGAGCACGTCGTCCAGGTGGGCACTTTCGCGCGGGGCAGCCGGCGCCAGCAGCCCATCGGCGTGGCGATCCCGGACCCGGCGGTGGAGGAGCCGCCGGAAATGCGCCTCGGCCCGTCGATCTGCTACGAGGGCCTCTTTCCGGGCCTTCACCGGGCACTGGCCCGGCGGGGGGCGAACCTGTTCGTGAACGTGACCAACGACGCGTGGTTCGAGGGTTCGGAAGGGAAGGCGTGGCACAAGGACATGACGCGCTGGCGCTCGATTGAGACGCGGCTGCCGATGGCCCGGGCCAACAACACCGGAATCACCTGCATCTACAACGGGACGGGCAGGACGGTGGAGGAAATCCCCGGAGGGGAGGAGGGGATACTGTTCGCCGAGGTGATGCTGCAGGAGGACCCGCCGCTGACGCTCTACTCCCGGATCGGCGACGTGCCGGGATGGGGAGGGCTGCTGGGGGCGCTGGTGTGGCTAGGCTACCTGAAGCGCCGGGAGTGGGCGGAGGCACGCGAAACCGACTGAACCCCTGCACAACGTGTCATTTTGCACCAGGTGACACATTCCGCGCCGACACGGGCAGGAGAAAACCCCCGCGGAAGAGCTCCGCGGGGGTCCTTTCCTTCCACCCGGAGGCGGGAAACTACCGCCGGCCGAGCACCAGCATCAGGTAGTAGAGGAAGGTGAAGATGGCCGCCAAGGTGGCTGCAACATAGGTGAGGGCGGCGGCGTTGAGCACTTTTGCCACGCCATCCTCCTCCGGCCCGGCCTGGACCATCCCGTAGTCCACCATGGCGCGCTTGGCGCGGGCCGTGGCGTCAAACTCCACCGGCAGGTTGATAACCTGGAAGACGACCGTGGCGCCGAAGAGGATCACGCCGAGCAACGCGAGCTGGAAGAAATTGAACAGAATGCCCGCGATGAGGATGTAGAGCCCCATGTTGGAGCCGAACCCGGCAATGGGGACGGCCATGTTGCGGATAACTAGGGGCGCGTAGCGCTGGGCGTCCTGGATGGCATGGCCGGCCTCGTGGCAGGCGACACCGACGGCGGAAAGACTCGCCTGGTCGTGAACGCCCGGGGAAAGGCGGATGACCTTGTTGCGCGGGTCGTAGTGGTCGGTGAGGAAACCGCCGGAACGCTCGATGCGGACGTCCGCCAGCCCGGCGTTGCGGAGCATGTACTCGGCGGCCTGGGCGCCGGTCATGCCGCTGGAGGGGCGGACATTGGAGTACTTGTTAAAGGTACTCTTTACCCGGGACTGGGCCCAGATGGAGAGTATCATGAAGAAAAGGAAGCCTAGAATGGCGATGCCGGTCATGGCTGGTCTGCTCCTGGTCTGCTGGAGTGGGGAAGGGACCTGCATGGAGTCCCCCGTGCCGGGGGGGGATGGGAAAACCGTGCCAGAATGCGGAGACGCGGCGGAAGCAGAAACGGACGGGGGGTGGCCGGCGCGAACTGGCAAAGTTTTTGAATTGTTGTCTAGACGCAAGCCGGTTGGAAGCGCTTCCTGTACCCCGGCGACACAGCGAGCCAAAGACCTGAGAAACAGGAGGTGATGGCCATGACGAGGTTCTTCGACCCCTTCCGCGACTTCCGTGAATTCGACCTGTTCCGGCGCGATTTTGACCGCCTGTTCGACACTTGGCGCACGGCCTCTCCGTGGCGGCAAGGGTTCCTGCCCGGGCGTGAACCGCGCAGCTACCCGCTCGTCAACATGTGGGAGGACAGCGACAACGTTTACGTGGAGGCGCTGGCGCCCGGACTGGACCCCGACGCCGTGGAGCTGTCGGTAATGCGCAACCAACTGACCATCTCGGGCGAGAAGAAGTCCACCAACGGCAAGATCGCGCCCGAGCACTACCATCGGACCGAGCGTGCCGGCGGGAAGTTCATCCGCACGTTCACGCTGCCAGGCGAGGTGGACGACAAGAAGGTGCAGGCGCAGTACAAGAGCGGACTGCTCCGCGTGATCCTTCCCAAGGCCGAAGTGGCCAAGCCGCGCCAGATCGAGGTCAGCGTCTCCTGATCCGGGACGCTGGGGCGCAACAACTCTACCGGATAAGGAGGTGACGGCCATGGCAGAGAACACCGTTGCAACCAAGGACCGTGAACTGAGGAAAGCACAGGAAAGCACCCACGAACCCGAACGCTACGTGGCTCCGGCAGTCGATATCTACGAGACCGACGAGGGTCTTCACCTGGTGGCGGACATGCCCGGGCTCGACCAGTCCGACATCAACGTCTCGGTCGAGCAGGACGTGCTGACGATCAAGGGCACCAACAGGTGGAAGACCGAAGGCGAAGGCATGCTGATCCAGGAGTTCGAGCCGTTGGGCTACTACCGGCAGTTTACCCTGGGCAGCAAGATCGACCAGAACGCCATCAAGGCTTCCTACCGCCACGGAGTTCTGGAGCTTGAACTGCCGTTCGCGGCGGAGGCGAAGCCGCGGCAGATCGAAGTCAAGGTGGCATAGGCCAACCTTGCCACCCGAGGTCAGTCTGGCAGGGCGGCTCCGTGAGGGCCGCCCTGTTTTGCTTGTTTTCGGACCGGCTGACGGTGGTACCCTGACCCCATCACGGACGTGGCAAGGACACCGTAAAGACTGTGGGACCCATCGCCCTGACCGCTCTCGGCATTCCCGAATGGGTCCTGATCATAACCGGATCAGGGCACCTTCTGTCGATAATCAGCTTCCTGTTAGCGCTGATCCTGCTGGGCCGGCTGATGGGAGAGCACCGGCACCCGGGCAGCACGATGGCCTGGCTGATGGGGATTCTCTTCGTGCCGTATATCACGATCCCGCTGTTCCTTCTCTTCGGGGGGCGGAAGCTGCGAACCTTGGCGGGGAGAAAGCGCGGCCTGCACCTGCACGGTCAGACCCCGGGTGAGGGACCCGGCCAACAGGAGGACCCACGCCCCACGGCCGACGGCAACCGGGTGGAACTCCTCCCCGATGGCGTGGAAACCTACCGCCGGTTCATGGAGATCATCGAGCAGGCGCGCGAGTCGATCCACGTCATGACGTTCATCCTCTGGCGCGACGACGTGGGCCGGCAGGTGGTGGAGTCGCTGGCCAGACGGGCAGCCGAGGGGGTCGAGGTGCGGCTGCTGCTGGACGCGCTCGGAGGGCTCGGGGCAAAGGGGCGTTTCACCGATCCGATCCGCAAGGCGGGCGGGGAGGTGGCCATCTTCATGCCGATGCTGCCGATCCACCGGCGCTGGTCGGCCAACCTGCGCAATCACCGCAAACTGCTCATCGCCGACGAGCGCATCGCCATGGTCGGCGGCCGTAACATCGGCAGCGAGTACATGGGGCCGTACCTGAAGGACGACCGGTGGATGGATTACTCGATGGTGGTCGAGGGGCCGTCGGTATTCTCGCTGACGGAAGTTTTCGCCGCCGACTGGGAGTTCGCCACGGGGAAGAACATCGACGACCGGCTGCGCATCAAAACCATCGAAGGCATTCCGAAGGCCGGCGACGTGCGGCTGCAGACGATCGCCAGCGGCCCCGACGTCCCCGATGACCCGCTTTACGAAACCCTGATGACCAGCTTCATGCAGGCGCGGAAACGCATCTGGGTGGTGACGCCCTACTTCGTGCCGGACGAGACGCTGCTGCGCATCCTGATGTCGCAGGCCAGACTGGGGCGGGACGTGCGGCTTTTGATCCCGGAAAAGTCCAACCGGATGCTGGTCGATCTGGCAAGCCGCTACGCCCAGCGCGAGCTGGCCCGGGCGGGAGCACAAGTGTACCTGTACCAGGGCGGCATGATGCACACCAAGCTGGTGGTTGTGGACGACGAGATGGCCATGGCCGGCTCGCCGAACCTGGACATGCGGAGCCTTTACCTGAACTTCGAGATCGCCACGGTGGTGCACGACGTGGACCATGTGCAGGAGATGGCTTGGCACGTGGATGACCTGATGCGCAAGGCGCGGCTGTACCGGCGGACGCCGCACGGCACGCAGGGACTGGTGATCGAATCGCTGGAGAACGTGAGCCGGTTGCTCTCGCCGCTGCTCTGAGTCCAGGAAAGGAACCGCAAGACTCGGGGTGACTCACAACTTTCTTTGCTCTTCCGGTAAAGGCCTTACTGACGGCTGCTCGGTGTATTTCTTGTGCAAACCACTGAAAATAAAGGAGATAGCTGCACGGTGCTGGGGAGCCTGACGGTGAAGAGGGGGAGGACTCCCCGCACCAGCGCGTAAGCACCCGGAAAAGCATTGCCACCCTTCGGGGTGCTTTTGACCATCTTGCCATTGGAGCAGGTTGTTGTGTCCCGGGGCCCGGCGCCCCGAGAAGAGGGTGTAGTACAAGCACTTCCCGGCCTTGGGCCGGACGGCCTAAGGCGGCTGAATCAATTCGTAGCGAAGGTAAGGTCTGCATGAGTCGGACTCAGCAAGGTACCGGCAGTGCCAGTGAGCTTGGCGACGAGGCGAGCAACGGGAAGCATGCGTCCCGGGTGGAGAAGGCAACGGGGCATGCTCCACCGGTAATTCTCGATCGATGCCATCGGTTCACGAAGGCCGACGAGATGCGCGCGCTCGGCCTCTATCCGTATTTCCGGACGATCGAGTCCGCGCAGGACACCGAGGTCATCATCAACGGGCGCCCCATGCTGATGCTGGGCTCGAACAGCTACATGGGGCTGACGAACGAACCGCGCATCAAGGAGGCCGCGATCGACGCGGTCCGCAAGTACGGCAGCGGCTGCGCAGGCTCGCGCTTCCTCAACGGCACGCTGGATATCCATATAGAACTCGAAGAGCAGATCGCAGACTTCCTGGACAAGGAGGCGGCGATTGTCTTCACGACTGGTTATCAGACAAACCTTGGCGTGATCTCGGCCCTCGTGGGGCGCGAGGACAACGTCTTCATCGACCGGACCGACCACGCATCGATCGTGGACGGGGCCCGGCTCGGGTTCGGCAAGACGTTCAAGTTCGTCCACAACGACGTGTCGGACCTGGACAGGATGCTTTCGCTCAGCACCGCCCGCGGCAAGATGGTGGTGGTGGACGGCATCTACTCGATGGAGGGCGACATAGCCAAGCTGCCGGAAATCGTTTCCGTCTCACGCAAGCATGGCGCGGCGATCTTCGTGGACGATGCGCACTCGGTGGGCGTGCTCGGCCGGATCGGCAACGGCACGGCGGACCACTTCGGGCTGACCAATGAGGTGGACATCATCGGGGGGACGTTCTCCAAGTCGCTCGCCTCGATCGGCGGGTATGTGGCCGCGGATCGGGAGGTGATCGAGTACCTCAAGCACCATGCGCGTGCGCTGATCTTCTCCGCGTCGATGGCGCCGGCCTGCGTCGCGGCGACACAGAAGGCGCTGGAGATCATCGTCAACGAGCCTGAACGGCGCGATGCGCTCTGGGCCAACACGCACTTCATGCTGGACGAGCTGCGCCGCATCGGCCTGGACACGGGCGATTCGGAAAGCCCGATCATGCCGGTGGTGATCGGTGAGACCGAGCGGTGCTTCGCGATGTGGCGCTTCCTGCACGACGCGGGGATTTTCGTGAACCCGGTGGTGACGCCGGCCACGGCACCAAACCGCGCGCTGATCCGCCTGAGTGTGATGGCAACGCACACCGAAGACCAGCTCACCCGCGCACTGGAAATCATCGAGAAGGGCGCGCGGAGCATCGGGCTGATCGGCAGCTAACCGCCTCCAGCCAAGCACGGTCCACTAGGTCCCGGGCTTTCGGAGAAAGCAGTGGGGCAGGGGCCGTTGACGCTTGCGGTTCACCGGCCGTTTCTCATGGTGGAGCGCATGGTTCGCCGCTCGTTCTCTTTCCGTCACTTCCGAGTTTGTGTTCTTCTCCTCGGGGCAATTGCGCTCGGGGGGCTGCACGCCGTGGAGGCCACGGTCTTTCACGACGGGCCGCCGGAGTCCGCCCCCTTCTTTACTGCTCCGGACAACGTCCGGCTGACGTCCGAATACGCGGAGGTCTCGCGCTCCGCCCCCCTTGGGGAGGAGCAGACGGACCACTACCTGCTGCCCGTGCCGCCGGGGGAGTTCTCGGCGGGCTTTGAGGCACTCACGGTGCGCAATCTGCGCACGGGCGAGGAGGTGGACGCGCTCGGCAGCGAGGATGCATTCACCCCCGCGCAAGTGCGCCGTTTTACGCAAAAACTGACCGCGGAGGAACTCGGCATCCTGCGGCGGGTTCGGGTGGTGGCAGTGCGCGTGGACCGGGAACGGCCGGTGACCGTGGACGGCGAGTCGTGGGAGATCGCCAGCTATACGGCGCGGTTGGAGCATGCGGGGGTGAACCCCGAAACGGCGCCCGCTTCGGATGACAGCGGGTTCACGGAAGGTCTGTACCGGGAGTTCCTCGACCGCGTGCTTACCGTTTCGGCTGGAGTGGACGCCTTCGCCATCGACTCACCGGGTGGAGACATGGAACTGCCCTGGCGGCCGGAGCCGGAACTCTCCCCCGGGCTGCCGTGGAGCCGCATCCCTGTCCGCGAGGACGGTCTATACGCCATCGATGCGCGCTGGCTGCGGGAGGCGGGCATCGAACCGGCGGAGCTGCGGCCGGAAGACCTCTACATGGTGCGGGAAGGCCGGCAGATACCACTGCATCCGCTCGGGGAGGAGGACGCCACTTTCGCCCGGGGCGCACGGGCCGTCTTCTACGCCACCGGCAACCCGGGGCGGGAGACGGCGTACCGCTCACACTTCCTCGGCCGGCGCCCGGACGGTGTGGAGGCCATGGCGTTCGGAGAGATCGCTCCTCCGCCGGGAAATGGAGTGCCGGAATCGAACCGCGTCTATACACGGCGCCTCGAGGTCCGGGAGGAGAACGAGCTGAAGACGCGCATGGGCGCGTTCCTGAGCGTGCAGGAGATGGTCTGGGTGTGGACGGAGCTTGGTTTCGGGGAGCGGTCCGCGATCGCCTTCAGCCTGCCCGGGCTGGCGCCGGGCGCCGAACGGAACGTAACGCTGCGCTTCGTACTGTACTCACAAAGCGGCGAGTACCCGGACTCGTTGGTCCTGTTTGCAGAGGGCGAGGGCATGCTCGACCAGGCCGCCGAGGTGGACCCCGAGGCCGGCGAGGCGGTGATCACCTGGCCCTCGCGCCTGTTCCGGCCGGGCGAGAACACCATGGAGCTGTGGCCGGAAGCGGATGAGCCGGAGGGGTCCTTCCACCTGGAGCGGGTGATTGCGGAGTACCCCGCCCGCATCGCCCCCGAGGAGGGCCGGCATGTCTATACACCGGTGGCCGCAGAAAGCGGCGATTGGGGTGCGGTGAACCTGACGGGTTTCCGCACGGGGAGCGTGCTCGGAGCGGACGTGCGGCACGCGGACCGGCCGGAGCTTCTGCCCCGCGCGGGCGATGGGCTGGCGGCGCGGACCTACTACATTCCGTTTCCGGAGGAGGAGGGTGTGGTTTTCGCCCAGGACGATGCGCTGCCGGCTCCACCGCTGCCGGAGAACCGACCCTTCGGGGACTGGCAGCGCCGGGACCTGTCCGCCGACGTGCTTATCGTGACGCATCGCCGCTTCGAGGAGGCGGCGCGCATGCTCGCCGCCGATCACGAGGAGGAGGGCCGCCAAGCGCTCGTGGTGGACGTGGAGCAGCTATACGACAATTTCAGCCACGGCGACCTCTCGACGGACGCGATCCATGCCTTCCTCCGGCAGTCTGTCTATACGTGGGAAGGGCGCCGGCCGTTCGCTGCGATCCTGGTCGGCGACAGCAACGCGGACGGCCGCGACACCGCGCGCGAGGGCATCCCGAACTACATGCCGATTCCCGTGGTCGCGGCGACGGGGGAAGGGATGGGCGAGCAGTTCTCCTCCGACAGTGTCTATTCCTGGCTTTCCCCGGACGGTGACGAGCTGGCGGACCTTGTCATCGCGCGCCTCTCCCCCGCCACGGAGGAGGAGGCACTCAATACCGTAGCCAATATCGCCGATTACCGCAGGACGCAGGACGAGGAGGTGCCGTGGGGCAACCGGCTGGTTTCCGTTGTGGATACGGGAGGGTTCCGCGATGCCCTGGAGGAGGTGCACTTCAACTCGATTGGCCCGGCCGTGCGGAACGACTTCATCATGGCGGATGATTTCGCCTGGGAGGATAACTACTACCTTCCGCAGGAACTGATCCAGCGCCCGGAAGACACCAAGGTGGGGCCGCTGGTCACGCAGGCCATCGAGGATGCGTTCCACGACGGGACGGCGCTGATGACGTTCTTCGGGCACGGGGCGCCGAACCTGTGGAGCAACCACCGCTTCTGGTTCGGCGGAGGCACGCCAAACAGTGACATTCTGCGGCTGGAGAACGAGGGCCGGCTGCCGTATGTAACGACGTTCACCTGCAACAACGCCGTGGTGGACTACCCACTGCCGCCGTGGAATATCAGCATCGCGGAGGACTTCATGCGCCACCGCGGCAAGGGGGCAATTGCGTGCTTCATGCCCTCGGGGCCCGGCTATACAAGCAGCCACAAGGTGCTGGCGGAGGGTTTTCTGCGCGCATGGTCGGAACTGGGCGTGCGCGAGCATGCGCTGCTCGGGGAGTTCTCCCGCATCAACCACCAGGTGCGGCGCGAGTTCGACGACCACACGCGGATGTTCATTTTCCTCGGCGATCCGGCGCTGCGGTTGCCGCCTCTTCCCGGAAGGGGCGGAGAGCATTCCCCGCCGGGCCCGCTCCAGGAACGGCTGGTCGAGGAGGGGGGCGACCTTCTGATTACGGCCGTAAACGAAGTGGACGCCGGCCCGGAGGGGCGCCGCTGGAGCATCCGGTTGCGCAACGAGACACGCGAGCCGCGCACGGCAACCGTCCGCACGGATATACTGACACCTGAGGGGGCAACGGTGGAGCGGCTCGAGCGTGAGGTGGAGGTTCCGCCGCTGGCCGGGGCGCTGGCGTTCGAGGAATTTTCTCTGCCGGAACCCGGTGTCTATACAGTCAGGTTTTCGTTGCCGCACGAGCGGGGGGAATATTTCCGCTCGCGGCTGCCGTCGCGCGAGGCACTCCGCCACGTGGTGGAAGAGCCCGCCGGAGAGAACCCGGTACTGCTCCGCCACACGAAGTCATTCGCACCTGAATCGGAGGAGAATTACCGCTTCCGCGTGGACGTCTATCACCCGGGAGAGCACTCCTTCGATGCGGAGTTGACCGTCACCCCCGTGGAGGGTGGCGAGCCGCTCTTCACGAGCACTCCACGCATTTCGGCGGGACGGGTCCAGCAGGTGGGCGGTCTTGTGCCGAAGGCGGCCGTGGAGGACGGAACGTCCGTGATGGTGCAGCTTTTCGTTCAGGCCGACGACGAGGAGGAGATGCGCCTGGCAGCGGAGGGCGAGTGGCTCTTCGGAAGGGAGGCGCTCGCCAGCCTGATCATCCCCGAAGAAAGCATCCGTGTCTATCCAGAGACGCTGTCCGACGGGCTGACGGTGTTCGTGGAGGGCGTAATACGGAACGAGTCGGCCGTGCGGACCGGGCCTGTGTTCCTGTCGCTGTTCCACGGGGACGACGAGGCGCTGGAGGAGCCGCTGCCGGACCTGACGTCGGTTCGGGATTATCGTTTCACCGCACTGCTGCCGGGCGAGCAACGGCCCTTCCGGCTGCGCTGGGACCCGATGGACAACGCCGGGGAGTACGCCATCCGCGTGGTCGCCGACCCGGAGGAGCGGCTTGCATTGCGCAGCCGTACTGCCGCCGGGGCGCTCATTCCGCTGTCGGTGCGCACCAAGGCACGGCTCGTGACCGGCGACGTGCTTATCGGCGAAGGGGACACCGAGAATTCGATGCGCCTGGTGGCAGAGGTCGGCAACACGGGCGAGACGGACGCGCGCCGGGTGGTGGTGAATTTCTACTACGCGCAGGATCAGCGCGAGGACACCAAGGTCGGTGAAGTGCTGGTGCGGCGTGTGCCCGCCGGATCGACCGAGCTGGTGGAGTTCGTGTGGGAACCGGACCGCGAGGAAATCGCGCGGCTGGTGGAGCCGGTACAGCCGAGCTTCACCATCGCGTTGCGGGGCAGCCTGCAGCGCGTGTCCTCGGTGATAGAGCAGTGATTACCGCGACAGGTCTGCTGCGGGCCGTGGCGGCCGGCCTTTTGGCGGGAGTGGTGTGCCTGGGGGCCGCTTCCTGCGGACTTGGCGGACGGGCGGACTCCGCTCCCGAAGCCCGGCATCACGGATTCGAAGTCCTGCGCGGAAAACCGGCGGTGCTATGGATTGACTGGGCGCGTTGCGCCGAGCCGCTCAGAGACCCGGACCAGGCGCTTGCGTTCGCTCTCTCGGCGCGTGACATGGGCATTACGCACCTTGGCCTCGAGACGCGCGACCATTCGGGGGTTCCGGTCCTTGGCGGTGAGCACCGGTACGCGGAGAGCGCCACAGCCCTGCGCGAGGCGGCAGCGGCCACAGGCCTGCGGCTGGCGCTGGTGCACCCGCTGTTTCTGGCAAATGCGGCTGCAGAAGACCCTGCCGGGCTGGTGCATTATGCCGAGTGGGAGGAGGAGGGGCCGGCGGTCCGGCTTTTCCGGCCGGGGAGTGACGACTCGCCCGGCACGCGGCTTTCGCCCGCGCTGCAGGACAACCGCGCACGGGAGTTGGAGGTGCTCGGGGCGGTGCTGGGCACGGACCTCGACTTCGACGTGCTGATCCTGAGCGAAGCTGGCTTTCCGGCGCTGGAAAGCGGCGTGGAACCGGCGGCGCGGCGGGCGTTTGAGCTTTGGTCGGGGCTTTCGTTCCGCCGGTGGCCGGCGGAGGTGCTCGGCGATGCTCCCCCACCGAACCCCTACATGGCAGAGGCCCGCGGCGAGCTGTGGCACGCATGGCTGGCCTGGCGGGCGACCGTGTGGAAGGACTTCCTGGGAGCGCTCCGCCGCACGGCAGAAGAACACCACGGGCCGGATGGCGTGCCGCCCATCACCTTGCTCGTGGATGCGCCCTACCCGATGCACCTGCGCCAAGGGGTGAACTGGGCCTCTCCGGCGCGGCCCGTGACGGAGGATTTCGGCTGGCTGCCCCGCGGGTACGAGACGACGGGGACAGGGCACCTGCTGGACGGCGTGATTCTGGGGCTCTGGGAGCCGGGTCTCCTGACGCGGGAGCAGGCGGAGGATGCCGGCTTCGCTTGGTGGGCGTCGCTGGAAGGTTCGGCGGCGCTGGCGGAGCGCTACCGGCGCGGCGAGTCGGCCGTTTGGTCAGCGGTACCTGTTGGGCCAGGTGGATGGGCCCGGACTGCGGGTGCTGCGCTGGAGGAAACGGAGGGATTACTGCTGATCGGGGCGGGGGACCTGCTGGAGAATCCGGAGTATTGGGAGGAGTTGGGGAGCAGCCGGCCGTTCTGAAGGGTGGTCAGGCGTCTTCTTCTCCGAAGTCTTCGAGATCGTTTTCGTCAGAGGAGTTCGACCGGCCGGTATAGGCCACCGGGAGGTCCTTGAGTTCCTTGCCGGGCCTGAAGGTAACCACTTTGTGCGCCGGGATGAGATAGGCGACTTTGTTGCGGGGATTCCTTCCGACGCGGGACTTGCGCTCCTTTACCTCGAAGACGCCGAAGTCACGGATTTCCAGGCGGTCTCCCTCCCTAATGGCTTCCTTCATGCAATCGAGGATCGAGTCCACCACGAAGAGGGCGTCCCTCTCCTTCATGGACATCTCCGCTGCCATAAATTTGACAATGTCTGCCTTTATCATATCGGGTTCCCTATCAGTGGTGGCACTGTTTACAGAGCACAGAGGCGCACGGTGCGATAGCGCAACCTCAAAGGAGGTTGCAGGTGCACGATTTGTGGCCGCTCCCTTCCCGCAGTTATCCAACTGCGTAAATCCCTTCACGGTATGAGGGCAAGAGGGTATCCACACCCCGTCTGTTGGGATTTAGATTGTGAAATCGGGAGCAAAGGACTGCCGCAGCCGGCTTTCCTCTTCGAGCAGGTCCTGGAAGGTGGTGTTGTCATAGACGCCGGAGAGGGCCTCCTCGGCGCGTTTCCAGACCGTGCGGAGGACGTCCGGCGCGCCGGGCGATTCGCCCCGGGGTCCGTTGCTGAGCTTCTCGGCCGGTCCGATGGGGCCCTGGACGAAACGGATCACTTCGCCGACAGTCAGCTTCCGGGGCTCGCGCAGAAGGGTGTAGCCACCATCCTTGCCGCGGCGTGACTCGGCGAAGCCACCCTGCTTGAGTTCGTTGAGGATGACTTCGAGGAAGCGGGGAGGGATGCCTTGTGCTTCGGCGATCTCGCTGATTTTGGCGGGCTTTTCGCCGTAGCGCTTGGCGAGTTCGAAGAGCGCCCGGAGGGCGTACTGACATTTCTGCGTGATTCCCATGGCTGGCGGCCGTTCCGGAATTGGTATCCCTCGGAGATCGTGGCAGGGCGGAGGAGCCGGTGCTCCTCCGCCCGTTGGTGTTGTCTATCCGCGCGTTCCGATTGGAGGAACTTCGCGCAGGGCGTCAACCCCGGCACGCAGGGACCAGTCGCCAAAGGCCTCGCCCTCGCGGCGTTCCTGCTTCCAGCGGCGGAGCAGCCCGCCGATCCGGGGCGCGAGGTCTTCGGTGACGATGTTCTCGTGCAGGAGCTGATTGAGGCGCGTGCCCTCGAAATCGCCGCCGACGTATAGATTGAACTTGTTCGGGGCGCGGCCGATGATGCCGATTTCCGACATGTTCGGCCGCGAGCAGGAGTTGGGGCAGCCGCTGATGCGGATGGAGACGCGCTCCTTGCCGAAGCCCATCTCCTCCAGCCGGCCGATGATGCCGGGCATGACGCGCTCGGATTCGGAGAGCGCCAGCCCGCAGGTGGGCAGGGCGACGCAGGCCATTTCGTGCCGGCGCAGCTCGCTCAGGCCGCCACGCTTTACCTTCGTGGAGAACCCGGAGTCCCTGAGCATGGCGTCCATCTCGCGCCGGTGCTTGGCGGAGACGTTGCACAGGATCAGGTTCTGCTGTGGGGTGATGCGCACCTGCGGGCGGAAGCGCTCGACGATCTTTCGCAGGTTGGCCCGCATGGGGTCGCCGGGCTTGTCCACAATGCGGCCGTTTTCGATGAAGATGCCGGCATAGAAAAGGCCGGACTGCTTCTGTTCGTGCCAGCCGAGGTGGTCGGGCATCTCCCAGCGTTCGGGAGCGATGGGCCGTGCGGGTTCGACGCGGCCACCGGTGCGGCGGACCATCTCCTCGTGGAACCACTGGGGGCCGAGTTCGTCGAGAACATATTTGAGGCGGGCGCGCTTGCGGTTCACGCGGTTGCCGTAGTCCCGTTGTATGGTGACGACGGCTTCGACGGCGTATAGCACGTCGCGCGTGGAGGCGAAGGCCACCGGTGTGGCAAGGCGGGGATAGGTGTCCTCCTTGCCATGGGTGAAACCGAGGCCGCCGCCGGCCAGGACGTTGTAACCCTGCACCTCGCCGTCCTCTATGAGGGCCACAAGCCCGAGGTCCTGCGAAAAGATATCCACGCAGTTGTCCTCGGGAATGGTGACGCCGATCTTGAACTTCCGCGGCATGTAGGTTTCGCCGTAGATGTCCTCTCTTTCGTCGCGGAGCTTGATTTTGGATCCGAGTTCGTCCTGCCGCTCGCCGTCTATAAAGACATCGTAGAAGGCGGTGGAGCGCGGCAGGTAGCGGTCGGATATCTGGCGGGTAAGCTCGCGGAAGACGCCGCGGCCGGCCCAGCGCGGGTCCGGGTCTATATCGATGACGGGGCAGGACATGGTGTTGCGGACCACGTCGCCGCAGGCGCCGTAGCTGTTCATCAGCTCGCGGTTCAGGTCGCGGACCAGACTGCAGAGCTTCTCCTTCCCCACGCCATGGAACTGTATGGTCTGGCGTGTGGTGAGGCGGAGGGAGCCCTTGGAGTGGCGGACGGCGATGTCGTCCAGCGTCAGGTACTGGTCCGCGGTGAGGAGGCCGCCGGGCACTTTGGTGCGGACCATGAAGGAGTAGTCCTTGTCGAGTCCGGCCCGCCGGCGTTCCTTGCGCGTGTCCCGGTCGTCCTGCTGGTACATGCCGAAGTGCTTCATGAGCTGGTACGAGTCGTTGGACACGGCGGGTGCTTCGGGATCGAGCATCTCCTCGCGGACGTTGCCGCGCAGGCCATCGCTGCCGGCCTTGAGCCGCTCGACCTTGGACTTCTTGTCCATCGGGGCGTCTATACCCTGTTCGCGCCGGACCTCGTCCGGGTCGCGGTACTGCTTGTCAGACATGCGCTTTCTCCTTGGCTGTGGAGGAGGCGGCCACGCCGGTCAGTTTTTCCCCGGAGACGATGCCGCGCTCGCGCAGCAGCTCCACGACGGCCAGGACGCATTCCTTGAGGCCCATTTTGCCGGTATCGACGACGAGGTCGGCGTTTTCCGGCTCCTCGTAGGGCGCGTCGGGGCTCACGCCGGTGAAGCTCTTGATCTCCCCGGAGCGGGCCTTCTTGTATAGACCCTTGGGATCGCGTTCCTCGCAGACGGCGAGGTCCGCCTTCACGTAGATTTCGAGAAACTGGTCGGTTCCGGGCTGGAGCGCCTTTGCGCTCTCGCGGTCTTCACGGTAGGGGCTGATGAATGCGGTCATGTTGAGCACGCCCGCGTCGGTGAAGAGCTTGGCCACTTCGCCGATGCGGCGGATGTTTTCCTTCCGGTCCTCGGGGGAGAAGCCCAGGCCCTTGTTGAGGCCCTGGCGGATGTTGTCGCCGTCGAGGACGTAAGTACGGACGCCGTGCTCGTGGAGAGCGGCGGCGAGTTCGTTGGCGAGGGTGGACTTTCCCGAGCCGGAAAGGCCGGTGAACCAGAGCGTGGCACCGCGGTGGCCGTTCAGCTCCTCGCGCATGTCGCGCGTGACGCTATGGTGATGCCAAGTGAGGTTGGCGACGGCTTGCGGCCCGCCGGAGTCCACTCCCGCGGTGGAGACCGCCTCCTGGCTTTCGCGGAAGGCCTTGATGAGAATCTGGCTGGTGTCGCGCTGAATGATGCGGTCGTCGGGTACTTCACCCGAGCGGAGCTGCTCACGGAGGATGCGCCCGGCGACGGTAACCGGCTTCCAGCCCTTGGGAGCGTACTTTTCGATGAGGCCGACGCGGCCGAGTTCCTCGAAGTAGGCGGCGAAGCCGACGTTGATGGGCTGGATCAGGAGTTCGCCGCGCAGGGCGCTGAACTTCTCCTGCGCGTCAAAATCGCCCCAGATGTTCGTGCCGTCGTCGTAGGGCGCGTCAGCGTGCTTGCGGCCGATGATGATGTGGCTGAAGCCGTAGTTCTGGCGGTAGATCGCGTGCATGATGGCTTCGCGGGGGCCGCCGTAGAACATCTTGATGTCGAGAGCAAAGAGGTCGAACACGTCGTTCAGTTCGTAAGGAACCTTCTTCCACACCTCCGGGTCGCTGTCGTCCTGACCGAGGAGGCGCTTCACCTTCAGGTTTTCGTAGGACTGCATACGGATGCTGGCGGGGACATCGTCCCCCTTGGTTTCGCCGACGAGCGGGTTGAGGACGACGCCGGCGTGGATGCCCTCGGCGGTGAGCAGCTCGACGGCATAGACCATGGCGTATTCATGGGCACGGTGGAGCGGGTTGCGGGTCTGGAAGGCGATGGCGGCCTCCCAGCCGTGGGCCCGGAGCTTTTCCCGCGTCTCTTCGGGGCTGAAGACGTACTTCTCGACGATGTGGCTGCGGTCGAGTTCCCAGGGGAAAACGTGAATCTTGCCGCCAACGAGCCACTGGCGCGGATCGTCGAGAGCGATGCGGGCGCCGGGGTGGTCGGTACGCTCGGTGCCATACACCTTCGTGTTATAGTTGTCCTTGTCCCAAGGGAAGACGTCCTCGACGTCGAGAGTGCCGATGAGGCCGCCGCCCTCGTCCACGAGCAAGGCCTGCTCGCCCGTCTTCAAAGCGGCTTTCTCCTCTTCCGTCACCGGCAGGGAGAGCGGAATGCCCCAAGCGTAGGGCCTCCCGTTCACGACGATGTGTTCCTCGTCAAGGACGCGGTTAAAGACCTCCTGCGTCATGGGGCCTTCGAGCGGGGTGAGCGCCCCGTCGCCGAAACGGCGGACGGTGGAGAGGTCGGCGGCGCTGACGCGGATTCTGGGGGCTTTGTCGGCCTTGGTTTTCAGCTCCGCGGCTCGCGCAGGCGAGACGGCGCGCTTTGTGAGCTGGGCGACGCCGCCGTGAGGTGGAAGAGGGAGATTCATGCTGTGTTTCGGCTCCAGAAGAAGATTTTGTCAATCATCCCAATTGAGTAAGTCGGGGAGATCATTGGGCAACCTCCGGGCCGATTCAAGGGAAAACTAGGGGCGCCACGTCCTCCACGTGTGGGAATCCTGCCGCGTGGGCGGCTTTGCACGTGGCAGGGCCCAGACAGAAGGCCGTCAGGCTATCCAACGGCGCGGCGGGCCATGCCTGGGGAAAGCGCCGGACGCCGGCCGGGCTGGAGAAAAGCACGCGGCGGATGTGTTCCCAGGACGGCTCGGGCGGGGCCAGGGGTTCCTGATGGAAGAGCGGGAGTTCGTGCACTTCGCGCGCGCCAAGCTGCGGCAACAAGCCGAGGAGGGACCTGCCGGTGCCCTCGCCGCAGGGCGCGGTGACGATGCTGCCAGCCGCGGCGGGAGCGAGTTGCTCCCCCACCTCCTCCATGGATGGGGCGGAGATTTCAATATCCGGTCGGAGTCCGGCTTCGCGCAGGGCGCGGGCGGCTTCGGCGCCAATCGCGGCGAGCCGGGGCGAGAGGGAGCGCAGGTCCTCCCCCGCCGCACCCCAGAGCGCAAGCAGCCCGCGCACCGGGTGGGAACCGTGGAAGGCGAGGAGGCCGCTCCGGCGGACGAGGGCCGCGGCGTCCCCCAGCTCTGCGGGAACGAATTCGCGAAAGACCGGGCGCTGGAGCGGGCGCCAGAGAGGACGCGCGCCGGGAAATGCACGGTCGAACCAGCCGGGAATGCGGCTGGCCGTGACGAGTATCCAGTCAGACGGGTCAGCCGGGTCTTCGGCCAGCCCGGCAGTCTCTCCCGCGACGAGAATGGCCGGAGCGGGGATGGCTTCTTCGGTGGCGCGAGCGGCGATGGTGCCGAGCGTGGCGCGCAGGGAGCGCTGCTGGTAGGTGGAAGCCTGGGAGATCAGGACGGCAGGCGTGTCCGGCAGCAGCCCCTGAGCGAGAAGGGCACCGGTGATCTTCTCAAGGTTCTTCACCGCCATGAGATAGACGTGCGTGAGCAGGGCCGCGGCGGATTCCTCGGCGGGAATACCTTCCATGGTATGGCCGGTGGCGACGACGAATCCGCGCGAGGAGCCGCGGTGGGTCAGCGGGACGCCGAAGCTGGCGGGGCCGGCAACGGCGGAGGTGATTCCAGGCACGGCATGACAGGGGACTCCAGCAGCACGGAGGTATTCCACCTCCTCCCAGCCGCGCCCAAAGACGAACGGGTCGCCGCCCTTGAGACGCACGACACAGTGCCCTTCGCGGGCCAATTCGGCCAGCCGGTGGTTGATTTCCTCCTGAGTCATGCCGCCGCCGCCATGGCGCTTTCCGGCGTCCACGAGCATGGTTTCGCGTGGAACGTGGAGGAGGATTTCCTCGCATCCAAGCCGGTCGTGGAGGACGGCGGTGGCGTGGCGGAGGACGGTCCACCCTGCGAGCGTGAGCAGGCCGGGGTCGCCCGGCCCGGCGCCGACGAGCCAGACTTCTCCCGGCGCGGGTGTGCGCCTGAGGAGGAGCGCGGGATCTATTCCGTCCTTTTCGATTGAATCAGTCAAGTATCCTGCTTCTCCTTGTCCTGCCGCTGCCGCCACCAGCGCGGCAGCCATTCTTCGAGCGCGAGGCGCAGGTCCCTGCTGAGCTCCGGATCGCGGCCCATGGTGAAGACCGATACGGTGAGCCCGCTTTCGCCGTGG
>SLMS01000284.1 GCA_007133495.1 Candidatus Sumerlaeota bacterium | reverse complement strand
TCAACAACGTGGGGATGTAGAACAAAGCAAACAGGCCACCGAAGATGAACACGAAGTACTGTGCCATGTCTGTCCAGACCACCGCCTTGATACCGCCCATTGCCGTATAGATGAGTGCCACCGCCATGATCAGCATGATCGAATAAGCCAGATTCCAATCCGGCCAGACCGTCCGCATCACGACCATCAGCGGGATCGCCGTCACCAGCACCCGCACACCGGCCGCAAGCGTCATCCCGACAAGGGAGAAGCCGGCGATCACATAGTTCGTCTTGTACCCGAAGGCGCGCCGGATGAGCTGGTACGTCGTATAGACTTCACCCTTGAAGTAATACGGCACCACCCAGAAGGCGACGATGACACGGCCCGTCACATAGCCGATCACGATCATCATGAAGAGCATGTTGCCGCCGGCGAAACTGAACGTGCCGTTCTCGATCATCAAGGCCCCGAGCACATAGGCCGGCACACCGATGAACGTGAGCGCGCTTGTTTCCGTCGCCACGATGGAGGCGCCAACCACCCACCAGGGGAGCTTCCGTCCCCCGAGGAAGTAATCCCGCTTCCCCTTCTGCCCATGGGCGGCCCAAACGCCGATCCCCATGACAAGCACGACATAGAGCGCAACGACCGTCCAGTCCAGGTAGCCGAACCCCGCACCGTTGGCCAGCGCCATGACCGTTTCTGGCATTACTCCGCCTCCGTAAATGGTTTCCGCCCGGCCGCGCCCGGCGGAGCCGAGTCTTGTTGGTCAACCCTGTTCCGGGGGGCACTCTTTGGACCGCGTCCGCCGGCGGGGCAACCATTGATCGTCCCGCGGCGCCCCTTACTTGCCGGCGGGCTCTTCCGGCTCCGCCGCCTCTTCAGCGTCCCTTTCGGCGAAGATACCGGCGTATTCAGGCTGAGCGCGGAGCACCGCCTCGGCCACCTGGCGCCGGACTCCATTGATGCTCAGCCCCTCCGGCGGCGAATCGTCCGGATAAACCCTGTTTGTCAGCAGCACGAAGTAGGTCTGCGAGTGCTGGTCCAGCCAGATAAGCGTGCCGGTGTAGCCCGTGTGGCCGATCACGCGGTGGCCGTCCTCCTGGTTTTTCTCGGTGGCCCATGGAGGAGAGGTGTAGATGCCCCAGCCGAGCCCGCGCGGAGTCTCCACGCCCTCCGGCGAGAGGTTCGTTGCGGCAAGGCGGACGATCTCCTCGTCGATGATCTGTTGGCCACCGCCGCGCCCGTTGTTGAGAATCATTTCGCAGAATCTCGCCAGGTCCGGCCCCGTGGAGAACAATCCCGCGTTGCCGGGGCAGCGTTCCTCCGCACCGTGGTAGTTTGCCAGGGGGTCGTGCGCCTCGCCGGTCAGGAGTGAATCGTCGTCCCGGCGCAGCGCGGGCATTGCGCGCGCCACCTGTTCCTCACTCGGCCTGAACGTCGTGTCGTTCATTCCCAGCGGCCCGTAGATATGGTCCCGGAGGTATTCCTCCGCGGATTGGCCCGCGACGGTCTGATTTACGTGCGCCATGGGAATGAAATTCACGCACCCGTAGTTGAAGGCGGTGCGGAGCGGGTAGGCCAGTTCGAGCCCGGTGTAGTAACTCACCAGGGCCTCCGCGTGCGTCTGGCCTTCCTGGCGCTGTTCGTCCACGCGGTTGCGGTTGGGGTAGCCTCTCAGGCCGGAGGTGTGGGTGAGGAGGTCCCTGACGGTCACCTCCTCCTTGCCGCCGGAGCGGAAGCCCGGATGATAATCCGACACCCGGTCGTCGAGCGAGAGCTGTCCTTCGGCGAGAAGCTTCCAGGCCATCGCCGAGGTGGCGGCGACCTTGGTGACCGAGGCCAGGTCGAAGACGGAATCGAGACGGACCGGGTCGGCGTCCTCCTCGTACGTCTTCCGGCCGTATGCCTGCGCCCACAGGATCTCGCCCGGTTTGCCCACCACGAGCACCGCACCGGGGAAGACCTCCTCCTCGATGCCGCGCTCCACGATGGCGTCCAGTTCCGCGAGTGGTCCGGTTCTGACCGGTTCAATGGCTCCAGCGCCCCCGGCGCCGAGCAGCAGCGCGGCGCCGAGGATTCCTGCCGTGAGGGAACGTCGCAGTGTGCCCATCGTTGCGTCTCCGCCGGAGGATGCGCGCCCCTGACCGTTACTTGCCGGCGGGCTCTTCCGCCTCCGCCGCCTCTTCCGCGTCCCTTTCGGCGAAGATATCGGCGTATTCGGGCTGAGCACGGAGCACTGCTTCGGCCACCTGGCGCCGGACTCCGGCGATCGTGATGCCGTCCGGCCGGGAATCGTCCGGATAGACGCGGTTGGTGAGCAGGGTGAAGTAGGTTTGGGAGTGTTGGTCGATCCAGATCAGCGTGCCGGTGTAACCTGTGTGGCCGATCACGCGGTGGCCGTCCTCCTGGTTCTTCTCGGTGGCCCAAGGGAAGCTCGAGTACATGACCCAGCCCAGTCCACGCCTGTTGCTGACCGCTTCGGGCGTTTGGTCGGTCGCGGAGAGGCGGATGATTTCGGGATCGATGAGCTGTGTCCCGTCAGTGGCGCGGCCTTCATTGAGGACCATCTCGCAGAATCGGGCCATGTCCGGGCCGGTGGAGAAAAGCCCCGCGTTGCCTGGGCAGTGCTCGCCAACCCCGTGGTAGTTGGCGAGCGGGTCGTGGATTTCGGCGACCAGGAGCGAGCCATCGTCAAGGCGCAGGGTCGGCATGGTGCGGTTCTTCTGATCCTCGCTGAGATTGAACACTGAATCGTTCATCCCGAGCGGTCCGAAAATGTGCTCGTGGAGGTACCCCTCCATCTGCCGGCCGGCGGCGATTTCGTTGACCCGTGCCAAGGTCTGGAAATTCAGGCAGCTATACACGTAGTCGGTGCGGGGTTCATAGCTGGCCTCCAGTTCGGCATAGTGGCGGATGAGCGCCTGGGCCGGTGTTTCATCCTCGCGGCGCTGCTGCTCGACCACGTTGCGGTTTTCGTAGGACTTGAGGCCCGAGACGTGGGTCAGCAGGTCCTTGACGGTCACGCCATCCTTGCCGCCGGAGTCGAAGTTGGGGATGTAGTCCGACACCGGATCGTCCAGTGCGATGACCCCCTCGCCAAGCAGCCGCCAAGCCATCGACGCGGTGGCGGCCACCTTGGAAACCGAGGCCATGTCGAACAGGGAGTCCAGCGTCACGGGGTCGGCGTCCTCGTCGTAGGTCTTATGGCCGTAGGGCTGGGCCCAGAGAATCTCTCCCGGCTTGCCGACGACGAGCACGGCGCCCGGGAAGACCTCCTGCTCGATGCCGTTTTCGATGACCGCGTCCAGTTCGGCCAGGGCGTCAGTCCTGACCGGCTCCATTGCCTCGGTGCTGGCCGAGCCGCGCAGTATGATAGCATCCGTGCGCGCGGGTTGTGCCGTGTCGGCACTGGCGGTTCCGGCCAGCAAGCCACCGGCGAGCAGTCCCGTTCCTGCACATGTCCACAGTTTCCTCATCGTTCCGTCTCCTGTTGGTTTTGATGGCCGTTTGCGGCGAGCGCGTCCCGCAGAAGCGCGGCGACTCTCTCCCGCCCCGCGGCCGTCAGATGCAGTCCATCGGTGGTGAATTCCGGCCGGAAGAGCCCGTCGGGGCGCGCCAAGTCCGGCCAAGGATCCACAATCGTTAGTCCCTTGTTTTCCGCGAGGCAATGCAAGCCCTGATTGTACTCGGCGACCAAATCAGCGAGGTGGGCAAAGCGCCCGCTCACCGGAAAGGCGGTCATGACAATGATCCGCGTCTCTGGCAGGCGCTTGTGCACTGCCGCCACCATGGCCTCGTACTCCCGGAACATGCGCTCGATGGAGGGTTCGCCCTCGCGGCGAAGCTCCCCGAGGTCGTTCCGTCCGTTCTTGATGACGAGCACCTCCGGCCGGATGTCGAAGACCGACTCCTCCAGCCGCCAGGATAGCCCCCGGCGCACTATCCCCAGCCCGTCACCCGCGATGCCTCGATTGAAGACGTGCCAGCCGGGCAGCAGTTCGTCCGAGAAGCTCTGCATGCTGGAGGACCCGAGCAGCACAACAGTGGCCCCATCAGGGCGGTCGAGCGTGAGCCGGGCGTTTTCGTCGAGGAACTCCCTCAGCCGCTCGAAGTAGAGCCGGAACCAGCGGTCTGCGCCCTCGTCGGCATCGATCATGGCGGCCTGGTGGAAGTTCAGGTGTTCGGCCAGGTGTCCGCCCCAGTAGTCCCAACTATGCGTGCCCGCGTGCTCGCGCCAGACGTGCGGGATGCCGAGCTCGGTAAGCCGGGCGTGGAACTTCCGCGAGTCGCCGATGGCGCCGGTCGCCACGTCGTCCTCGCCGCAGTCGAAGAGTATCCGCACGTTCGCGCCCTGGAAGCGCTCGGCCTGGTCCCACACCGAGTTCGCCTCCCAGCGGTCGGGGTGGTCCTCCATCGGGCCAAGCCGTTCGGCGATCTGGTGCTTTTCGGGGTGGTCCGTGATCTTCAGGATGCCGGAGAGCGAGGACGCAGAGCCGAACCGCTCGGGGTGCTTCGCCGCCATCAGCAACGCGCCGTGCCCGCCCATGCTGAGCCCCATGATGCCGCGCGCCTCGCGCCCGGGGATGGTGGGGTAGTTGGCGTCTATGTAGGCGGGCAGTTCCTCACCCACGTAGGTGGCGTATTGGGAGGCGGGGTCGTGCGGGCTGTCCACGTACCAGCCGAACTCCCCACCGTCGGGGAAGACGAGGATCATGCGGTAGTGCGCGGCGAGTCCACCGGCATTGCCGGAGGTGGGCCAGTCCCGGTGCCCGCCCCATGCGCCGTGCAGTACGTAGAGGACGGGGAAGCGCTCGCCCTCCTCCGCGGCGGGCGGCAGGTAGATCGAAAAGGGCTGCTCTCGGCCGAGGGCCTCACTCTGGTGGGTGATTTCCATGATCTGGCCGGCGGCGTTGGCGGTGCTCATCGCCGGTGCGGAGAGAAGGAGTGCTCCGCAGAAGGCAGCGGCCAGAAGGGAGGCACTTCTCATGGGACCCCTTTCCACACACGGGATGGAACCACGGCAGGGAGAGTTGGACCGGTCAGGGCGGGGGTCAATGGCTCAGATGCGGCGCCACGGGGGGGCGTGTGCGCTCACGAAGTCGCGGGTTGGTAGTTACAGTCTGTTTCGCCCTTTCAGGGCTCCGGTCCCTTTCGGACACCTCTTCCCAGGGCGTTGCCTTGGCCTATCATCTGACGCCCCGTTGGGGCTTCTCCCAGATGGCCATCTGCCGGCCTTGGGAGCTGAACGGCGCTGCTCCGGCCCACTTTGAGCGGCCCAACGGGCCAAAATATGACAGCCCCGGGCAACGCCCGGGGGACTTGGTCCCGGCAAACACGACGCCCTGAAAGGGCACAGCAAAAGCGTGCAGCGTCCAGATGAGGAGGCAGGAAGCACGAGAGGCTGGGATACACCTACGGCGCTCTGTCAGCCGGATCGCGTGCGGCCGAGCGCTGTGCATAGGCGCCACAAGCCGCGCGCTCTCCAAGGGAATGCCGCGCCGGCCGGCTCGACAATGCGGGCAACAGCCCGGAACAGGCGTCAGGATGCGCGCAAGCCGGAGGGGGATGCGATTTTTCCCTGTGGGTAAGGGTGCTGCGGGTCAGGTCTGGTCGTAGCGGTTCTTGCTGCGGCGCTCGGCCTCGGCGCGGCATTCGTCACAGATGCCGTCCTTTGGGAGTGGGACCAGGAACACGCTGTGACACTTCTGACAGACGTGCCGCTTGTCATATTTCTTCTGCCTGCGGCCGTTGCGGAGCTGGTGAAACTCGTTGAGCATCACCATGACGGTTTCCTTGAGGTTGTTGGCGCAGGTCTTCTTCAGGTGCTCGGGAAGCTCGTCGGGGTAACTCTCGACCAATTGGCGGAGCTTGAGTTCTGCGTTGGAGACGGAGCCGATGACCTTGGAGTAGGCGGAGAGTGTTTCCAGGTCTTCGGCCTGCATTTTCACGCTTGTGCGCTTGCAGAGTTCTTCGTACCGGGCGAGCCGGCGGGCCCGCTCGGTGGGGGAGGACGTCTCAGCTGCTTTCACGGCTTCTTCCGCTGCCTCCGGTGGGATATCGTCTTCACGGTGTTTTTCGCTCATCGCCATTTTGCCTGCTATGTGGGGGTGCTTCGGAGCCGCGCCCTGCCCGCCGCCGTTGCCGTTCCAGGATCACCCTGGTCTCCTTGAGGCTTTCCTGCCAATGGCGAATGATGTTCGGTGCGAACAGGTTGGGGTTTTCCTTCTGAAATTGTTCGAGGCTGCTGCTCGCCTCCTCGATGGCGGTGGACGTCTCGTCCACCATTTCCTCGAACGGCTTTGCCTGTGTTTCTGAGGCCGCCTTGGGGGTGGCTTCCTCCTCCGGTGGTCCGGCGGTCTCCTGTGCGGGGCGTGCGCGCCTTTCCTCGGGCGGAGGGGCCGCCCCTTCGAGTTCCTTCAGCGCCTCCATCCACGCGTCGCGGGAGTACTCGCCGCTCTCGCCGATGTCGAGCTGGATTTCGCGGGTTTTCCGCTCTTCCTCTTTTTCTCTCTCGTCCTTGCGTTCAGGCAAATGTACGCTCCCTGCCCCGTGTCGTTCTCATGACCCCAAGGTCATGCTGGTGGACCGTGATGGCAAGCCGCATTTTCAGCACCTTTCCGGCCTTTCCGTTCCCCGCAGCCTGTCGAGGATGATGGCCACGGCTGCCCTTACAGAAAGATGGTTCCATTTTCCCGTTCCGTAAACAGGTTCGAGCACCAAATCCATTTCTTCCATCGTTTCCGGGTGAAGACCCCATCCCGTTCCGAAGACGAGACAGTAGCATTCCTCAGGGTTTTCCTCCATGCGGGTGCGCAGTTCGCCGAAGCTGACGGACCGGCCGAAGCGCCGGGCCGAGGTGCCGACGAAAACCGGCGGCCGGCCTTCCGTGGCGGTGATCTGCTCCTCCACCCCGGCAAGGTCGTCCGCCAGCCGGGTGGCCGCAAGGCTCTCCCGCCGCGTGTGGTTGTATTGTGCCCCCCAGCCCTCCCGCCAGTGCCGGAGCACGCGCTGGAGGAAGCGCTTCTGCGCCTCGTAGGGATGCACGATCCACACGCCGTCCGCGCCGTAGGTCGTGGCGGCGCGGCTCAGGTCGTGCAGGTCGAGGTTGGTCACCGAGGTGCACACGGTTCTGCCGGTCTTGTCCACGATGGGGTAGTGAACCAGGGCCAGGTGAAGCGGCAAGCTCTCTCAGGACCTCACGTCTTCCCGCCCGGGGCGCTCTTCTTTTCCTTCTCCCCGCCGGAGGAGGAGGCGGCTTCCTTCCCGGCCTTCATGCGCTCGTGGATTTCGCGGGCGCGCTCTGCCTTCTTCTCCAGCTCTTCCAGGCGCTTGTCGCCCAGCCGGCGGCCCGCCAGGATGAGTTCCTTCTGCGCCTGGAGAAGGTGTTCGCTCACTTCGGGCGGAACGAGGGACATCAGTCCCTCCTCCATCTGCTTGCCAATGTCGCGCGCGGCGTCGAACACCGGCCGGAGCGAGGCGTTCACCTTGCCGCTCACGTCCTCCCACGCTTCCTCCGCAGAGGACCATCTCTCTTCGCTGCCGCCCTCGTCCTTGCCTGTTTTCTCCTGCTCTGTCTTTGCCATGGGACCCTCCTGGTATGGGCACTCAGCGGCGACGTTTGCACGGTTCGCCCCGGGGCTCAACGGGACTTTCGCGGCCCGTGGCACTCTTGGGGCCGCCAAACTCCCGTTTGGCGCTTTTCCCCCGTTAGCCTCCCTCCCGGCCAGCGCTCACACCCCGGCGCGCCTCACGAGGCCGCGGGACGGCGGTTGTGGCCTGCTTCGCCCTTTCAGGGCTCCGGTGCCTTTTGGGCGCTGTTTCCCAGGGCGTTGCCCTGGGCTACCATCTTGCGCCCCTTTGGGGCTCTTCCGCCAATCGCCGCAGCATTCCCTGGGGCCGCCAAGCTCCCGTTTGGCGCTTTTCCCCCGCCAACCTCCCTCCCGGCCGGCGCTCACACCCCGGGCGCGCCTCACGAGGCCGCGGGACGGCGGTTGTGGCCTGCTTCGCCCTTTCAGGGCTCCGGTGCCTTTTGGGCGCTGTTTCCCAGGGCGTTGCCCTGGGCTGACATCCTGCGCCCCGTTGGGGCTCTTCCGGTGGCGTGTGGCCGGCCGAGGGGTAAAGAACGCTGCTCCGGGTCATTTCGGGCAATCCAACGGACCGGAACGCAATCTGGCCTGCTGCGAATGCGGCGCTGCCCTCCCCGGTTGAGGGAGGGCAGCGTGTACCGGCCAGTCTTGGGGCGGAAACAGCAGGCAGGTCAGTCCTCGAAGAACTCGTTCAGCCGCTCCTCGAACTCCAGCGGGTCGGCAAAGGAAAGCTGGATGTCCTTTGCGACTATTAGATGCTCGAAGCCATGGCCACGTGCCTTCACCTCCGCTCTCTCCGGAAACAGAAGCCCCATGAACTCCTGGCGTCCGGTATATTCCGTGCCCGTGTCTGAGCCGGCACCGCCGAGGCTCCGCACAATTACGGACAAGTCGTCCGTTACTTCTGCCCAAAGAGACACCGGACCATCTCTCTTCTCCAGTTGATAGCCTCCATCGCGTTCGTGAAGGAAAACCGAGTGGGGAGTTTCATCCGGGTCCCATCCATAAACATTGGCAATACCCGCGGCCCAATTATGCGGGTCAAACCGCGCGCGCTGTACCAGGCGGGGAGCACGATCACCGGTTCGCTCATGAGCCAACCGCCGCTTACCACCTGGTCCACCGAGGAACGTCTGGTGTTTTCTGATCCCTTCCCGGCTGCCCAGCACGCTTGACAGATACTCGGCCCCGTCAGTAAGCCGCTCTGACCATTCTTCAAGAAGAAAATCCTCCTCGAGCTGGGTCAGCCGCATCCGCGTTCGATTCTCGGTAACAATCGTGTCGTTTCCTTCCTCGTCCTCGATCAACCGTCCGTACATCGTCAAGAAGGCCGGTTCTCCGTTCCGAAGAAGCGTCGGAGCAGAGGGACCTTGATCTTCGAATTCCACTGTCTCCCCTTCTATAGCGAGAATTTCAAGGTGGGGGGAGCCAGCATCGTAGTACCGCTTGTATAACGTTGTATATTCGGTCACTACGGGGGAGTTCCGGAGTGTCTCTACGTGCTCTTCGATGGAGGCCTTCCTGTCCGCCAACTCGTCCAGCAGGGGCGGGCGTGCCTCCCCTGCGGCTGCGAATACCGCCAAGGGGAGGAAGAGCAAGCTTCTCAAGTTTGGCATCTGACTGTGCTCCTTTCATGGGAGTTCAACTGCTGATGCTCTACTTGCACAGACTGAATGTGCCTGGCACTTCTATCGTTACGCAGTCACTATCCCAGATACCATCGTCAAGAACCTGCAGGCACGCAGGTCAGTCCTCGAACAACTCGTTCAGCCGCTCCTCGAACTCCAGCGGATCGGCAAAGGAAATGACGATGTCTTTCGCGATCTGCTGGTGCCTAAGATTGCCGTCCGTGCCGCGTGTTCTGGTTTCCATCCTCTCGGGAAATCGGAGGTCCAGGATGTGCTGCTCGCCGAGAAACTGAATGCTGCCGCTGTGTTCAGGATTGCCAAGTCCGCGGGGCATCAAAGCAAGCGAGGGGTCCTCCGGCACGTCGATCCAGTGAGAGAGGACACCGTCCCTCCTTTCCAGCTGGTATCCCTCATCACCTTCGTGCAGGGTGACTCTCTCGGGGTGCTCCGCAGGGTCCCACTTGTAGGCGCTGGCTATATGCGTGGCGTATGTACGAGGGTCGAACGGGGCACGCTGGCCGAGTTCGGGCACACCGTCTCCCATCCTCTCATGGACGAGGCGTCTTTCGCCTCCAGGTCCGCCAAGGAATTTCTGAAACTTTCTGGTTCCCTGGTGACTGCCGAGCAGAGCACCGAGGAATTCCGACCCGTCCATTTCCCGTACCATCCAGCGTTCGAGCAAGAAATCATTCCCATTCTGGAACAGCCGTATTCGTACTCGCGTCTCATCTTCAATCAACTCGCTTCCGCCCTCGCCTTCCACCAGCTTTCCGTGCCTGGTGGGGTGGTACGGCTCTCCGTCCCGGATATGCACGGGAGCAGAAGGGCTGCTATCCTTGAACTCCACGTTGCTGCCGTCTGTGCCAACGATTTCGATGTTCGGGTCCTCAGGGAGGTAATACCGGCGATAGAGTACCACGTACTCAGTGACCAGAGTCGAGCCACGGAATGACTCTACGTACTCTTCGACACCGGTTTTTCTATCCTGCAACTCGTCCATCACGGGAGGCCGGGCCTGAGCGGAGACAACGGCAGCAGCCACAAGCAGCAGCGGGAGCAGTAATTTCAGTTTTCTTGTCATGTGTCTATCCCTTCGTGCCGAAGTGAATTCCAGCGGCAAGGAAGTCAGTCGTCAGCATCGAAATATGTTCCTATCTCCGCCTCGATCTCCGCCTGGTCCGCTTCAGAAATGCTGATGTTTCGTATGATCGTGCGGGTCATGGTCTCTGACCTGTCACGCTGCCGTTGCTCAACCTGCTCAGGGAAGGGCAGCCCCATAAACATTTGCAGACCGTCGTATTTATGAAAGACTGCCATGGAAGGCCCGCCCGCTTGCCGGCGCATAAGAATACCGCCGTCCAGGACCTCCCATCGATGGACAGGCTCGCCTGCCTCCTTTTCTTCAAGGAAATGCGTGCCGTCGTCATCCTGCCGAAGAGAGAACTCCCCTTGGTCGCCGCTGGCTGGAAGGCGCGTATATGCCTGTTGAATGGTGCGAGCGTGAGCAGCAGGGAGGAAGGGCGGAGCGCCACCGGCCATCATCAGGGCAGCTCGGCCCCGCTGGTCGAGTATCACCTGGCCGGTGCTTTCCGCGGAGCTTATGTACCGGTAATCCTGACCCCGTTTGATTAGCCGGTCACGGACTCCTCCGGCCCCGGCAGCAACGCGCTCAGCTATATAGTTCTCGTTCAGCTGCAGGACACGAAAATGCATCAGCGTCCCGGTCTCCAGGAGTTCGGTTCCATCCTCGTTGGTGATGATTTTTCCCTTCAACACCGGATACTGCGCGCTGCCATCTTCCCGGCTGATGATCATGGCGGCGCCAGGGGCCCGGTACTCAAACTCGACCGTGTCCCCGTCCGTTGAGACGATCTCCACGCTCGAATCAGTGGGGTTGTAGTAAGTCTTCCGGGCGACTTCATATTCCACATTGACCGGTGCGTTGAGGAAGGCTTCGACAAGACCCCCCACTTCACTCTCGGCCTGCCTGATTTCCTCGACGCCGAAGGCGTGGGCGTGAACAACGAGTACCGTGAACACGGCACAACCCGCTTTGTGAAGCATCCGAAACATGGTGGCGATTCCTTTCTTTCCTGGGTTTGATCCGACTGGGGAGGCGATGTGGCGAGGATGGAGTGGCGGAGTGATGGCCGTCGGTGGAGTGCTCGCACGTGCTGCCACGCTCGTGGGCCTGAGGCTTGCAGCGGGAAGGAGGGTCCTTTTCTGGCAGGATGCTGGAAGAAGAGAGGAGGAGGCTTGGTGTTGTCAATGATCTTCCAACCGCTGTAACTGCCCCCCGTTAAGCGCTTTACCAGGGCTCGGGGCAGCCGCAGCGCTCTTCACCAGCCTGCCCCGGCGCGGCAGGGCGCGCTGGTCATTCCCTTTGCCTTGGACCCGGGCCTTGCGCTTCGCTCGCTCTCCCTTCGCCGGGGGGCGGAAGCTCCCCCAAGGTGGAGGTAGGCCCGTTGGCAAGAGGACTCTACGGCTTTGCCCTTCGCATCTCCGGCAGAAATCTTTCACAAGGCGCTCGGCGAGCGGTCCGCCACGCTGGAGGCGGTCTGCCGCGAGTTGCGCGAGGGCAAGCGTGCCATCGTGCTGGAGGACCTGCCCGGTTCCTCGCTGCCGTTCGTGCTCTCCGGCGTCTTGCGGAGCGAGCGGCGCCCTATGCTGGTCCTCACCGCCGGGATGGAGCGGGCCGAGGACCTTGCGGGGGATTTCGAGTTCTTCGGCGTCCGCCAGGCGCTGCACTATCCGAAATGGGAGGTGCTCCCCTACGACGCGGAGGACCTTTCGCTGGAGGTGACGGCGAAGTCGCTGGACGTTTTCGAGGCGATTGCCCGCCGGCGTGTTGACCCGGCAGGTGACCCGTTCGTGATCTGCGCGCCGGCTGATGCGCTGATGCTCAAGGTGCTCCCGGAGAGCCTGATCGAGGACCGCACGGTGCACGTCCGCTGGGGCGATATGGTGGACGTGGGGGAGCTGGGCGAGCGGCTCCGGCGTGCCGGCTACGAGCAGCAACCCATCGTCGAGGCGCGCGGGGAGTTCTCCATCCGCGGCGGGATTGTCGATATCTATCCCCTCAATGCGGAGAATCCGGTGCGTATAGACCTGTTCGGCGACGAGATCGAGGCGATCCGGACGTTCGACGTGACGACGCAGCGCAGCCTGGATGATCTCGGGCTCGATGCCTCGCTGGTCATCCCGCCGTCGCAGCTAAAAAGTCAAATACTGGAGTTTTTGCGCGAAGGCGGGAAGATGGAAACCCTTTTCGAGCACCTTCCGGAGGATACCGTGGTCGTGCTCGAATCGCCAGAGCGCTTCAACGAGGTGTGCACCTATTTCCACGGGGCGGTGGAGCGGCAGTACGAGCTGGCTAAGCGGGACGAGCCAGACGTCCCCGCGCCGGAAGCGTTGCTCATTCCGCCTGAGGAATTTCCCGCGCACTTGCGGCCCTTCCGGCGGATGGAGCACAGCGCCACACCTCCGGAGCCGGACCGCGCCTCGGTGCATTTCCGGTTTCAGCAGGCAAATTACGCGGGCGAACGGCATGACCTGGACGCGTGGATTTCGCAAATCGCAAAGCTTCAGGGGCAGGACTACCTGGTCGCGGTGGTCTGCGACAACGACGGGCAGGTGCAGCGGTTCGATGAGTTGCTGCGCGAGAAGGAAGTCTCCGCCATCGCTGTCTATTCGGACGGATGGACCGAGGGGTTTGAGCTCCGCAGCGCGCTGAGTGGCTATCAGGATATACTCGTCACGACGGGGATCGTGCAGACCGGGTTCGCCATGCCGGAGGTGCGGCTCTGCGTGATGACGGACCGGGAGATTTTTGGCCGGTACAAGCGCCGCTACGTCTACAAGAAAATATACAAGGGAAAGGCAATCCAGAGCAGCGGCGAAATACGCCGCAACGATTTCGTCGTTCACGTGGACCACGGCATCGGCCGTTTCCTCGGCATGAGGGTCCAGGAGATAGACGGGCGGAAGGTGGACCTGATCGAGATCGAGTACGCCGGCAATGACCGCCTGCTGGTTCCGGTCGAGAAAATCCAAAAGGTCCAGAAGTACTCCGGCCCCGAATCCGCCGAGCCGGCGCTGGACAAGCTTGGCAGCAACCGCTGGATGAAGCGCCGGAAAAAACACGCGGAGGATATCGAGCGGCTGGCGGACGAGTTGCTCCAGCTATACGCCGACCGAGAGCTGGCCAAACGCCCGGAGCACGTCCCCGACACGCGGCTCCAGCGCGAGTTCGAGTCCAGCTTCCTCTATCAGGAAACGCCCGATCAGATGAAGGCCATCGTCGAAGCAAAGCAGGACATGGAAAAACCACAGCCGATGGATCGGCTTGTGTGCGGGGACGTGGGTTACGGCAAGACCGAGGTGGCGATCCGAGCGGCGTTCAAGTGCGTGGAAAGTGGCCGGCAAGCCGCCGTCCTTTGTCCGACGACGATCCTGGCGCAGCAGCATTTCAATACGTTCCGTGAGCGCTTCGCCGACTATCCCGTGCGGCTCGACATGATTTCGCGATTCCGCAAGCCCCAGGACGTCCGGGAAATAAAGCGCAAGCTCAAAACAGGCGAGATAGACGTCATCGTCGGCACGCACGCGCTGCTCTCCAAGGATGTGCACTTCAAGGACCTTGGCTTGATGGTCGTGGACGAGGAGCAGCGCTTCGGCGTGCGGGCGAAGGAGAAGCTGAAGGAACTGCGCAGGGAGATAGACATCCTGACGCTCTCCGCCACGCCAATCCCGCGGACGTTGTATATGGCGTTGAGCGGCCTGCGGGACCTGTCGCTCATCACGACACCGCCGCCGGACCGGCAACCGATCAGGACGCGGATTATCAGCTTTGAGGAAGAGCAGATCGCGGAGGCGATACTCCGCGAACTCAACCGCGGCGGGCAGGTCTATTTCGTACACAACCGCGTGGCGACGATCGCTGAGGTAACAAAACGTCTCCGCGAAATAGTCCCCCACGCACGCATTAACTACGCGCACGGGCAGATGAAGGAATCCGAACTTGAGGAGACCATGCTTAAGTTTATCGACCACCAGTTCGATATTCTTGTTTCGACCACGATCATCGAAAGCGGAGTGGATATACCGAATTGCAACACCATCATCATCAACCGGGCGGACGCGTTTGGGCTGGCGCAGCTCTATCAGCTCCGGGGGCGTGTGGGACGCGAGCGCCGCAGGGCGTATGCCTACCTGATCGTTCCGCAGGGACGCGCGATTACGGACTCCGCCGTGAAACGTCTCGAAGCGATAGAGGAGTTCGCCGAACTCGGTGTGGGCTTCTCCATCGCCATGCGCGACCTTGAAATCCGCGGCGCCGGGGATATCCTTGGCAAAGCGCAGCACGGCGCGATTACGGACATCGGATACGAGCTTTTCTGCGAACTCCTGGAAGAAAAGGTGGAGGAGAAGCGGGGCGCGCCGAGGCAGCGCTTCATCGAAGTGGAAATCCGATGGGACGAAAGCTGCTTTCTGCCTCCCCCCTATATCCCGATGGAGGCGCACCGGGTCACGTTTTACCGCAGGCTTTCCGGCGCGCGGAGTCAGGAGGATATACACGAGATAACAGAAGAGTTGCGCGACCGGTACGGGCGTCTTCCCGGGCCCGCGGAGAATCTTATCGCGAGTTACCGGCTTCGTGTTGCCTGTCAGCCGCTGGGCATCGCGGGAGTAAAGAAATCGGGCCGGAAAGTCCGCCTTACGTTCATTCAGGCACAGGCACAGGGCGTGGAAGAGATGTTCCGCTCCGTCCCTGCAGACGCAGAGCCCATTGCCGCAGTGCGTGCAGACGGTATAGACCAGTTGGTAATTACTTTGTCCCCCGAGGCGGCTGAGGAAGAGCGCGCCTTTGCCATCCTGAGCGATTTTCTCGAACGGGCAGCCACCAGAGTTCCTGAAGGAGCAAAAGCATGAGCAGCGCAAAAGATGATCTGATTTCCAGGACCCTCGCGATGAAGAAATGGGCCGTGGTGGGAGCCAACAACGATCCGGAGCGCTTCGGCTATAAATTGTATCGGACTCTTGTGGACCATGGATACGATGTTGTTCCCGTAAACCCTTCGCTGGAGGAAGTCCAGGGTACGCGCTGCCATGCTTCGATTGCGGACATTCCCGAACCGCCTGAAGTCGTGGACATGGTGGTGAACCCGCGTGTTGGCATCGGCGTGATGAAGGAAATTGCACAGGCGGGCATACGTTACGTGTGGCTGCAGCCCGGGACAAGGAGCGATGAAATCCGTGGCTTTGCCCGCGAGCATGAAATCGAGCTTGTCGAGGATTGCGTCATGGCACAGCTTGCCGCGCAATCCGGGGAAGACCAAACGAGGAGGAGCTGGCGATAGTGTCCAAAGCGAAGGCGATCCGGTCCGTCCGCGGGATGGGAGATATTTTGCCGGCGGGGCAGAAGCAGTTCATATATCAGTCGCACAGCTGGGTGTGGCTGCGGGAGCGTTTCGAGACGTGGGCTGTCAGTCACGGATATCGCTATATCGATACACCCATGGTGGAGGAAATCGAGCTTTTCAAGCGCACCAGCGGCGAGACGTCCGACATCGTGAACAAGGAGATGTATCTCGTCAGGCGCTCGAGTTACGGCGACGACACGGACATCGGCTTCGAGCTTTGTCTCCGCCCGGAGGGCAGCGCGGGCATCAGCCGCGCCGTGATGGAGCATGGCCTCGCACGTTCGCAAGCTGGCTTGAAGTTCTACTATATAGCGCCGATGTTTCGCAGCGAACGTCCCCAGCGGGGGCGTTACAGGCAGCACACTCAGTTCGGCGTTGAGGTCTTCCGGGAACCGGAGCCCTCGGTGGACGTTGAGGTAATCGCTCTTCTCGAAGGTTTCTATAAGTCCATCGGTCTGGCAGACACAATCGTGACGGTCAACAGCGTGGGTGACCCGCAATGCCGGCCGGAGTACCGTGAGGCGCTGATAGCCTACCTCGAAAAGTTCAAGGACGAAATGAGTGAGGACTCCCGCTCCCGGCTGTACCAGAATCCGATGCGCTGTCTCGATTCGAAGGACGAGAAGGACCAGGAGCTGTTCGCCGGGGCCCCAACAATGCTGGAGTTCCTGAATGAAGAGTGCAGCGAACACTTCGAAGAGGTGCTTCACGGGCTGGACACTCTTGGAATCCCCTATCAGGTGGACCCACGCCTTGTCCGCGGCCTTGATTACTATACAAAGACAGCATTCGAGTTCAAGTGCTCCACTCTGGAGGGAGCGATCCAGACGATCGGCGGGGGAGGCAGGTACGACGGGCTGGTCGAGCAAATCGGCGGCCCGGCGACTCCTGCCATCGGCTTCGGCACGAGCGTTGAGCGCATTCTCCTCGCCATGGAATCGCAAGGACTCGAGGCTCCGGCGCCACTGCCTCCAGCACTACTCGTTGCCTATATGGACAGCGGGGTGAAGTATGAGGCCCTCCGTATAGCCGAGGAATTTCGCGCCCGCGGCGTGGAAACGGAGTTTCTATACAAGGCCAAGAATCTGGGCAAGCAACTCAATGAAGCCGCCAAGCGCGATATCCTCTTCGTTGTGATCGTTGGTGGAGAGGAGTGGGGACGGGGCGAGGTGATGCTGAAAGACTTCAAAAAGCGGACCCAGGTGGCTGTTCCGGTATCAGAGGTTTACGCCAAACTGGACGAAATGTGGAGAAAGGAAGGTTGATAGAATGCCCCGGAACATTTCCGATGAAGCAGGTCCGAGAAGAGTCGAGGTCAGCCTGCCGGGACGGGGCTATGATATTCTCATAGGGCGCAGCCTTCTTACCTCGTCGTACCCGCGCATCTCGGGCCTTCTGCGATCTGAGAAGGTCTTCATCGTCTGTGATGAGAATGTGCAGGAGCCTCACGCTGCAACGCTCATAAACCATTGGAAGTCGGAGGGGCTTGAGACCGAGCTACTTGTCATGCCGGCAGGAGAGCGCACAAAAGACGTGCGGCATCTTTCTGAGATATGGGACAAGCTGACCGCCGGGCGGTATGGACGTGATGCTGCACTTGTCGCGCTTGGTGGGGGAGTAATCGGAGACCTCGCAGGTTTCGCAGCGGCGACATACTTGCGCGGGATAGACTTGATTCAGGTGCCGACTTCCCTGCTCGCCATGGTGGACTCCAGTGTCGGCGGAAAGACGGGAATAAACCATGCCGCGGGGAAGAACCTGATAGGCGCCTTTTGGCAGCCGAAGGTTGTGCTGATAGATGTCGATGTATTGAGTACCCTCCCTGGAGAAGAGTATATAAGTGCGCTCGCGGAGGTGATCAAGTACGGCGTGATCTACGATTCAGCGTTCTTCGACTGGACCGAAGCTCATGTTGATTCGCTGCGGCGGGGGGAAGAATCGGCCATCACTCAGGCCGTCGCGCGGTCCTGTGAGATCAAGGCGGATGTCGTCAGCAAGGACGAGCGGGAGAGTGGCGTGCGGGAGATTCTGAATTTCGGCCACACGGTTGGCCACGCGATAGAGAACGTGTCGGGATACGGTGAGCTGAAGCACGGCGAAGCGATTGCTATTGGCATGGTTGCGGAGTCCCACCTCGCAACAACGGCCCGGCCCGGCTGGACCGAAGAGCAGCACGATAGGCTTGTGAAAGTTATAGCAAGTGCGGGGCTTCCGGTGTGGCTGCCGAGGCCAATCGCCGCGGGGGAACTGTTGAATGCGGCCAAGTCGGACAAGAAGGCACGCCGGGGCGCCATTCGCTATGTTCTGCCGCACCGGTTTGGAAAAGTAGAGACCTCCCCGATTGAGGACGGGGAGGTCTTGCGAAGTCTTCTCGAAATTGGCGCGTCAGAGCGATAAGTCTCAGTCGAGAGGAATGCGGTCCTTGTTCTTCTCCAGCCACTGGGCGAACGTCTGCAGCTCTGGGTTGAGTTCCCGGGCTGCGTCAGGGTCTCTGGCGCCACAGAAATGATCCTCGAAATCGTGCTTGAACTGATACATGTTCCCGAGGTCCTCAGCCCCTGGAAACCCGAAACTCCGATAGGCATCCGCAGGAACAGCATTATACCGGACCTCCTGGCCAAGTGCTTTCGTGAGAGTGACCGCCATCTCGGCACCGGTCAGGTGCTCCCCTGCCACACCGATGGTTTGCCCGATGAGCTCCTTACCTTTCTTGAAGATGCCGTACGCACATCTGCCGATATCCTCAGCGGCAATGATCGGAAGTTTTCTGTCCCCCATGGGAAGGGTGATGGCCAGCTTCCCATCAGGTCCTTTCTTCGGTCCCATTCCGAAAT
>SLMS01000251.1 GCA_007133495.1 Candidatus Sumerlaeota bacterium | reverse complement strand
CGGCATCTGGGGCCGTTGCGCCGCGCCGGTTTTCCGGTGGTGGGGCTGGATTATTCGATGGAACTTCTGGCCCAGGTGTCCGGCCGCCGCGCAACCCGGCTCGTGCGCGGAGACATGCGCCGGCTTCCGTTCGCGGATGGCTCGCTCGGCGGAGCGTATCTGCTCTTCAACAGCTTCGGCTATTTCACGGAGGAGCAAAACTTCGGTGTGCTGCGGGAGCTGGCGCGGGTTATGCAGCCGGGGGCGCGGCTGGTGGCGGACCTGCCGGTGCGCGCCGGGATGAAGCAGGCCGTGGCCGATATGCCTCCGACCGAGCGCCACCAGCGCGACGTGGCGATCTACGAATCGTGGAGTTACGACGAGGACACCATGCGCCTGCGGGCGCGGGGGAACTGGGACGTGGCCGGCCGGGAGCAGAGTTGGGAGCTTTCCATCAGGCTGTACACGCCCGCGGAGTTCCAAAGGCTGTTGCGGCGCGCAGGGTTTTCAGGCGGGGTGGAGATGAGGCCGCTGGAGGAGTTCCGGCTTCTGGACACCGGGCCCGCTCCGCACGACTTTCGCTCCGCGGCCTGGAGACGGGCCACCAACGCCGCCGTGCTGGCGGCGCGCTGACGAGTCCGGTAAGCGCTTGCTCCCGGCGGCGCTCCCCGGGCCCTTTCCCCCAACCATCATCATTGATCCGGCCCCCTCCCCGCCGGTACGCACCCAGACCGCAGGTCAACCTGAAGAGAGCAGGAGAAAAGATGGCGCGCGACACGACAATCCGGGCGATCGAAAAGTGGAAAGTGCAGGACTCCCTGGAGCTTTACGGCGTCCAGAACTGGGGGAAGGGCTACTTCTCCGTGGGCGGGGACGGCAATCTGCGCGTCCACCCGGAAAAGGATCCGGAACGGTACGTGGACCTGAAGGAGCTGACTGATCAGCTCAAGGCGCGCGGCATCTCCACGCCGGTTCTGCTTCGCTTTCCCGGCCTCCTCAACCACCGGCTCCGGGAAATTCATGGTGCCTTCCAACGCGCCATCCGTGAAAACGAGTATGAAGGCACCTACACCTGCATCTATCCCATCAAGGTGAACCAGCAGCGCCAGGTCGTGGAGGAGTATCTCGATTTTGGCCGGCCGCTCGGTTTCGGCATCGAGGCGGGGTCGAAGCCGGAACTGCTCGCCATCATGGGAATGGTGGACGATTCGAACACGCCGATTGTCTGCAACGGCTTCAAGGACGAGGAGTTCATCGAGACGGTGATTCTGGCGAGCAAGATCGGCAAGCGCATCATTCCGATCGTGGAGAAGTTCAGCGAGCTGGAGATGATCGTGCGCTTTGCGGAGAAGCACAAGGTGCGCCCGCGGATTGGCGTGCGTGTGAAGCTGGCCTCGCGCGGCGTCGGCCGCTGGGAGAACAGCGCCGGCGTGCGCAGCAAGTTCGGCCTTAGCATCCCGGAGGTGATCAAGGCGCTCGAATACCTGAAGGAACGCAATATGGAGGACTGCATGCAGCTCCTCCATTTCCACATGGGCAGCCAGGTCTCGAACATCCGCCACATCAAGGCGGCGATCACGGAGGCAGCGCGTATATACGCGGAGCTGAAGCTGGCCGGCGCCGGCATGAAGTACCTGGACGTGGGCGGCGGCCTTGGCGTCGATTACGACGGGTCACAGACTAACTTCGAATCCAGCGTCAACTATACGTTGCAGGAATACGCCAACGACGTCGTCTTCCGCATCAAGAGCGTCTGCGACGACGCGGAAGTGCCGACCCCCGGCATCTTCACCGAATCGGGGCGGGCGGTCATCGCCTACCACAGCATGCTCATGCTCAACGTGCTCGGGCGCAGCGGCTACGAGGAGTCCATGACCGATCATTTCGACGCGCCGGAGGAGGAGGACCCGCAGCCGCTCCACGACATGTACGAGATATACACCGGCTATACGCCCAAGAACTACCTCGAGCATTATCACGACGCGACGCAGGCGCGGGAGGAGGCGATCAACCTGTTCAATCTGGGGTACCTGTCGCTTCAGGGCCGCTCAGCGGTCGAAAGCCTGTTCTGGAGCATCTGCGAAAAAGTGCGGAAGACCGCCCGCGAGCAGGCCTACATGCCCGAGGAACTCGAAGGGCTGCAGGAAATCACCGCGGACACGTATTTCTGCAACTTCTCGGTATTTCAGTCCATGCCGGACAGTTGGGCCATCCGTCAGCTCTTCCCCATCATGCCGATCCACCGTCTCAACGAGGAGCCCACGCGCCGCGGCATACTTGCCGACATCACCTGCGATTCGGACGGGAAGGTGGACCAGTTTATCGACCTGCGGGAAGTGAAAAAGATTCTCGAACTGCACCCGCTGGACGGAAAGGACTACTATCTCGGCGCGTTCCTTATCGGCGCGTATCAGGAAATTCTCGGCGATCTGCACAACCTTCTGGGCGATACGAACACCGTGCACGTGAGCATCGACGAGGAGGGCGAGCCGGTACTCGAGCACGTTCTGGAAGGCGACACGGTGTCGGAGGTGCTCAGCTATGTGCAGTACGAGCCCAAGCAGATGATCAAGCAATTCCGCCGCGAGGTGGAAAAGGCCGTGCGCGAGCGCCGCATCAACCTGGAGGACAGCGCATTGCTCCTGAGGTTTTATATAGACGGAATGAATGGATATACGTACCTTGAAGAGTCCCAACAGCCGAGCATGCTCTCCAAGCCGGTGATGCCGTCCACGACGGGGTAACGGGTAAGAATTATGAATTACGAAATGGGAATTAGGAATTAGGAGTGAAGAGGTGGGGGTCCGGCGCCAATTTTGCTTTTTGCGGTAGCAGGATATTATTCGGCGCGGAGTTCGCGGGTGCCGGCGGAGGCGAACTCCAGGACGTGCGTGCCGGCCTGGCCTTCCACCTGGACTTCAATCGGTGCGTCCGTTTCGACGTGCACGTTCCATGCACGGTTTTTCCACTCTGCGTAAAGGGTGAGCGTGGCCGCGCCACAACGAAGGCCCCGAACGCCGTGGGTTTCCTGCATGCGTAGCTGCCATCGCAATCGTTCCATCGGCGCGTCCGGGCGGATGCCCATCAGGCTTTCGAGCGTCATGGCGACGGGTCCGAGCCCAACAGCGGCATGAAAACCGAGCGGGGCGCCTTCCCCCCGGCTGCGCGTGCGCGGAGCGTGCCAGGCGGCGAAATCGCCCTCCTTTTTCACGGCTTCCGCGAGGTTCTCCATGTATAGCAGCGCCGTCTCGTGAGCCTCCGTTTGCGCTCCGGCACGCTCCAGTGCGCGCACGAGCATATAGCTTTCGAGCGGATAGACAGCTCCCGTCCGTGGAGCCCCTTCCGGTTTGAAATGCTTGTTGTTCGCCGCAAGCCAGGGCAGCGGCATTGACTGGCCAAAGGTTCGTGGCGTCATCAGGTGGCGGAGCAGTTCTTCGCTTTGCTCTCCTTCCGCCAGTCCCGCCAGCAGGGCATGGAAGGTGGCTGCCGTGACCTGCCCGAGAGGTATCTCATCCTCGTCTATATCGACGTAGGCGCAGGTCACCTCGTCCCACAGCGTTTCGTTCGCAAGGGCCTTGAAACCGAGATAGTTTGCTGAGGCCGCCTCGGCGATTTCGAAGTGGTCCGCCTCCAGCGCCATTGCGGCAATATGCTCCGCGTCGAGAGCAGCAAGGCACGTGCGGTCCGCCCACCCCCATGCTTCGTGCCGGAAACCTTTCTGGTGTGCTTCGCCGGGGGCGCACCACAGGTGACCCTGCTTGCGCGTGCGGTTTTGTGAATACCAATCGAAATGCCGCGCCAGCGCCGGCAGCACCCGCGCCACGCGTTCCTCGTCTCCGGAATGCAAAAACAAATCCCACTCGGCCCAACTCAACAGCGGCGGATCGAGCGAGGGGTAGAGCGCAAGCAATTCTTCTCCACCATCCCATGCGGCAGGGAGTTGCCCCGTGGCTGCCTGGCGGTCCAACGCGGCGTCGAGGAAAGTCCCGGCAGTGGTGAGGCGTTCTGTCTCCCGCGGGAGATACTTCAGCCAGAGAGCAATTTCCGCCACCTCCCGCAACGTCCGTGGCTGCCAGCCGCCGCCAAGCGCATCTGCTGCCGACTGCCATGCACGCCGGGAGAGCTCCGCCAGCTCAGGGCTCCGTGGAAGTACTATTTCGGGAGGTTTGGAAGGCATTTCAGAACATACAGGAAGATGTGTCTATTAACTCAGGACACGGAGCGGGCGGCAATTTTCCTCACTCCATTTCCTCCGGGCGGAAATCGGGCGACTGGGGACGGCGCATGTTGAAGGTGTCCCGCGTCGTACAGTATCCCGAGCCGCCCAGCCGGCCGATGGTGCGGAGCTTTTCCGGAGCAATGCGCCCGCGCTCGTCCAGCAGTCCATCGTGCACGTGCACGAGGAGAATCTCTCCAAAAACAACAGTGCCCGCGCCGGGCCAATCGCCAAAGGATTTGATATCCACGACACGGCATTCAAGGTGCACGGGTGATTCGGCCACCCGCGGCGGGCGGACGCGCTCGGAAGGCTCCTGCGTGAGTCCTGCAAACTCGAATTCGTTTTCGCCATGGTCGTACGGAAATGCCGCCTGATTCATGCGTTTGCCGATGTCTTCCGTTACGACATTGTGGACGAACTCCGGCACTTCCTCCACGTTCAGGAGCGAATCCTTCTTCGTGCCGCCACGGCCCTTGATGCCGGGGGAGAAAAAGCAGACAGGCGGATTCGCGCTCAGCATATTAAAGAAACTATACGGCGCGACGTTTGGGCGGCCCTGTCCGTCGATTGTGGAGATAAAGCCGATGGGGCGCGGCTGAACACAGTCCACCAGCACACGATAGACATCCTGCCATGCCATGTTTGCGGGATCGACAAGTGCCATCGTTCAGCTGCCTTTCTCATCGATTGGAACGAAGCGGTCCTTTTCGTCCTGTTCCACGATACGGCCCAGCGGATTTTCGGGCGCGTGGCCAAGCAGGCAGAGTGCCTTTTCCTCCTTCAGGCGGGGGAGCAGCCGCGCCCGGGCGCGCATGACTTCGAGCGGAATCAGGTCGAAACCCATCACCCAGTGTGGTTTCAGGTGCGCGGGCGAGGGGAAAATATCGGCGAGATAATAGAGGGCTTCGCCTTCCGATTCGAATCGGAGAATCTGGTGCCATGCGGTGTGACCGCCGGTAACCTCGCACGAAACCCCGGGAAATATCTCGCCGTCGCCTTCGAGGAGGTGAAGTTTTCCCGCCTGCTCGACGGGATCGAGGTCCTCCTCCGGCCTGTAGCTGGGGACGCTCCGGGGGTCGGGATTGTGTGCGGCAAGCCACTCGCCCTTTTGCACGTACACCGTGGCGTTGGGGAACACGAGGCGCGGATTCTGATTTTCGTCCCACTCCGTG
>SLMS01000311.1 GCA_007133495.1 Candidatus Sumerlaeota bacterium | reverse complement strand
ATGAAGGGCTACGCACGAACGATGAAAAAGCTGGCATGAGCGCCACGCCGGAAAATTGTTTTCATCTGACGGCGGAGATTGTGCGGGAGATTCACGCGGAGGCCATCGCCCGTTTCGGCGGTTCGGATGGCGTCCGCGAAATGGTGTTGCTGGAGTCGGCGGTTGCCGCGCCCCAGGCGAGCTTCGGCGGTCGGTCGCCTTATCGGGATCTCGCGGAAGTAGGGGCGGCATACTTGTTTTATCTCTGCAGGAATCATCCGTTCGTGGATGGCAACAAGCAGGCGGCGCTGTGTTCGTGCCTCGTCTTTCTCCGCTTGAATGGCCTTGAGCCAGAGGCTGACGGGCCGGAGTGGGAAGCGCTGACACTGGCAGTGGCCGCGAGTGAGATTGACCGTGATGAAACCACCCGGCGTTTGCGCCAACTCTTGCCGAGGGAAAAGTGAGCCGAGACCTCCCTAATAAACGCTGGTTTTAATCTTTGTTTCTACGTTTTCGATGCCTTTCGTCACAAAGCCACTATGTGATTCGGATTGCTTTCCGATAATCGGACAAGAAAATCTTCAAAATGGACCCTGTATCTCTTGTCGCATTGTGGTGCATCTTAACCGCGTTGGTTTCTTTGTCGGTCGGTTCTTTCCGGCGCTGTTTGGTAGGTGCCATCTTTTTGGCAGGAGCTTGTGGTGCGCTGGGCAATTCCCCGAATTCTTCCAACTTGACATACCTCGGTCTCATGGAGCGCGGAGACCGGATGGTGCAAACCGCTACGGTGGATGGGACCGGCCCACGGGTTTTTCAATTCTCCGTTCCTTTTGGTTCCCGGCATCTCGTCGTTCGCATAGATACGTTGGAGGGCTACACCCCCCGTGCTCGTCTGAATGTCGGCTTTGACCTTAGGGGGAGCGCTCCGCAACCCGTGACAAACGCGCCGCTCCGGCCGTTCAACGTGCTCGTGCCGACCGTCGGTGACTACACGCTTGTCGTCGAGGCGCCTACCGCTGACACCATCAGCACATTTACCGTGACCATTGAAAATGTCGAGGTGCCCGTTGTCCCTCAGCTCTCCTTTGATTCCGAAGAAATCACCCTTCAACCGGGGGAGTTTCTCCTCTACGAACTCGAGATCGCACGGCAAGTAAACGGCCATGAGGCGCTCGCATGGATCGGGCGTCTGGATGAGCTGAGCGGGAACGTCCCGGCGGTTTTTTTGGGGAACTCGCATAACCTGCGCTTCCACGCTGTTAGGCGGAATGACTGGGTGATGGACACGCGCAAAGAGGTACCACCGGGTTCAACCGAACCACCGGGCTTCCGTTCCGTCTTCCTCAACATTCCCCGCATTCCGCGTATATCATCCGCAAACCCCGCTGTCCCCACCCAGAACCTTCTGTTCCGCAACACCTCGGACGAGCCTATCACCTTCCGGTGGTCCGGACGGACCTTGGGGTATGCGGAGTCGGGCTTTCCTTTGCACACGCAGCCGTTGCCTTTCGCGGGGGGTGAGATTTCCGGAACCTTGCCTCCGGCCGGGGTAGCCTACCTTCATTTCGATATTCCGCCCGGCCAACCATCGTGGAAGCTGGATCTGGATCTACCTGAGGGACACGAAGCCTCCCTGTGGGTGGACAGTGCCATGAGCCCGAGCGGCAACGGATTCCTCTATACGGATCAAGACCGGCAGTTTCACCTCAACCTCCATCTGCACAAGACGGGGCCGGAGCGTCTCGTGGTATTTCCTGCCCCCAACGAGTCGACCTTGCGGGAGGGACGGCACATTTTGCGCGTGGTCGGGGAAGGCCGGAATCGACCGGAGCCGGAACTCCTCGGGTCGGGCTCCATCGCCTACACCCTGCGCACACAGAGCGCGCCGGAAATTCAGGAGGTTGTCGTTCCCCCCGGCGGCCTGCGCCTACGCGGGGAGTATGCCTCCGGCGGACATGCTTATTTCCGGTTGCGTGCCGCACCGGGTGTGGATCAGTTTCGCCTGCGGGTGGTGCCCCTTTCGGGCAGGCCGTATCTCGGACTCCCGACCGGGGAACGGTTCCCCAACCTGTTCAGGGGTGAAAACCGGCAGCATTGGGTGAGAACCCCCGGCCAAGTCTACTGGAATATGCACTTGGGAAACTACGCTCCCTTCATCGGTCGGCAGGCTTTGGAAGGGGAAGAGCTTGTCGTTCCTGTGGCCCAAGGAGAGAATGTGCTCGCTGTAGTGGGCCACCATGAGGCTTGGTGGGACATCCCGGGGGGCATCTTTGATTTGGTCGTGGAAACGGCGGCGGCCACGCCCATCGAGGGACGGGATTTTTCTTCGGAAGAGACCTTGGCACCGGGCGAGTGGCGCATCTTCCGCGTGGAAGTGCCTTCGGACTTGGGCGGAAGCGCTCTTCTCGGGTGGGAGCTGCGCCTGAGCCAGTGGAGCGGTTCCCGCCCGTTGCTGTTTGTGCGCCGGGGAATGCCTCCGCATGGCGATATGGGGGCGGAGCTGGGGGTGGATGCCCTCGATTTCCCCGTGGGCGCTTACCTTCGCGCGCCCAACCGGGATTGGACCAACACCCACCCCTGGTCAGCGGTGGAGTCCTCGCCTCATTGGCGCGCGCCGTCTTCCGTCCTCTCCCTTCCCATGGGACAGCCTCTCACTGCCGGCATCTACTACGTTGCCCTGCACAACCCTTCCCCCGACACAATCTCGCAATTGGAATGGTCTTCCAAATGGATTGGCGAGAAGGGGTCGGATGCACCGATTGAAGTCGAGCCCCTTACGCTGACCGACACCACGCGCACGATTACACTCGGGGCGCGGGAGACCGCCTACTTCTCTGTCGAACTCGGATCGAATGTCTCTTCGTGGCAAGTCAGCCTCGACCATGACGAGAACGACACCTCGGCCCTCTTCGTTCGCTACGGACGCCTGCCGGACAGCCGTTTCGGCCCGACGCCCAATCGCCTGCACGACGCGCCCGTTCGCCAAGTGCGGAACGACTATCCCTTCCCCAAAGAATTCAGTCTCTTTCCCGAACGTAACGAATCCTTGCTCCGTCCGGGCCGCTACTTCATTGGAGTGCATGCGTCGCATGAAGCGGATAGCGAACCGCCGACGCGCACCTTCACCCTCCGCCAAGCGGTGCCCGCTCCCATCACCCGCCTGCCCGATCCGGTCGAAGCGCCGGTTTCGGTGGAGGGCGCGTATCGCGCGGGGCAATTGCGCTACTACCAGTTTGAAGTGCCGGAGGGAGTTGCAAGCTTTGAGATAACCCTCAATCGACATTCCGGCTACGCCACCATGAGGGGACTGGCTGGAGACCTGCCCCCCTTGTTTCTCCAGTGGGCGCTTAACGCCATGCAGGATTTCGCAATGCTTTCCGGAGGCCGCGTAAGCACTTTCTCGGGTGCCGGAACGGCGGTCGTCAATGACCCCGTTTCCGGCCTCTATACGGTCGTGGTGGGCCATGTGGGGAATGTTCATCCACCGGGAGCGCCGCCCCTTTCCGCTTCTAGCATCCTGCCGGGGACCTACACGCTTTCGATTGAATTTCCTTCTCTGCATCCGCCTCCGATTGAGCCGGACGGTGGCATGGGTGAGGGCGAAGTCGTTGGCTCAAATATGGCGGTCCATGAAATCGAGATTCCCGCCGAGGTGAACGGCTGGCCCGTGCGCGGTTGGGAGCTTCGCTTGGATGGATGGAGGGGTTCTCTCTCTCATCCGGAGTTCATCCTCCGGCGGGACGAGACTCCTGTTTTCATTCCACCGCTGCCGCCGAGCCCTCCTCGCGACGGCCTCTTCGGGCACGGCATGCAGATCTCCTCTCCGAACGATTGGACCCGCTATCGATTCGGCCCCGCTGGGGACGCCTTCCAAGGAAGTTTCCTCTTCTCCTTGCCCATGGGAAGCCCCCTGCAACCGGGGACCTATCGCTTCGGTATACGCCGCAGCACAAGCCAGACAGGGCCCTACCGCTGGTCTTCCCGGTTGATTGGCGATGCCGGCTCCGGCTTCTCTCACGAAATCACTCCGATCACTTTCGCCGGCGGGGTCGCCAGCGGTCGCCTGGCCCCGAGGGATGTGGACTACTACGTCGTCCAGGTTCCCCCGGGACAAGCCTCTTGGCGGGGGCGGGTCACGGTTCCCGATGGGCATGATGTCTCCGTCATCGTGTGCTACAATCAACTGCCCGCGTGGCCCCCGCCCTATGGATCCGCCGTATCCGAGGCCGGATTTTCCCAAGTGCGCTTCTCTCGCCATGGTGGCGAAGACTTCACCCTCTTTCCCCCGTCCGGGTCGCCCTTCCTCCGGGCCGGTCGCTATTACATCCTTGTGGTCTCCGAGGGAGCGAATGCCAGCGGGATGTTTGTCGGCGGCGATCCGACCGACTACACGATTCACAGCGAGGGGGAGACGCCCATATCCTATATTGGAGCCATCGACCCCGCGAGTTCACTCGAACACACAGCGGCCTCTCACTCGCCTGGGCAAGCGCACTTCTTTCACTTCGACGTTCCGGAAGGCATGCGGACCCTCGAGGTCGAACTTCCCGACCCGGAAACCTCCTCTCTGCATCTCGCTGTCCGCCGGGGCACACAGATGCCGAATTCCCCGGCCACTTGGTCACCGAACTTGCCTCGAGCCGCCGGGACGGGCTCGATCCATGTGAATAACCCCGCACCGGGCCGATATGCTCTGGCCGTTGCCGAAAGCCCGGCAGAGCCCCCGCAGGCGAATCCCGCACCGCTGCGCCTGCGTCTTACGGTGGCACCACCGGTGGTGATCGAGCACAGCGTCCGGCTCCTCGAGAAGTCGATCAACCTGGCCGCCGGAGAGAGTGCCACCATCAGCGCTCAACTTCCGCAGACCTTTGATGGCGAAGACGTGCTCGGCTGGAAGATCTGGTTGCGCGGAGAGAATGGCGCCGAAGGGCGGCACCGCGTGCGCTCCCTTCGCCAGTGGGGATACACGAGCCACTTCAATAACTACGCGCGCCTCATACCGGCGGCCATGCTCCAAGGCGAACCCTGGGAAGTGGACGTGGATAGCGCCACGGGAGGCACCTTCACTCTTGTGAGCGAACTTCTCACCCTCGACGCCCTGGAGGTGCCGCCGTGGGATATGCCTCCGGGGATGGATCCCGCCGCCCCCCGCTTTTTCGCAGACAGCGCCCTTGATAGCATCGGCGAGACGCGCCCCGGAGGTCCGGGCCGTTCCCTCGAAGCGGGTGATTTCCACCACTATGCCGTGCGCGTCCCCGAGGGGAACGCGTCTATCCTTGTAACCAAGTTGGAGAACCTTTCGGGGAGAGCCCAGCTCTTCATGGAGCCTTTCCGGCTCACACCAAAGACCAACCCTTTCCCCTCTCAACTGGACGCACCCGCGCGTTACCGCTTGATCTGGGACCGGTCTCTCCTGCGTGGATTTTGGAGTCAGACCAATGCTGTCCGGAGCCCCCCGCT
>SLMS01000021.1 GCA_007133495.1 Candidatus Sumerlaeota bacterium | reverse complement strand
GTGGAGGAGCTTCTGCGGTCGATCGCCTGCGGACCCGAGGACGGGAGGGAAGTCCGCCGGCGCGCGGCGATTCTGCTGCTCTACCTGTGGCACAGCGGTTCGCCCCAGCCCCTTGCCGAGGCGCTCCGCGTGCTCCACGCCACGTGGGAAGCGCGCCGACGCTGCCGGATCGTCTTCGGGACAATGCTTGGCGCCTCGGAACTGTACTCGCTTCTGGAGAAGGGCGCTGACGCGCGGTTCCTCGAATTCCTTACCCGTGACGATTGCACGACCGAAGAGCTGGAGGCCTTCCACGAGTTCCTCTTCGGTCTTTCGGTGGAGGAAATCCGCGCGCTCGACAGCGAGGGCGAATCGGAATTGGTGACGCTTCACCGCCTCCAGGAGGACGACAGCGAACATGGCCGCCGGCGCCTGCGTGGGCTTTATCAGACGGGCGACGTGGCGGAGCAGTTCTACCGCTTTTTCATGAAGCGCCAGGTGCTGGCCGCCAACCGCGCACAGATGGACCTGCCCGGGCCGCGCAAGACCGCCGAACAGTACGTGCTCGAGCATCTGCTCGAAAGCCAGTGGGAGCAGATCGAGGAGTGCCTGCCGCGCTAGACAACCCGCCCGGAGCCCGCACTTGGACTGGATGATCTACCTGATCCTTTTCGGCGCCGGGGTTGGCGCGGGGATCATGAACACGGTCGGCGGGGGCGGGAGCGTCCTCACGCTTCCGGCGATGATCTTCGCCGGCATTCCGCCGACAGAGGCGAATGCCACCAACCGCATCGGCATCCTGGCGCAGGGGGCGATGGCGCTCCGGCAGTTCCGCCGCGGCGGCGTCCAGGAGGATGCCACGTCTATACGGCTTGTGCTTGCCGGCATCCCCGGGGCGGCGCTGGGGGCATTGCTCGCCGCATGGATACCCGACGAATCGTTCCGCGTGCTGCTGGGCTACCTGATGCTGGGGTTGCTGGCGCTGATTATGCTCCGTCCGAAGCCGCGCCTGCCGGAAGTCGGCGAGACGAGGAGCGCATGGCACCTCCTGGATGGCGGAGGCAAGGCGCTCTCGGCAGCGTCGTTCTTTCTGTTGGGCATCTATATGGGTTTCCTGCAGGCAGGCGGAGGGATCATGATCCTGATCGTGCTGGGTTACCTGATGCGGCTGGACCTGGTGAGGGGGAACTACGTGAAGCTGTTCTTCGTCTTCTTCCTGCAGTTGATCGCCGTGGCCGTGTTTATGCTGAGCGGAGTGGCAATCTACTGGATAGCGGGGATTTCGCTCTTCATCGGGCAGGTGGGCGGCGCGTGGATCGGGAGCTGGGTGGCGCTCAAGGGCGGTGAGAAGTGGATCACCGTGGTGCTGGTAATTTCGATCCTGGCGAGCAGCGGCCGGCTGATCGGACTGTACTGACACCGACCTCGTGAGGGCACCGTTGCGTGCTTCCTCTTCCCACAGAACTCACGCCACGGTGCCCGTGATGGAAGGTCTCCCGGCCAGAACTCTTGCGTTCTCTTCGCCGAGCGGCACTGACCCTGGAGTCATCCGCCGATTCCACGGATTTTCGCAGATGCTGTCTTACTCATGCCACTGGACTGGCCACCAGTCCCTATCGGCGTGAATCGGCGAAATCGGCGGATGTTTTTCAGTGTTCCGACACGTCGGTTCGCCTCCACCTTGCCCTGCGAGACCGGGCAGGTCTCGCAGGGCTCGCTTGACCGTTGCCAAGTGAGTCACGACACCATCCCACGAGGGGACGCACCCTATCTCTTGTCTTTTACGATTTCGCCATTGATGACGGTGATCTTCGGGGAGGCCTGCCAGGCCGTCTGGCCGCCGGAGAGAACGGCTTCGGGGAAGACCGCCAGGTCCGCCGGGCCTTCGAATTCAATCAGTCCCGCCAGCGGGGGGAGGAGACCCACGGTGCGGGCGCCAGGCAGGCGGCGGAGTACCGCCAGCACGTCCTCCGGCGATTCCGCCCCGGCGCGCCGCAGGATGTGGCCAAGGTACTGCGGCGTGGGGAGCCGGCCGCGGCTCAGACCGCCGCTGAGTGTGCCGGGCGGAAGCCACTTCGGCATCGTGTCCAGCGCGTCGGTGCTGAAGGAGACCGGACTTCCAGGAAAGAGCATCTCGTGCATGAAGCGCTCCAGTTCGGCGGCGTCAACCTGCTGGAGGCGCTCCCTTGACTGAAGCGGGGAGAGGTGCAGGTGCAGGCTGTTGGTGGCACGGCCGGGCGATCCGCGGAAGAACAGGTCCGCGCGCACCGCGGCGTCCTCCTGTCCTTCCGGGAGGGTGACCGCTGCCGCGGGGTGGAAATGCGCGTCCAGCTTCAGGAGGTCGCGTGCCCGTATGGACAGCCCCTCCACCGTGAGTCCGTCCAACGGCGAGAAGCCGTGGCGGGAGATGATGGTGGCAATGTCCGCCACGCGCTCGAACGGCAGGATGCGCGGGCCCTGGGCGGGCTGAGGCCGCTTCAGGTATGAGGCGGCTTCCTCCGGGGCGGCGAAGGGCCCTGCCCCGTGGGCGAGCGTGGCGATGCCGGCGGCGATGCAGGCGGTGGCGAAGTCCTGGTCCGTGTGGAGCGGACCGCGCGGGCTTCCGGCGGACATGGCAGCAAAGCCGGGGAGGACCACCATGCCGGAGGTGTCTATCCGGCGCTTGGCGAGTTCGTCCTCCAGGTCCCCGATGTTGGAAATCTGGCTTGTATAGACCAGGGCGGGTGCCTTTGGGGACGGTTCGGGGTTGCGGTTGAACGCCACGTCGGCGCTGAAGGCGGGCCCTCCGTGGCCGGTGGCCACCTGGCCGCCTTCGAGAAACACGTCGCTGAAGAGCGTGAAGCTGTCGAACGGGAGCGTGTCGTACAGCTCGGCGTCCACGCTGTCGTCCTCGCGGCCGGCGGCCGCATGAAGCCCGCGAAGAAGACACAGGGCGAAGAGCCGGCGCACGAAATCGTCGCCCCCCTCCTCCTCGTACCAGCCGCCCGCCTCGATCAGGATGGAGGAGACACCCCAGCGCATCATCGAATCGCCGAAGGCACGGTGCATATAGTCGGCCGTGTAGCGGGCGACGTTGGTGGCCGTATGGGCGCGGGCCTGCTCCGCCATGATGGCGCAGAACTTCTTGGCGCGCAGGCGGACGGGGTTGTCTATATCCTCCTTCGTGAAGGGGCCGGCCTGGAAGGCGAGAGACACAAGGTGCTGGCGTTCGGCGGACTTGCGCGGGTTCATGTCGTGAAGGTTGAAACACAGTTCCGGCTCGAACTCGTCGCGCAGGCGCTTGAGTGTGCTCCCCTCGGGCGTGGCCTCGGCGATGGCATCACGATTGATGTCTATCTGCTGAGCGTTGCGGCGGGAGAAGCGCGCCACACCGTCCGGGTTCACCATCGGGAGAACGAGGAAGCTCAGTTCCGAGTGGATGCGCTGCGCGATCGGCTCCGTGCTGCGCAGGAGCAATTCTTCCATCGCCATGCACAGCCCCGCCGTGCAGTCGGGCTCGTTGCCGTGCTGACGCGCCCAGACGAGCACCCGGCGCGGGCCCGTGCCGAACTTGAAGGCGGGCAGCGCCAGGCCTTCGTAAGAATGCCCGGCGGTGAACAACTCCGCGGTGACCGGTGTCTTCTCCAGCAGGCCATGCAGCCAATCGTTCAGGTGGTTGAGGCGGAAGCATTCCCAGGGGATGCCGGCGCGCGGTGCGGGGTCGAGGCGCTCCCACAGCTCCTCCGCGGGGAAGTTTTCCGTGCGGGGGTGGAGCGTTCTCTCGTCCATTCGTTCCGTTCTCCTTGGTATGGTGTGGGGGTCTATCTTTATAGCGGCGAGACGCGCGGCCATTCGATGGGAATGCCGGCACGGCCGAGTTCCTGCTGAAATTCCGCCAGCAATCTGCCGGTCGCCCTCACGGCGCGGAGCGATTCGCGCTGCCGCAGTGCATAGACGGCCAGAGCGCCGGCGGATTCGCCAATGTTCCACTCGCACGGGTGGACGCGGTAGCAGCCGTTGGTGATGTGCGTGGTGCCAATGTTCTTGGACGCGGCGAGGAGGTTTTCCAGCCGCCGGGGAATCAGCGCGCCCATGGGAATCTGGAACGGAAGCGAGGAAACGTCCACGTAGTTGTCGCCGCCGGTGCTCGGGTGCAGATCGATCCGGTAGGCACCGATGCCGACCGAATCCGGGAAGTGCTCGGGCAGGACGGTGTCGCGGTCCTGGTCCGTGAGGTCCATGCGGGCCTCTGTGGAGATATGCTGTTCGAGGACGGTGAACTCGGCAAGAATGCGCCGCGCTTCACGTATATACGGGTACATGGCCAGGCCATCCTCCGTGCCCACGGCGTCGCGCCGCAGGCGCAGGCCCTTCCACCCGGCCATGCCGCCGGGGCTGACGGCTTCAGTCTGCATCCAGTAAAGGAGCGAGAGGCTGAGCTGCTTGGCGTCGTGTAGATTGCGCGCGAACAACTCCTCGTCCGTGCCGGTGAAGACGCCGTGGATGTAGTCGTTCTGCGGCCAGTTGATGGTGCTGATCTCGCCCGGGTAGGTGCCCGGTGCGAAGTGGGACGGATCGGCTATGCGTCTATACGCCCAGAGGTTGTACTTGCCGCCCTCCCACTCATTTCCGCCGGGGACGAAGGCCATCGGGCGCGGCTCGAGCGTGACCGGATTGGCCATGGTCCAGTCGAGCATTTTGCCCGGCCAGGGCGGGGAGAGCTCCGGCACCCAGTCCCGCCAGCGCTCGTACTGCTCGGGGCGCTCGATCGTGTGGTCCTCCCCCTCCAGGTAGTCCACCGCAAAGCAGCAGGTGACGGCCTGCATGTTGTCCGGCTGGGGCTCGGGAGCGCCATGTGGCTCGCCCGTTTCGTCGATGCCTTCAAAGCCGGTCACGTACTCAACGTTGGCGAGGGGCAGCACGTCACCCAGCTCGGTCGCGTCTATAAACACGGGGCCGTGCAGGACGACGCGCCCGCCCGTGCGCAGGGACTTCGCGGTGATGGAGCGGATGTTGTCCCCCTCCACTTCCGCCTCCACGGGCTTGTGTTCGGTCAGGATGGTGAGCCGGCCGGCGCTCACGGCGGGCGCGAGCATTTGCGTCAGGACGGCGAGCGCCACGCGCGGTTCGTGGCAAAGACGTGAAACGCCGCCGCTGCCGGGGTTCAACTCACGGTTCGTCCGCGCCGCGACCGTCAGCGGGTAATGATCGCGGTAGTACTGCCGCACGGCGTTGCGATAGGCACGGTAGGATGCCGTACAGCCGAAGGACTCGATCCAGGGATGCTCGTCCGGCGGGACGGCCTGCGAGGTGAGCTGGCCGCCGATCCAGGCGGTTTCCTCGGTCATGACCACGTCTGCGCCCGCCCTCGTTGCGGCCAGCGCGGCTGCGCAACCTCCCACTCCCCCGCCGAGGATAACGACGTCCGCGTGTTGCTCTCTTGCGCCTGTCATTGAGGGGCTCCTTTGCGCCTCCCCGGGCGGGGCGGGAAGTCAGAATATCATCCAGCTATCCACGTTGGTGGGGTCGAGCGGCTCGAACCAGATGCCGTCGGCGACCAGCACGCCGTCGCTGCCACCGCCAAAGCGCACGGTGACGGGCTCGCCTTCGGCGAAATCGAAGATGCCGAGTTCCTGCCACTCGCCCCCGCCTTCGCGCTGGTTGACGGTGACCGGGAAATCGCCATGCTTTGACTCCACCGTATAGACAGCATCGGTGGCCCGGTTGCCTGCGGAGGTCCACCTTGCATAAACGCGCATCTGGCCTGTTTCCGGAAGGATGGCGGACCAGTGAAGCAGGTCCTCACCGCCGGCGTCCTCCTCGTTCAGGTGAAGGTACCGGTTGCCGTAGTAGCCGGATATGCTGGTGGAGGCGGACCACAGCTCCGCGTCGTAGTAGCAGTGCGGATCCTCGTCGTCGAGAACCCAGCCTTCGCCGGGCGGGCCGGGGGGCAGGTTGTGGAAGCCGAGGCGCTGCTTGAGCGTCGCCACGCCAATTCCATCGCCGCCGTAGCGTTCCAGCTCGTAAAGGGGGGTATCCCGGTAGTTCTGCCCTGAAATCGTGGTGATCGCCGTGAGGTAACCGGCGGCCTCGACATCGTCGATGACGGCCTGATTGTATGACCCATAGGGATAGCAGAAGTGATTGGAGACCCTGCCGCCGACATTGTCGGCGATATCCTGCCGGGAGCCCCACACCTCGTCCTCAAGCTGTGCGGGGGAGACATCGGTCAGGCGCGGGTGCGTACGCGAGTGCGATTCGGCCAGGAAGTGGCCCGAGTCGTTCATCTCCTTGACCTGCTCCCAGGATGCCTTCGGCGCGCCGATGCCGATACCGTGGGTGTGCAGGTAGTTGGTGGCGACGATGTCCAGCTCCTGGAAGATCGGATACATGCCCGTGTACCCGTCAATGTAGTTGTCGTCCACGGTGATGATAATGGGCCGGAGCGGCAACGGCGCGTCGTTCTGGTGCCACTCGTAGAACTGGTCCATGTCGATGGTATTGTAGCCCTCCTCGACGAGGAACTCCATGTGTTCGCGGAAGGTCTGCTCGTCGTAGCCCAGGTTTTCGTGGGCGTGGTACATGATGGCCGGGACCTGGGCGTGTGCGGCCGCGGCGCAAAGGACAAATAGCCCGGCGATTGTGCTTGCTGGCATTGCGGCTCGGAGATTCAAGGCTTGTAGCTCCCCCTGGTTTTGGAGGGGCGAGGGTTCCGGCGGCGCCCTCCGGAGGGCAAGGCAAGAGAGGCCGGTGTGGAACACCGCCACTCGCGGATTGCCCCGGCCGGGTGGTCCGGCGATGAGGACGAACGTGCCGGGCAGACTCCGGGCGCACCTGATGTGGCACTGGGGGCACCGGCGCCGGTCTTGCACACGGGGGCGGGCGGGGCATTTCGCCTCACTCATTCAGCAGGGGGCTTAAAGACAATGTTGAGACGTACCATACTTTCCTTTTCCGCATTGGTTGTGACGGCGGGGCTGTTGTCGGGCTGTGTGTTTGCTTCGGTGGTGCCGCCGCGGGGGATTCTCTACACGGACCAGACGGCGCCGCTCTTCCCGGGGGGAAGTCCCGGGTCAGCGGAGGGACGAGCATCGGCGCATAACATCCTGTTCCTTGTGGGCTGGGGGAATGTGGGGCTGGACCGGGCGATGGAAAACGGCGGCATCCGCCAGGTCCGCCATACCGACTACCGGATTGAGAACTACGCGCTTGTCTATCAGCGGTTCACGATCATCGTGAAGGGGGAAACGGAGCCTGCGGACGGTCCTCCGGGAGGCGGCCGGCCATGAGTGGGGCGCTTCTTCGGGCAGGGGCATTGTGGCTCGGATTGCTGCCGGTTGTGGGGCTCCTTGCGGCCTGCAGCCCCACGGGTTCGCGTGCCGGAGTGGGCATGCCGCCGGCCTTCATCTACTCGAAGTACGAGACGCCGTTCACCGCGAAGCGGACACGGGGCGAGCCGCTTGACATCCCGGAGGGGCTGGTCAAGGGGACGGTGCGGACGCATCAGATTTCCCTCAGCCCGCCGACCCCGCCGGGGTTTTCGCTGACGGACGATTTCGTCACCGACCGGGCGCTCGGCGCCGCAAGCGCAGGCTGGGGCAACATGGGACTTGAACGCGCGATGGACAATGGCAACATCAGCGAGGTGATTTACGGCGATGCGGAAGAACTGAGCATTCTGCGGATCTATACGCGGCTGACGCTGAAGGTGTACGGCCCGCCGGCAGACGACGAGGAGGACTGACCGCTCCCCCACCATGACACCCGGCCCGCAGCCGAACCCGAAGCAGCACTCTCTCAGACTCAGGAGACCGTCGATGGCCGAGACGATCGCCCTTGTGGCCCTTGCCGGGGCACTGGGCACCCTTGCGCGCTATTTTATCTCCACGTATATCCAGACCGCGGGCGGCCCGCACTTTCCGTGGGGCACGGCGGCAGTGAACCTGATCGGATGTTTTCTGTTCGGGTTCCTTTGGACCGCGATCGGAAGCCGGTGGCAGCTCAGCCTGGAATGGCAACGGGTGATTTTCGTCGGCTTCCTTGGGGCATTCACCACGTACTCGACTTACGTGTTCGAGGTGGTGGGGCTGGTAAACGCCAATGACTGGATGCGCGCGGGGGTGTATTTCGCCGGGATCAACGGAGTGGGTATTGTGCTCCTTGTCGCAGGGGCGTTGTTGGGGAGAATGATGTAAGGGATTACGAATGACGAATTGAGAATTAAGAATTGGGTGGGATGTTTGGAGGACGGGGCGGTTGACCGGCTTGGTATAGACGCGGGGCATGGGGGGCGCGTACAGACGGAGGTGGGGCGAACGATGACATTTCACATGCAGGGCGGGGTTTTCGCTGTGCGCGTCTATACGGTACGGCGCGCCTGACGAAGCGGAGCAATGTCCCTTTCGCCGCTTCGGTCCCTTGCGCCCCTTGGGCTGGTGCGGCCGGTGCTCAGTAGGTAAACACCGCGCCCAGCACGCTCTCAGGGGCGCGCATGGCTTTTTCGTACACGGTGGGGGCGCGTTCGATGGGGAGGCGGTCGGTGACGAGGGGGGAGACCTGGACTTTGCGATCGCCCAGCAGGTTGCAGAAACAGCCCATGTTGTCGCGTTCGGTCCAACGGGCAAGCGCCCGCGGATAGCCGGCTCCCTTGACTTCGAAGTCGCGGTCTCCGGCGCCTTCCCCGCCGCCGAGGGCAGAGTGGAGAGAGAGGCGCTTTTCGACGAGGAGCTCGAGGTCGGTCAGGCCGTTGATGGCGGTGCCAAGGACAATGGTGCCGGCCGGGCGGAGGAGGCTGACGGCAAGCGGGAGGGCTTCTGGGTTTTTCGCCGCGGCGATGAGGGCGGCATCGGCGCCGTGGCCACCGGTCATGGTGTCCACGGCGCGGATGAGCCCGTCGTCGTCGGGCAGGAAGGTGTTGGAAATGCCCAAGGTGCGCATCTTGTTCAGCCGGAATTCGGATGCATCGACCAGCAGTGGCGTGGCTCCGGCGGCGCGGACAAGCTGGGCCGCCAACAGGCCCATCAGTTCCCCGCCGATGATGAGGACGACTTCGCCGAGCTGCACGCGCGCGGTGCGCAACAGGTGAAGGGCGGCCGCACCCTGGCCGGCGAAGGCGCCCTCCTCGTGATTCACCTTCTTGGGCAGTTCCACGACAAGGTTTTCGGGCACGACGAGCTGGGCGCCGTGATAGACGTAGGGGCTGCCGGCGACGGCAACGCGCACCCCGGCCTTGAGGCTCTGCACGGAGGGGCCGACTTCGAGGACGGTACCGCTGGCGCACTCGCCGAGGGGGACGCCGTCCTCGCCGCGTTTGAGCCCGCGGGGCGCCTCCTTGAGCACGTGCAGCTCGCCGGGGAGCGTCACGGCGGAGTGACTGACGCGGACGCTGACGAAATTCCGTCCCATGCGGGGTTCGGGCAGGTCCACAACTTTGGGCGACCCGGACCGGTGAGCGATCACGACTTTCATCGGAATGCCATCCCTTCGTGGCGGAGCTGGGCGTCAACTCGGCGGTGTGTGACCCGTACCTGTACCTGCTATCGTCCGGGGCCGGGTCCGAACGGGCAAGCCCCGAAAGCCAGGCCGGGGGGGAGAGGTTGCTAGTCGCCGTTTGCGGCGCGTTCTTTCTCTTCGGAGAAGAGGCCGTACCGAACCATCTTGTTGTGGAGGCTCTTGCGGCTGATACCGAGGAGGGTGGCGGTGTCCTGGCGGTGTCCGCTCGTTTTCTGCAGGGCGCGACGGATGAGGAACTTTTCGAGGTGGTCGCCGAGCTGCTGGAGGCGCTCGGCAAGGGGCTGGGAGAAGTCCTCGGTGTCGAGCAGGGCACGGAGGTCGAGATCGCCGAACACCTCGGCGCCGTCCCCGGTGGGATAGGCGATGTTCTGGGTGGCGACGGGGTGTTCTCCGCGGACGCTGGGGGGGAGGTGCTCGACCTCGATGGAGGCGCCGGTGGCCATGAGCATGGCGCGCTGCACGGTGTTCTCCAACTCACGGATGTTGCCGGGCCAGGGGTAGTTGAGCAGCCGCTGGAGCGTGGCTTCGGAGACGGTGGAGATGTTGCGGCGCAGGCGCGGGTTGTAGATGTTAATGAAGTGATCGAGGAGGACGGGGATGTCGTCGTGCCGCTTGCGAAGCGGGGGAACGTGGATGGGGAGGACGTTGAGGCGGTAATAGAGGTCCTCGCGGAACTGCCCCTCCTCGACCATCTTGGCTAGGTCGCAGTTGGTTGCGGCGATGATGCGTATATCCACGGGGATTTGCTTGTTGGAGCCGACGCGCTCGATCTCGCGTTCCTGAAGGACCCGGAGGAGCTTCGCCTGAAGCGGCAGGGACATGTCGCCAATTTCGTCGAGAAAGAGCGTGCCCTTGTCGGCGGCTTCGATTTTACCCGCCTTCTGGGAGACGGCACCGGTGAAGGCGCCGCGCTCATGGCCGAACATTTCGCTCTCGAGCAGCGTCTCAGGGATGGCGACGGTGTTGACCTTGACCATGGGCTGCTCGCGCCGGAGCGAATGGTTATGGATGGCGGTGGCGATGAGTTCCTTGCCGGTGCCGCTCTCGCCGGTGATGAGGACGGTGACGTCGTTGTCCAGCACACGTTCGATGAGGCCGAAGATTTCCTGCATGGCGGCGCTCTGGCCGATGAGCCGGTCGAAAGAGTAACGCGCGGCCTGCGAGCGGCGCATGTCCTCGAGCTGCTGGAGGAGGTTTGCCTTTTCGATGGCGCGGCGGACGACGATGCGGACCTCGGTGAGGTCGAAAGGCTTGGTGAAGTAGTCGTAGGCGCCGGCCTGGAGGGCCTCCATGGCGGTGCGCTGGGTGCCGTGTGCGGTGATGAAGACGACGGTGAGGTCCGGGCGTATGGCGCGCATGGCGCGGAAGGCGCTCATGCCGTCCATCCGGGGCATGCGCATGTCCATCAGGACGACCGAATAGGGCGTGGAGCGGACCTTTTCGAGGGCGGCTTCCCCGTCGGCGGCCTCATCGATCTGGTAGTTGTGGTCTTCACGGCGGAGCACTTCACGGAGGGTGAAGCGGATATTTTCCTCGTCGTCCACGAGCAGGATGCGGGGCGCGGAAATGGACATCTTGCGGGACCGTGTTCCGTGAAAGAGAGACGTCTCGAAAGCCTCTTGGAAGGAAGGCCGCGGGGAGGGTGTGCTTCAAGGGGAAACCCCGCCCGGGTTGCGGGCGGGGTTGGTACTGGAGGGGGCCGGTGGCGCTTAGCCGAGCATGCGCTGCATTTCGATGGCGTGGCCTTCCTCGTCGGCTGCCTGATCCTCCATGCGGAGCTTGAGTTCGATGAGCCCCGCCTTTTCGGCGAGGTCGGCCATTTTCTTGTAGTGCTCGACGTCCATTTCCTCCTCGGCGATGTCGTTCTTGAGCATGGCTTTGACATCGTCCGGGGGCGGGGTGAGGTCGGGGTTGAGCTTGGGGACGCCGCCGAGCATGACGATCTTCTCGGCAAGATATTTGGCGTGGCCCATCTCATCGTTGACCTCCGACTCGTACATCGAGCGCACCGGGGCGTACTCGATCCCCTTGATCATCGAGGCCTGAAGCATGTAGCGGAGGAAAGTGCTGACTTCCCGGTTGAGTGCTTTCTGAAGCCCGTCGATCAGCTCTTGAGATGCCATGGAAGACCTCCATTCGTCCGGTGATTTTTTGTTACGTTTGCTGCGTCGTTACTGCCTGATGACTACCCGCTCACCAACGCCGTGCCAACCGCAAAGGGGGTGGAATTGAGAATTGGGAATTAGGAATTGGGGATTGGAATGGTTGAGAGGTGGGGAACAGGGGGTGGGTGTCCGGGGAGAATCGCCAATCAGGAGATTGGCGCTCCCAGGGCAGGTGCCCTGCCGTCCACTCCGTCCACCGTTGCTGCGGGCAGCCGGAAACGATGGGGTGTGCAATTCGGCGTTCTTGCCGGGCCTTCCCGGCCGGAGTGCCGCGTACCCTTGGAGTGCGCGCGGCTTGCCGCCGCCTTTGCGCCGCGGGCTTCCCCGCGCGGACCCAGGCAAGCCTTCACACTCCATGAGCGGCGCCTTTCCGGCAAGCACCCTCGCTCCTGCCAAGTGCGTAACAGTTCCAGGACGCGCCCAGGTGAGCGGGGTCGTGGGGGCATTACCTTTTGACACCGGAATGGCTCATCCCCACCTTCCCGGGAGCCTGACTGCCACGAGGCCGCCAGGGTGATCGTGGCCCAAGGGGAGCAATGACAACGACCGAACTCCAGTCCAAAGCCAGTCCACCCTCCGGCCCGCCACCTGAGCAGGAACCGCTGCTGCGGGTGCAGCGGCTGAAGAAGTGGTTCCCGATCACCAAGGGGCTTTTCTCCCGCGTGGCGGGGCACGTGAAGGCGGTGGATGGCGTCAGCTTCGAAATCAACCGCGGTGAGACGCTGGGGCTCGTGGGCGAGTCCGGCTGCGGCAAGACGACCACGGGCCGGCTGTTGCTCAAGCTGGTGGACCCCACCGAAGGGGATGTGCGGATCGGCAATTCGCCGAACCTTGCCGTGCTGCATAACCGCAAGTGGCTCCCCTACCGGCGGAAGATTCAGATGATCTTCCAGGACCCGTTCAGCTCGCTGAACCCGCGCATGACGGTTGGGTCGATCGTCGAGGAACCGATGATCATCCATCGTCTGGCTCCAACGAGGGTGGACCGGCTGCAGCGGGTGCGGAGGATTCTGGAGCAGGTGGGCCTCGGCCCCGAGGCGTTTCAGCGCTTTCCCCACGAGTTCTCGGGCGGCCAGCGCCAGCGCATCGGCATCGCACGAGCGCTGGCGGTGGAACCGGAAATCATCGTGGCGGACGAGCCGGTCTCGGCGCTCGACGTGTCCATCCAGGCGCAGGTAATCAACCTGATGGAGGACCTGCGGGCACAGATGGGCCTGGCGTACCTGTTTATCAGTCACGACCTCTCGGTGGTGGGGCACCTTTGCCACCGGGTCGCGGTGATGTACCTTGGGCGGATCGTGGAGATCGGCCCCACCGATGCCGTCCTCGACACGGCGCACCATCCGTACACGCAGGCACTGCTGAGCGCGGTGCCGGAGATCGAGAAGGAGAGGCGGCGCACGCGGATCGTGCTGGAGGGGGACGTCCCCTCGCCGGTGGACCCGCCGCCGGGTTGTCACTTCCACCCACGGTGCCCGTGCCGTTTCGACCCGTGCGACAAGGTGGACCCGCAGCTCCGCGAGATCGGGCAGGGCACGCGCGTGGCCTGCCACTTGCACGACCCGCAGTACAGCGGCAAGGCTACCGAGGCAGGGCGCGATTTCCTCAAGAAGCTCCAGGAAAAGAGCGCCAACATCAACGCCAGCGAGGCTTCTCCCGCATCATGACGAACGGACCCAAGGGGAACGGCCCCGGCGAGAGGCTGACCCGCTGCACGTGCACGCTTACGGACTGCCATTTCTTCCGCGTGGTGGAGGACCCGAGCGCCCCGCCGGAAGCGTGCGATTGCGCACACCCGGAGAAGCCGCACTACATGGCACATCCATGCCCGCTCTACCGGAAGGACTGGCGGGGCGGCCGCGGACCGGATGAAATCCGCGAGCTGCGAGAGCGTTTCTTCGGCAGGCGCATGCCCTGAGCGGCCGGCTCCTCACTCCCGGCCGAGTTTCTCCTCCAAGAGTGCTTCAATCTCCGCCATGCGCCGGGACCATGTGTGGCGGCGGGCCAGCGTACGGCGCTGGAGTTCCATCTCGTGGGTGTCGCGCAGGGCGGCTTCGAGTTCGGCCAGCCATTGTTCGCGCTCGCCGGCGACGCGGATCGCCCCGCGGTAGGGCAAAACGGAGGGAAGCGGCGACGACACGACGGGCCGGCCAGTGGAAAGGTACTCGAACAGCTTAAGAGGGGAGACGGCCCGTGTCGCGTCGTTGAGGACGTAGGGGATCAACAGGGCGTCTGCGGCGTGAAGATAGGGCGGCAGGTCCTCGTAGTCCACGTGGCCGGTGAAATGGACGTTGGGGCGTTTGCGCAACCGGCGCAGTTCGGCCGGTGGGTCAGCACCTTCCCAGGGCGGGCCGACAAGGATGAACTGCCAGCCGGGACGTTCCGCCGCGAGGTGGTCGAGGAGGGCAAAGTCCACCTTGTGGGGCGTGAGGTTGCCGGAGAAGAGAATGCGCGGGCGCGGGAGGCTGCGGACGTGGGAGAGGCGTGTGCTGGGGGTGCGCTCCTCGCCGCGGGAGAAGTGCTTGAAATCAGCGACGTTGGGCAGCAAGTGCGCGTCCGCGCCGATGCGCTTTGCTTTTTCGAGGAGCGGCCGGACCGTGCAGAGAACGAGGTCGGCGCGGGCCATGAGTTGGGCTTCCGCCTCGCGCAGGGCGGCGCGGTCCGCTCCCGGCACGGCGGAAAGGTCGTCCACGGCGTGATAAACGACCAGCTCCGGCTCCACGAACGGGAGAAGATGAACGGCGTAGGGGCTGTAAGCCCAGGCAATGGAACGCGGAAAGCGCTGGAGAGTGCGGCGCATCTGCCGGCGGAAGAGCGTCCTGTTGAGGAAGATATCCGCGCGCGTGGACCAACGGGGGCGGACGAGGGGGGAAGCGACCCACAGGCGGCGTTCGACGCGGCGTGGCGGTGCGATTCCGCGGCGCAGCCGACGGACGATGCGCCAGACGTCCGTGCCCGAACCGAGGCGGGGGGCGCGCGTGCCAAGCGTTTCCAAGTAGAGCACACGGGCGCCGCGCTGGGCGAAGCGGCGCATCAGGTGGTGTTTGTTCGTGGGCAGAAGGGTGTCCCAGTCGGCGGTGGAGAAGCAGACGACGGCACGGCCGGCAAGCGGTGAGTTTTGGGCCTCTGGTCGTGGAACGGTCATTGCGGATGGGCTGCCTTGTCCCTCGCCGGATGGGAGCGCCTTGGGTGTGACCCCATGAAGCGCCGCCCACCGTGCGGGAGGGCAAGCCCGTCGATGGCCTGCCGGTTTGCGCGTTAGTTTGGAATTGCGTGACGGCAAGCAACGGCCCTACGTTCCGGGCGGTTTGGGGAGACTTTTTCAGGGAAGAACCACCATGCGCCTCAAGTGCTCATTCTGCGGAAGAGACCAACATCAGGTGAAGACGCTGTTCAAGGGCCTGACGAGTAAGGAGACCCTCGGCAGTGTGTACATCTGCGATGAGTGCGTGGTCACCTGTAACGAGCGGATGCGGCGCGAACACTTGAAGCGCCTCCAGGAGGAGAGCGGCACGGAGGAAAAGCGCCTCCCCACCCCGACGGAGATCAAGGAGAACCTGGACAAGTACGTGATCGCGCAGGACCGGCCCAAGCGGGTGCTGTCGGTTGCGGTGTACAATCACTACAAGCGCCTGCAGTCCACGGACAGCCCGGAGAAGGAGAACGTGGAGCTGCAGAAGTCCAACATCATCATGATCGGGCCGACCGGCAGCGGCAAGACGCTGCTGGCGCAGACCCTGGCGCGGATTCTGGACGTGCCGTTCGCCATCGCCGACGCAACCTCGCTCACGCAGGCAGGCTACGTGGGCGAGGACGTGGAGAACATCCTCCTGCGGCTGCTGCAGGCGGCCAACGGCGACGTCGAACGCGCGCAGCGCGGCATTGTCTATATCGACGAGATCGACAAAATCGCCAAGACGTCCCACAACGTTTCGATCACCCGGGACGTCAGCGGCGAAGGGGTGCAGCAGGCGCTGCTGAAAATACTGGAAGGGACGACGGCCAACGTCCCCCCCACCGGCGGACGCAAGCATCCGCATCAGGAATACATCAAGATCGACACGACGAACATCCTGTTCATCGCCGGCGGCGCCTTCAACGGCCTTGCCGACATCATCCGCCGGCGCGTGGTGCAGCGCACCATGGGCTTCGGGGCGGACATGCACGCCCGCGAAGAGGAAAACGTCGGCGAGCTGCTGGAGAAGATCGAGTACCGCGACCTGCTCAAGTTCGGCATGATCCCCGAATTCATCGGCCGGTTCCCGGTGGTGACGACGCTCGATCAGCTCTCAGAGGAAGAGCTGCTGTGCATCCTGACCGAGCCGCGCAACGCGCTGGCGAAGCAGTACGGCAGGCTTTTCGAGATGGACGGCGTGAACCTGGTGTTCGAGGAGGATGCCCTGCGGGAAGTGGCGCGCAAGGCGATCGACCTCGGGACCGGCGCGCGCGGCCTGCGGGCAATCCTCGAAAACGTGATGCTCGACATTCAGTTCAACCTGCCGGCCAAGGCGGTGGACTTCCAGGAAGTGCGCATCGCCCCGGGAGTGATCGAAGGCGAGGAAGAACCCGTCTATATCGAGCGGGAGAAGAAGGAATCCGCATAAGGCGGAATCCGCCCCGCAGCCGGCACCCCCCGAACCCTGAACCCCGAACCCCGAACCCCGGCCCCTGTCTTTTCGGTTTCCCCCTCCCTCCGGGAGGCGTGGATGATGCGCGCTCCAAACCGAAAAGGATCAATCATTCATGGCGCGCCATCTTCCTACCGCACTGGGCATCCTCCTGCTGGGGGCCGCGGCAGCCCATGCCCAGGTTCCCATCCTGATGTATCACGCCCATCCCAATCTCGGCTACAATGAGACAGAGTTCCGCCAGCACATGGACCACCTCGTGGAGGAGGGCTACACCACCATCACGCCGGACGAGTTCCTCCGCTGGCGGCTGGAGGACGAGCCACTGCCGCCGCGGCCGGTCTTCCTGACCGTGGACGACAACTACATCCTTACCTACACGTCGATGTACCCCATCCTCAAGGAGCGGAACATGGTGATCACGAATTTTGTGATTACCAACTCCGTGGGGGCGCAGAACGGGCTGCATTACGTTGGATGGGACGAGTTGCGCGAGATGGGGGCCTCCGGCCTGGTGATCAACGAGTCGCACAGCGCCTCCCACCCTCACTTGTCCACTCTGACGGAAGGCCAGTCATGGCACGAGTTGGCCGCCTCCAAGCAGGCGATGGAGAGCAACCTCGTGGACAGGACGATCGAGCATTTCTGCTATCCCTACGGCGATTACGACGAGCGCGTGATCGAGCAGGCAATCGAGGCGGGCTACGCGGCTGGCTATACGGTGATCGACGAACTGAACTACCGCGACACACCAGTCTTCGAGCTGCGGCGCCTGTGGGCGGACGGACGGACACTCGAGTCCTTCCAGGAAATGATGTCCTACGACGACCACATTCCTTCCCCGCCGGGAGAGGGCTGGGCGCTGGACAATTCCTCGCCCCACTTCACGCACGAACCAGCGGCGTGGAACCTCCACGAAGGCGCCCCGGGAGCCCATGCGGGAAGCCACCTGCAGCGCGGCCCGGGTACGGGTACGGTGCGGGCAAGGTGGGCGGTGGCGCTCCCCGAGCCCGGCTGGTACCGCGTCCATGCGTGGTGGCCATCGCCCACGATGGACCGTGCCTCCGATGCGCCTTACGAAATCCACCACACCGGCGGCAGCACAACAGTCCGCGTGGACCAGCGCGGCAGCGGAGGGCAGTGGAACGCCCTCGGCGTGTTCCGGTTCGAGGACACCGCCACGGTTTTCCTGAGCAACGACACCGACGGCACCGTGACCGCCGACGCCATCTGGATCGAATCGGCGGAGGCACCGGCGCAGGACATGATGGTGGTGTACTGACGGGCCGGGCGGGGTGAGAGGACCGTCCACCGGAGCTTCCTGCACGCCTGTCCAATGCGCTTCACTTGGCTGGCGAGAAAGCAATTGACCCGGACTACGGCCCGGCGGGATTGAGAGGTTGGTCCAAGGACCGGACGTGACTTCCACCCTCACAGGAGAAGCTGATCATGCGGAAAATTTGTATCATGCTCGCAATTGGAGGGACGCTTGTGGTTGCTGGCGCGTCCCACGGCCAGTCGGTACTGACCAACGTGTGGAAAGTGGACGGGGAAGCAGACACCTTCTTCCCGGCCAGCGGCGACACTGCCCGTGGGATGGCGCTTAACCCCTTTACGGGCAATCTACTCATCGCCAGCCGGAGCGAGGGGGCTGCTGTCCGGCGTATCGACGCGGACACCGGGGACCTGTTGGACCCCGACCCTGTCCTCCCTGGGGACTACGATCAGGGCGGGTTGTTCCCGGTCAACAAGGTTGGTGTGGCTGATGACGGTGTGATCTACGTGGCCAACCTGGCCCTTACCGCCACGGGAGACCCGAACTTCGTCATCTACCGGCATGCCGACGAGGCGACTGCCCCCACGGTGGCTTACACGATTGATACCAACGACGCCCAAGCCCCCTTCACCCGCCTGGGGGATGGCTTCGCGGTACACGGTTCAGGCGTGGATACGTTGATTGCAGTTGGAGCGGCAGGCAGCACCGATGCGTTCCTCTTCACCACCACCGACGGTGAGACCTTCACCTTCGATTCCGCCATCGACGTTGGCGCAGACAGCCGCAACATCAAGTTCGACCCCGAAGGGGACGCACTTTGGCATCGCGTCTCCGGCGGAGGCGACACCACGGCATACGCACTGGACGGAAGCGGTGCGGTGTCAGGCATGGTCTTCGGCCCGGTGGCCATCACCACAGGTGCCTTCGATGTGGCCTACGATGGCAACGAGCGTTTCCACGCGGGTGTTCCCGGGAACTTCGGAAGCGGCAACTCAGGCCAGGAAGACCACTTCGGCGACATTATTGCCCTGAGCGATCCCGACGTTGTGGCGTTCCGTACCGAATTCGGCCTCGAGCACGGAGCAGACTCCGATGGCCCTGGCTCCAGCAGCGACAACCTCAACGCCGCCGGT
>SLMS01000273.1 GCA_007133495.1 Candidatus Sumerlaeota bacterium | reverse complement strand
GGCGCGTTTCGAGCAGAGTTACGGCACTGAGGGTCTATACGTGGTGGAAATCAGGCCGGACGATCCGGCCGGGCCTTCCCGCCTGAATATCCAGTTGCTCAACGCCGCCGCAGCCCGGTTCCGTACGGAACACCCGGACAGGCCGATCAGCCTCTCCGGTCTCGAAATGCGGGGAATGCTCCCGGACCTGCACGAGGCGCCGGAGGACGAGGAGTACGTGTGGGACGGGGACCTCGGCATGTTCACCAGCAGCCTCGGCGGCACGCACACTCCGGAGGCGGGAATACTTCTGCTGCTCGAAGGCTACGAGCGCATCCGCCAGCGCATTCTTGAGCCGGATAACTTCGTCCGGTCCCGCTGGCAGCGTCTATACGAGGACGAGGACGCGCCCGAATGGCTCCGCAGGGAGATTCTGCTGCGGGAGTTCCTTCTGGAGCACTATCGATTTCCCCTGGCGCGCCGGGCGGAAGCCATTCAGCAGGAGTTGCGAAGGCTGGACGCAGGAATTGAGGCCTACGCGCTCATGCAGGGGCTGTCGGACGAGGACGAGGTGGCGCTGGAAGCAATCGTCCAGGGTGGATTCTATCTTCCCTCCCGTCCTTTTCCTCCTGGCATGGAAATCGAATTGGAGCGCGTCGGTGAAGGCGCGTGGATCGAACTGGAGGGCTATACAATTACCGGTTCGCCGGAGTCCGTAAGCCGCATCCGGCTGGATCGCGCGGCGGAAGTTTTTCAACAAAGCCCGAATTTCCCCCCGGCGTTGGCGCTCGCCGCCCGGTTTCAGGAACCGGAACGCTCGGTGGCAATGCTGGATCGGGCCATTCAATCGTGGCCGGAGGTCCCCGGCCTGCGCGTCGAGCGGATGTCGCACCACGCCCGCATGCGCGAGTTCGGACAGTGGCAGGAGGATCTGGATTTCATTCTGCAGCAATTTCCGGCCGCCCCGCTTCTTGTGGAAATAGAAATAGCGGCCGAGCAGGGCCGCGTCTCGCGCGTACCGGAGTTTCAGGCTCAGCTTGCCACCATCCTGGCCGACGTGCGGCCGGACCTCCTTGCCCATCAGCTGTACGCATATACCGTGCTGCAGGAAGTCGGCGAGGACGAAGTTGCGCAAACCGTCTGGGAGCGTCTTGTCTTTGCAAACCCCGCGTGGCGCCTTGTGCTTCCCCCGCCGGACGGAGAAGAGGAGGATATATCGGAAATACCGCTCCCCGAAGAACCGGAAATCCCCGACTTCCCTGAATTGCCCCCGCCGGACGTTGACGATACTCCCGAATTTCCTGACTTGCCGGACCTGCCGCAGCCCTGACGGCATGCCGGCAGCCACGATAAGAAAGGTCTCCCGTTGCCGCGCCGCTCACGCTCCTTTCCCGAAGAACCGGTCATCCCTCCCGGCGGCGAGCGCCACGTCGAGGGGCGTACGCTGGAGGCCCTTGTCCGCGAACTGCTCGATCACCCGGGCATCGGCGAAAATATAGTCCACGTGGAACGCCTTCCCGCGCGGGAGGCCGTGTACGGCGATTGGCCGGAGGCGCTCGATCCGGCACTGCGGCAGGCGCTCTCCGCGCGTGGTATAGACAACCCCTGGTCGCATCAGGCCGAGGCCGTCCGCCACGCTCTGGAAGGGCAGAACGTCGTCTCAGTGACTCCGACTGCAAGCGGCAAGTCCCTGTCCTATAACGTTCCGGTACTGCAGTCCATCCTGAAGAACCCCTCCTCGCGGTCACTCTATCTGTTTCCCACCAAAGCTCTAAGCCACGACCAGTACGGGGAACTTTACGAACTCTCGAAGGCGTGCGGCCGCGACATCAAAGTCTATACATACGACGGGGACACGCCTCCCGCCACGAGGCGGGCCCTGCGCGATGCAGGTCATTTGATCGTCACGAACCCGGACATGTTGCACACGGGCATTCTGCCGCACCATACTTCATGGATCAGACTGTTTGAGAATCTTGATTATGTCGTGCTGGACGAACTGCACCAGTACCGCGGCGTTTTCGGAAGTCACCTCGCCAACGTGTTGCGCCGGCTTCTCAGGCTGTGTGCGTTCTATGGACGGAAGCCTATTTTCCTTGGTTCCAGCGCAACGATCGCCAATCCGAAAGGTCTGGCGGAAGCGCTCACGGGCCAGCCGTTCGAGGTGGTCTCGGAAAGTGGTGCTCCTGCCGGGGAGAAGGTTTTCGTTTTCTATAATCCGCCAGTCATCAACAGAGAGCTTGGCGTCCGCCGGAATGTGCGGCTGGAAGCGCGCCGCATAGCAATGCGCTTTCTGGCCCGGAATTACCAGGCGATTGTGTTCGGCCGTTCCCGGCTGGACGTTGAAGTGATGACGACCTACCTCAAACGGGGCATGGCGCGCCTGCACCGTGACCCGCAATCCGTGACCGGGTATCGCGGGGGCTACCTTCCCACTGAACGCCGTGCCATCGAGCAGGGCCTGAAGCAGCGGGATCTGCTTGGGGTTGTTTCTACAAATGCGCTGGAACTGGGTATAGATATAGGCTCTCTCGACGTGTCCATCATGGCCGGGTGGCCGGGGAGTGTCGCGAGCGCCTGGCAGCGTGCCGGCCGCGCAGGACGGAAGGCGGGCACCTCGGTTGCCGTCTATATCGCTGGCTCATCGCCGCTTGATCAGTTTCTTGTGAACAACCCGGATTTCTTCTTCGGTTCAAACCCGGAGGAGGGCCTCGTCAATCCGGAGAACGTGGCGATACTTTCCTCGCATCTCAAGTGCGGTGCGTTTGAGTTGCCGTTCGAGGACAGCGAGAGTTTCGGGGACACCGACCCAGCGCCCATTCTCCAGTTCCTCGAAGACGAGAGCCTGCTCCGGCACACCGCCGGCCGGTGGTATTACTCCAGCGACGTCTATCCGGCGGAGGATGTCTCCCTCCGGAGCGCTTCGGGTGAGAACTTCATCGTACTGGACACCGGCCGCAAGAACCAGGTGATTGCGGAGGTGGACTACGATTCAGCGCCGTTTCTCATTCACGACGACGCTGTCTATATCCATAACGCAAAGACCTATCTCGTGGAGAAGCTGGACTGGGACCGCCGCACCGCATACGTCCGGCACAAGAAGGTCGATTATTATACGGACGCGGAGTCCTCGTCAAACATTCAGGTGCTTCAGGTGGACGAGGAGGAGGTTCCGGAAAACTCTCCCGTGCTTGCGGCGCGCCGGCTGGGCGAGGTCAGCGTCGCCACAATTATCGCCAAATTCAAGAAGGTGAAGTTCGAAACGCAGGAGTCCATCGGCTACGGGCCTGTGACCGTGCCGCAGCTTGAAATCTCCACGGAGGGTTTCTGGCTGAGTTTCAGGCAGGACCTGATCGCGCTCTTTCGCAAGGATGGCAAGGATCTCGCCCCGGCACTGCGCGGAGTGGCACAGTTGCTCCGGCACGCGATTCCCCTCTACGTGCTGTGCGACACTCGGGACTTTGCGGTGTATTCGATGCTGCGCGCGCCATTCGACCAGCTTCCCTCGATATATATATGGGACAAATATCCGGGCGGCATTGGTATATCACGGCGTGCCCATCGTCTATATGACACCCTTTTGGAGGCGGCAAGGCGCATGGTGACGGAATGCCCTTGCCCGCACGGCTGCCCGGCATGCGTTGGGGCACAGCTCGAAAAGCGGGGTGAAACGAAGCAGGCGGCGTTGTGGCTGCTCGACCGGCTTCTGGCGGACGCGGCAGGGGAAAAAGGGGAGTAGCCCGGCCATCCTGCCGGGGTCTATATTATTGAAAAATGTCCGGTAACCAGCCATCGGTGCGGAGCCGCTCCATAGCCTGAGCGGTGCGGCCCGCCAGGGCGTCCGCCTCATCGGGTGCCGGGCTGTCCGGCTGCCAGATGCGCAGCAGGATATCCCTGGTTTCCTCGCGATTCATCACGATTGGCTGGTTTGTCTTCACCGCGGGAAGGCCAACTTTTTTCCGGTCTTCGTCCGAGCGCAGCAAATGCACCAGCCCCGCCGCGGCTCCCATTGCGAGCAGGTCCGGCTCCACGTCCTGCGCGAGTGCAATACGAATTGTTCCGTATAGACGATCATGCCAGCCAAGCTTCCGCACCGGATCGCGGGCGACGCGTTCCACCAGGTCGTGCAGGTAGGGGCACACCATGCGCTCCAGCAGGTCCTCGGCATACACGGAAAAGCCTTCGGGTGTGAAGAGCTGGTCGCCGAGGTTGCGGTACTTGCGGACGAGCCCCGCGCCGCTCTCCTTGTGAAAGGCCTTTCGTGCGGTCTCCACAAGCAGCTTGTCGCGGCCCGCCTCCGCGATTGTTGTATAGCCGCGGAGCGCGGCAAGGTAACCCATCAACGCATGGATGGCATTGTGCCCGTATAGCTTTGCCTCTTCGAACGGATCAAGGTCCTCTTTCTCCTCGAAGATGCGGATGCCGCGCTCGAAGCCCTCAAGCCTCACCCGCGAAACAAGGATGCGGTTGAACTCCTCCACGAGTATTGCCCGGTCCATTCCAGGCACCACCGGCTGAAGCCCGAGCCCTTCCATGAGCGCGTGCCCGTGTATGACGCCGCTCATCTTGCCGATCACGGTGTCGAGCGCCTGAAAGCCCCGCGGAATGCAGCCTTCGAGCTTTTCGGCGAGACCCCTGGCCAGAATCTCCGCCGCGCGGTTGTTGTTTTCAGCCGTATAGACAATGGCGGGGTGACCGGGCTGGCGGCGCCCAAGACCGTCCGCCAGCAGGGAGAGAACCGAGTTCCCACCACCCGAAGCGTAGGTGTTCACGCTCGGGAGCGCCGTCGCCATTTCGTCGGCTTCCGCAATGGCTTCGACAAGCGCCTTACGGCCGGCCGGGACCAACGGATTGTACAGCTCGACGGCGTCGAGTTCACGGTGGACAATGCCGTCCTGCTTCGCCACGTTCACCGTGCACCGGTCCGCATTGCTGCGAAGAGCCTCAACCAGCGGGGTGTCTATCTCCGACACCACGTAGCGGCGGAAATTGCCGGACGCCTGTGCCTCGAGCAGAAAGAGGCCGGACTGAATTGGCCCGAACCCGAATCCCACGAAGGTCTTGGAGGGCGCCATCAGGTGATTCCGGCGCGGGTGATGTCGTGCAGGTGGATCAGCCCGATCGGGCGGTTCTGCTCGTCCACGACCGGCAGTTCGATGATCTTGAATTCGCGGAGAATTTCCAGCGCCCTCACCGCCATCATCTGCGGATGTGCGGTGCGGGGGGAGCGCGTCATGAGTTCCCGGATGCGTATAGACATATCCACGTGGCCTCTGACGAGATACCGCCGAAGGTCTCCGTCGGAGAAAAACCCGGTCAGGAAACCCCGCTGGTCCACGACGCTCGTGCAAGCCAGCTTTTTCGAAGTCATGACGACGATGGCCTCGCTGAGCGGCATGTCCTCCGGCACGACAGGGTTCTCCTCGCCGGTGTGCATCAGGTCGCCGACTTTGGTGAGCAGGCGCCTGCCCAGCGACCCACCCGGATGGAGCAGCGC
>SLMS01000177.1 GCA_007133495.1 Candidatus Sumerlaeota bacterium | reverse complement strand
GCCTTCTTTGCGCACCCGACGCCGTTTCCGCTCCGGCCGGGGCACTGTGTGGTGAATGCGCGGGAACACGAGCCGATGCGTATAGACGGCGGGACGTTCCGGGAGGTGTCGGAGTTCCTGGCGCGGGCGAAGGGCTGGCTGGCGGCGTGCAACAGCGACCGGGAGGGGACGGGAGCTTCGGTGCTGGGCCATCATCACGTGCAGATATTTCCGGATTTGCGGCTGCCGGTGGAGGATGCCCCGGCTGCGGAGGGGGCAGTAGTTGCGGGGGACGTGGAGGGGGCTCTGCTGAACTGGCCGGCGGCGGTATTCCGGCTGGAGGGGGAGGCGGAGCACGTTTCGGAGGTGTATAGCCGATTGCTGGACTTGTGGCGGCCCGGGGACCCGGAAAACCGGAGCGCGAACTTCCTGGCGCGGCGTGAAGGCAGCCGCATGACGGTGCACTTTTTTCCGCGGCAGAGGGATTTCCGCACACCAGGGGACCTGCTTGAGTTTAAATCCGAGGGCGTGGGTATTATCGAAATGGCGGGAGAGCTTATCCTCCCCCCGCGGCCGGGTATGAACCGGGAGGAGAACCGGGCGTTCTTCGAGCGGGAAGGCTATCGTATAGGTTACGGTATCGTTTCGGGCAATTCCCCGGGACGGGCGCAGTATCCGGACGAGTTTTGGCTGTCTATCCTGCGGGAGGCGGCAGGGGCGTAGCGCCCGCGGTCTGGGCGGCTTCCCATGCCAGGGTGCGCCGGAGCCCTTCGAGGAGGGTGACCTGCGGTTCCCAGCCAAGGCTGCGAAGGCGGGACGGGTCGCTGCACGAGTGCATGACGTCGCCGGGACGCTTGTCCTCGTAGCGGATTGGAGACCGCGATTCGGCAGCTTCGCGGATCGTTTCGGCAACGCGCGTGATGGTGATGCGCTCGCCGGTGCCGACGTTATAGACGCCGGGCGGTGCCTGGACAGCGAGGCGGTTTGCCTCCACGACGTCGTCCACGTACACGAAATCACGCGTCTGGGCGCCTGTGCCGAATATGGTAATGGGCCGGCCCTTGCGCGCCTGGCGTGAGAAGATCGCAATGGCGGCAGCGTAGGGGGAGGCGGGGTCCTGGCGCGGGCCGTACACGTTGAAATAGCGGAAAATGGCGGAAGGAACCCCGTACTGAATGCGGTACATGTGGCAGTAATGTTCCGCAGCGAGTTTCGATATGGCGTAGGGGCTGGCGGGCTCGGGGAGGTGTTCCTCGCTGTGGCGTTCGCGGCCGGTGTCACCATACACGGCGGAGGTGCTGGAGAGGACGACACGGGCGCCGGTGGCGCGGGCGGCTTCGAGGACGTTGACCGTGCCGAGGACGTTGATGCGCTCGGCGGATTCGGGATTCTCCATGGACTCGGGCACGGACACGAGCGCGGCGAGGTGGTAGATCAGCTCCGTATCCTCGGCGAGTGCGCGGACGGTGGCCCAATCCTCGACGCTCCCCTCGACGATGTCGCATTCAACGCCCTGGAGGTTTGTGCGGTTGCCGGTGCGCATGTTGTCGAGGACGGTGACCTCGTGGCCTTCGGCGGCGCAGCGCTGGGCGATGTGGCTTCCGATGAATCCGGCACCGCCGGTAACGAGTATTTTCATGAGGGTCTGGTTGCTCCCGGTGATGTATGGATAGACACGGCGGGTGGTGCGGCTGCCGCGGCCTCAGAGAACCCGCAACACGAGGGGGCAGAACGGCAAGCCCAGTACGTCCTGGGCGAAGACGGGTGGTGCCGCCTCGTCCACCCATGCGTCTGCGGGCTGATGGCCGGCCCGGCCGGCGGCCAGGTGGAAGAGTTCTTCGGCGAGCTGGATGAGGAGCGCATCGGCGGGCTGAAAGGGCAGGCGGAGCCCGGCGCTGCGGAGTTCGGTGAGCAGCGCGAGGGCGGCCTGCTCCTCGACAAGGAGGACGTTTTCTTCCGCGGCGCCGGTGGGCAGGAACGCGGGGTTGGGGTCGAAACGTTCGACGGCGCGCACCTGCCAGCCGAGGCGGCGCGCGGCTGCGGCAAGTTCATCGTAGAGCGCACGGCGGTTCCAGGCGGTTTCCCACTGACGGGCGGTGCGGGGGCGCGGACGCGCAGGCAGATCGAGAACGGTGCGGATGGCGCGCGAGCGCGCAGCCAGGCGCTTGGCGATGGCTTTGGGCTCCAGGCTGATCTGTTCCTTGCGGGCGAGGCGGCTGGCGATCTCCTCCAGGCCCATGAGAAAATCGATGTTTCCTGCAATGGAGAGTAGGCCGGAGGGAGGCGAGTGGTGGGTCACGGGTTGGGGGAACCTTTGGCGGCAAGGGATTCCATGTGGCGGCGCCGCCGTGCGGTAATCTCCGAGCCGGAGGAGGCCGAAAGCAATAGGAGGGGATTTTCGGCGAGCATGGGCACGATGGCGTTGCAGAGGGCCTCGCTCTCCATGAAGCGGGCGGTGGTCTGGCCGACGGGGTGTTCGGTGACGATGCCTTGGCGGAGGAGGATGTGATCGAGGACTTCGAAGCCTTCGGAGGAGCCGGGCATACGGTGTATTTCGAGCCGGTGGGCCTCGCCGCCCGGGTGTTTGGCGTACCATGCCTCGTCGTAGCCGCGCGACCCGTCGAAGGGCACGCGGAGGTAGGGCATCCCGGCGAGGTCCTCGGCGAGGTGGACGGTGGAGTTGCGGTCCTGGCCGACGCCGATAAGCAGGATGTGGCCGCCGGCCTGGCGCACGCGGTCCACGGGGCTGCCGATGCCGAGCGGTTCGTAGTCGATGGGCCCGCCGACGATGTCCGGAGCGAGGGGGCCGCCGGCGGCGAAGCTGTGGGTGGGATGGGAGGATCGGAGAACCCCTTCCATGCGCCAGAAGGTGTCCGTGAGGAGGCCGACACGGCTGGGCGTGCGGCCGGGATCGAACGGGGGAAGGTTCCAGGCGGCGAGACTGAAGCTGAAGGTGGGCATGACGAGGGTACCGCGGGGCCCGAGGACATCTTGGAGCGCACGCACAGCGGCCTGGGGTCCGCCGAGCATCCAGCCGATCCGGCCGAGGGCGCTATGGACGACGAGGACAGTGCCGGAGGGGATACCGGCAGCTTCCAGCGCGGTGGCCAGCTCGCGGCGCGCAATGGGCTTGCGGACCATCGACATTCCCACTTGAGTGAATAAAGTCCCGCAGGGCAGGTAGGCCCTGAGTAAGCCACCCGCGTTCGCCGCGGAGGAACAAGGAAGCCCGAAGCGATGACGAAAACAAGGGGGATCGCGCCGAGCAAGCTGGTTTCAGAGTGGGCGGATTTGTATTCGCGGCGTCTTTACAACCTTGCGTTCTTCGAGGCCGAGTCAGCAACCGAGCGCGAGCCGGACAACGCGCTGCACTGGTTCCTGCTGGGCGAGACGGCGCTGGCGCGCAACCGGCCGGACCGGGCCAAGGAGGCCTTCGCGAAGGCGGTGGAGGTGCTGGAGGGCATGGGGGGCGGCGCCGTTCCCGAACGGCTGCGCAAGAACCTTGGACAGGCGGCGCGGCGGCTCCAGGCGGTACTGGAGGAGAATCCCCTGCTGCCGGCTCCGGCGGAGCCGTTCCGGTGGATCGAGTCGCCGGATTCGATCGAGGAGGGGGCGAGCTTCGGAGCGGCGCCGTCCGTCGCCGATAAGCAGGCGGTAATGGTCCACGAGCCGGGATCGCTTGTGGAGAAGGTGGACATTTTCGACGCGGAGGCGCGGCCGGCGATCGTGGAGGAGCGGCCGGAGATGATGGATGCTCCGAAAGCCGGCGGGAAGACGGAGGAGCGGCCGGCGGTTCGGGAGGAGAAGGTGCCCGTGCGTGAGGAGAAGGCGGAGCCCGAGTCCACCGCGGAGCAGCCCCGGGAACCCGCGGGTGAAGCTCCGGCAGAGCCAGTGGAGGACCCGTGGGGCATCTGGGAGCGCGATCTGCTTCACCTGCTTTCGCACGGGCAGTACACGGAAGCGAAGAAGATGGCGGACGGAGCGGTGCAGAGGTACCCGGAGAACACATGGCTGCGGGAGATGCGGGCGAAGGTACTGGGGCAGCTTGGGGACAAGGAGGGGGCGGCGCGGGACCTGGTGGAGGCGTTCCGCGGGCTGGTGGAAGGGGGCGAGCAGCGCGAGGGGATCAAGGTGGCGCGGGAGGCGATGGCGCTGGCGCGGGGGAACGGGAACGTCATCCTGACGCTGGCGGGACTGGCGGCGGGTGCGGGGATGATGGCGCTTGCTTCGGATGCGTACAGCCTCGGGGTGGAGACCGAGCGGCGGAGCGGGAACCAGGCGCGGCTTAAGCAGGCGCTGGAGAAGGCGGTGGAGGTGTTCCCGGGCAATCAGAACTGGCGGCAGGAGCTTCAGCGGATGGCGCTCGGGCAGACCCGCGCGGGGAAAAAACAGCCACCACGCCTGGAGGATACGCCGCAGCGGTCCGGCTATACACCGCCACCGCGGCTGACAGGGTGGGACCGGGAGCGCGGAAGTGCGCAAGCGATGCCGGCACGGCAGGAGAAGCCGGCGTCCGCCACGAATGCGGGAGCGGTGGAGGCGGTGACGCTGCTCGGGGGGCTGACCGGAGCATTCCTGTCGTTTGTCTTCATGCTGGTGGGTTTCGGCCTGGTGGGGTGGATATGTTTCCTCATCATGAAGGGGGCGGAGAACGCTTCGGATTTTCCAGCGGGCTCAAAGGCTGAGAGTATATTGGGCACGATGAAGGTTATTGTGCTGGTGATTGCGATCATTGGCTCACTGCGGGCGCCATTTCCATTCTAGACATGCGGAAGAGTTGGAGCGTCCGGCCGGGACGGCTTGGGGCATGGCGGTCCCAGGCAAGTCCCGTTTGGACAACTGCTTGTCATCCAGAACCCCAGTGTGGGGTCAGAATGGGGCATCCGGTAGTGTGGCACGGAAACTGATCTCCGGCGTGCGTCGAGGGCGCCCACGGGTCCGTCCCTCCAAGGTATGAAGTGCGCGCGCAGAAGACCTGTGTAAGAGACTCACAAGCCATCTATCGGAGATACCCACATGATGTATGCAGGCACCGTCAGAAGCTCAACAATTCTCGCCACAGCCGTTGCAATTTCGCTCCCGGCTGCAACTCTTTTCGCCTCCAATCACGGGCATGAAGATGCCTCCTCCACAGCCAGCAAGAACATTGTCGAGACCGCCGTTGCCGCAGGCAATTTCAATACACTCGCCGCCGCCCTGGAAGCAGGGGAATTAATAGACGCCCTGTCCGCAGAGGACAAGAAATTCACCGTCTTCGCTCCCACGGACAGAGCATTCGGGAGGCTGCCCGAGGGAACTGTCGAGCACCTGCTGGACAATCCGGACGAGCTTCGCAGAGTGCTTCTCTACCACGTCCTGGAAGGGGAAGTGAAGGCCGAGGATGTTGTGAAGCTCAGCACAGCGAAGACGCTCCTCGGCGGAAACGTGGACGTGACCACCTACCGCAACAGGGTGCGGATAAATGGCGCCACTGTCACGACGGCCGACATCGAGGCCAGCAACGGAGTCATCCACGTTAT
>SLMS01000154.1 GCA_007133495.1 Candidatus Sumerlaeota bacterium | reverse complement strand
TTCGAATTCCACGGGCTCGCCCGCGTATGGAGGCCCGTCGTCCCCTCCCGGCGGTTCGAACTCCAGCACCACGGGGCCGGGCGGCACGTCCACGAAGGCGAAAACGCCGTCCTCCCCCGCCGTGACGGGGCCCATGACCCCATCGAACGCCTCCGGATTCGGTTTGAGCGTAACCCTCGCGCCGGGCGCTCCGCGGCCATCGGGATGGAGCACGCGCCCCTCCACCGATCCGCTGGCCGAGAGGATGATGACCATCTCGGGGTGCGCGCCCTGGTCAGGCATGGCGAAACCGGTCCACTCCGACCCCTTCGGCCCTTGGGCGTGGAGCGTGCCGCTGGAGCCGGGCGGGAGGAGCAACTCGAACCGCCCGCCGCTCCCCGAGGTGGCGGTGAAGTGCGCGTCGTGCTGGCCGGGATGGCGGAAGAGGTCGCGGACACCTTCAACTTCCCGGCCCGTATGGGGTGGCGCGAAGCCTTGGCTCCGTTGGGGGGCAGAAGGCGGGCCGTTGGAGGAGTGCCGGGCGGAGAAATCCTCCGGCGGTTCGGCGACGGCGGCGACCCTCGTCCCCGGCGCGGGAGTCCGCCCGTCCGGTCCCACAACCCGCCCGCGAAGCGGCGCCCCGCGCCGGAAGGGCAGATCAAACCACGCGGCGCCTCTTCTCAAGTGGCTGGAACTGGCCCGTGCCCTGCCCAGTTCCCCCGGCCCCGTATAGACGTATCCGTCCCGGTTCTCCTCGAAATCGAGGGCCAGCCAGACATCGGAGGGGCGCCCCCGCCCCCGCATTGTGACCTCCCTCCGGAAAAGCCCCTCGCTGTCCGTCTCGATCCGCACCGGCCCGCCGATGGGTGGAGCCAGCCAGGCCGGAGCCGCCTGCGCCGCCTCGACGATTTCGAAGCCAATGCCGGACAGCAACTCGCCCGTCTCCTCATCAAAGGCACGTCCGGCAAGGATGAGGGTGCTCTCCGTGTCTCTGGTGAAATAGGTGCCTATCACACGGCGTGGATCACCACCCGAAAAGACGCTTTCGAGCGGCTCCTCCTCCTCTTCGTCCACCTCCGTGCCGTCATCCGGGGAGCGCGGCGAGGGAATCCGCGCGGGCACCGGCCGGTCGGCCACGGGGCGCGTGTCCTCCACCCGGGAGGGCATCTCCCCCGCCAGCGCGGCCTCCTCCGGCCGTTCTGTATAGACACCTCCCGTGTCCCCACTCCCGCCCGTGCGGGAATGGACCAGCACCGCCGCCACGAACACCACCGTCCCCGCCAGGATGGCGAGGGGGAGGGCGGAACGTCCGCCGCCACGGTATTTGCCTCCATCGTAAGGCACTGCCCGAATTCGCTCCTGTTACTCCTGATCGTGGATTGGCGGCCCGGGTTTGCCGGGCAAGCCTGTAGCGGCACCCTTTCGGAGTTTCGCAACTGCCTCTCCAGCCAGTGCTGGCCGCTATTCAATCTGCACGGGAGCCCGGGTGCCTCCGGGGCCGAGCCGTGTGGCCTGGCGTGAGCCGGGCTCGGGCATTTCGGCAAGGAACTCCGTGGCCTCGGCCGCAAACTCTTCCGGATCGAGCCTGGAAAGGCGTATATCACGGGCGATTCGCCAGTTCATCTGGTCCCACTCTCCACGGCGTATTCGCGAGCGCCGCTCCACCCTTTCCGGAAAAGTGAGCCCCATGAACTGCTGATGCCCGATGTGGCTCGTGCCGGGGAAGGTGCCCACGGAGCCGCGCCAGATTATCGTCCCGTCACTCATAATCTCCTCGTGAGCTATACGATCGCCGGTGCGGACTTCAAGGTGAGGCGCACCATTGTGATCGACGATGGTGACCACCTGGGACCCGCCGGCCCGGGTCCCGGATTCCAATGCCGCATACCTTTCGAGAACACCGTGGAGATAGGGCTCCGTATCAAAAATGGAGCGCCTATAGGAGTCGGGAAACGGGCCACCCCGAGCATTCACCAGCCCACGGCTTGAGTAAGTGGCGTTCGCTTCCCGCCCCTCATAGCTCACAAACCGTGAGGCAATACCATACTCAACATACGCTTCCTTGATCATGTTGTCTCCGTGGCGGACAAGACGGATCGAGCCCCCGGCGCGGGTTTCCAGCAACTCCCGGCCTTCATCATCCGTAATCCGCCGGCCTTGCTGCACGGGATGAGTGCGTTCGCCATCCCGGAAAACAATCGGACCACCCGGCCTGCGGTCCTCGAAATCGATCATGCCGCCTTCATCCCGGAGTATCTCGATATACGGGTCGTCGAAGTCGTACTGGTTGACGAAAATCCGGTCATATTCAATGACGATGGGAGTGGCACGAATCTCTGCCACCAGGCGCTGCACCTCCGGTTTCTTTTCGAGAAGTCCTTCCATGTCCCAGGCAGCGGCCGGGGCGGCGGCAAGTAAAAGGAAGGCAGTGACCAGGGCGATGGCGGTGGGGTAACGCATTGTCTCATCTCCTTTCCGGGCTAATTCGTACTCAGGTAAACGGTGCCATGGGAATCGGTGCCGCCGTCGGCGCGGAGGCCAATCTCGACGTGATAGACGGACTCGGGGTCGTACCCGTCCAGCCGCAGGTGGTAGGCATTGTTCCACTTCTCGAAGCCACTCCATCCCCGGTGCTGGCGCGTATCAACGATTTCCCCGTTCTCGTAGAGCCTTCCCCAGAAGGTTTCCACTGCGTTGCGGCCGCTCTGGTACTCCACAAGAAGGCTGATCGTGCCGGAGGACTGTATATACTGCGTCGCTTCGAACAGGTGCGGCTCGGTGTGCAGCGACACCGTGGAGGGGTCCCAAGTGCCCACAGGAATGTCGCGCTGGATGCGCTTCATCTCCAGCACAAACACGTTTTCGTGCCCTGCGCCGATCTGCACGGGGCCGGATTCGCCGCGCCAATTCCCGTCGGCGGAAACGAACGTCGCCTGATAGTCCCCCGCCATCAGTTCCACCGTCCGCCGCGCCTCCTGGTTCATCCTCTCGTGCAGGAAACCGAGGTGACGATGCCGGTCCAGCGGCGCGATGGCCAGCCGGCCCGGGTGAAAATCACCATCCCGCGGGAACACCAGCACGACGTCGGCCTCCGCGAAGTCCAGCCGGATGTTCTGCCACTGCTCGGACGGCGTCTCCGCCACGCCGAAAAGGTGACCCTCACCATGGAGGGACCGGCCCGGCAGCCCCGCCTGGACAGTGTATAGACCCGGCCGCAGGCGCACCTCGTATTCCATCGTCGCGCCGTCAACCGTGGTGTCCATGATCGCTTCCTCCCCGGAGGGATGGAACCGCAGGACGATGTTGTTGGTGCTGCCGGAATAATCATCCGGAAGATACACTTCACCCTTCAGCAGGATACGGTGGTAGTAGTCGAAATTGACTTCGCGCACCTCCCCGAAGTCGAGATTCATCTGACGGCTGTCCCGGTGCAGGCCGTCGCTCGTTCCCGGATGGAGCCATATCTGGTGAAAGCCTGAGGAGAGCCCCTCCATCCGGTAGTTGCCCTCGGCGTCGGTGCGGTACTGGGCGCGGTCGAAGTGTGTGTAGTTGGGACTCCAAGTCGCATGGCTGAGCAGGACCCGCGGCACCGGCTCATTGTCCTCGTTCACCACGCGGCCGAAAATCACGCCACCCCGTTCCAGCGCGATCTCCACGGGGTCCGGATCGCGCTCGGCGCTTACCATGACATCCACCGGCTGCTGCGTGCGCATGACGTCCCGGGTCACCGTGATGCTGTGCCTCCCGGCCGTGAGCCCGCCAATCTCGAACTCACCATTGGGGCTTGTATAGACAAGTGGAATGGGCTGCTCCCCGGGGAGCATCCTGTTGTCCCAGTACCGGTGCGGATCGTGGAGCGCGGGCGGTTCCACCCGCACTTCGGCACCGGGGACCGCCTCCCCCGTTTCGGCGGAAACGACCGTTCCCCGTATCGTCCGGTGCTCATTCAGCAGCACCTCCACCGTCTCGATTTCATCCGGGCTGCCGGCCACCTCGAATTCGACCGACCCGCGCACCATCGTCGCCTCGCCGTTCTCGTCCAGATACGCCACCTGGACACGCCATTGGCCGATCGCCAGGTTTTCGATACTCGTCCTGCCGTCCTCCGAGCGGACAACCTGCGTTCCCCGCCGGACGTCTATATCAAACTCGTTCCAGCCCTTCTGCAGCATGTAGTAACTGTAATAATTCACCGGCGCACCGGTTTCCGCCCACCGCACCACCAGCTCCCGGTTGAGCAGCGGATCAAGGCGGAAGACCTGCTCCCCGTCCAGCGGCGAAACGTTCTCCACAAAATCGTGCCGGTAGTTGGGGTGGTTGGCGCCGATCATTGCGGCACGGCCGCCGGGAGGGATCCCCTCGATCAGAATCCGCCCGTCCGGGCCGGTCAGTGGCGGGGTGAGCCGGAGCTTTCCGCCCTCTCCCAGCTCCACGTCCAGCCTGACCTCCGGAATCGGCAGGCCTGCCCTGTCCACCACCAGCACCGGAATGCTGTCCCCCTCCACCAGCCGGAGGGTGATGCCACTGCGTACGCTCACCGGTTCGAGCTGAAAGTCATACGGCTCGCTATCGAAAAGCGGCTTTTCGAGGTATCCCGGCGGCGCAGCCGTTATCGTAACGTGACCGCTCACGACCCGGGCGATCGAGAAACGCCCGTTCTCGTCGCTCGTCGTATAGGCAGGAATCCGCCCACCCGCCGGCGGTTCGGAAGTGACCGAAACCGGCGCCTCGGCAACCGGCTGCCCGGACGGGTCCAACACCCGCCCTTCAACAGAGCCATACTCCGCCAGCACCAGGCGCAAATCCGGTCCCGTTCCGCTGCCCGGCATCCGGAACCCGGTGCGCGCGGCGCCGGTGCTGCTCGTGGCGTGGATGTGCCCGATGGAATTGCGCGGCATGAAGAACTCGAACTCCCCGTCCGCATCGGTGCTCTCCGTGGCCCGCCGCACGGCGCCCCCGGCTGTCGAGCCGGACGCCTCCACCGAAACGCCTCGGGCGGGTGTCTGCGCGTCGGGCTCGAAGACCCGTCCCCGGAGCAGCAAGTCGCGCTCGAACGGCAGATCGAGAACAGCCACACCGCCCTCCGCGTAAATCATCTCCGCGCGCCATCCCCCACGTAACGGCGTCTGGCCGACGTAGGAAAACTCATCCCCGGGGGGATCGGCCCGGAACTGAACCCACAGGGCGAACCTGCCGTCGTGGTCCACCCACTCGTCAGCTTCCATCTCAAACTCGTACTGCCCGTCCCGGTCAGTGGTCAGGACCGCCTCGGCGTGGAGGGCCTGCCTGCGGGTGGTATCCCCAAAATGAATGGTCCTGGCCTCCAGCTCGACCTCCACCCCGGGAATCGGCCGCTGGGACTCGCGGTCGTAAGCGCGGCCAGTGAGCCGCAGGGCGCGAGACTCTTCCTCCTCCTCCTCCGTTGCCGCCACTTCGGCGGCCGTGTCCGCCTCGGGCTCTGTCTCCTCCGCGTCCGGCGGCACAGCGACCTCGGCGGTCACTTCCGGTTCCGTGTCTTCGGCGACTGCCAGGACTTCA
>SLMS01000344.1 GCA_007133495.1 Candidatus Sumerlaeota bacterium | reverse complement strand
GTGTGGACCTCGATGCGGAAGAGCAGGTTTTCGTCATGAATCGTGATATGGAGCGTGTGGTGGTGGCGACTGTATTGGACGTGGAGACCGGTCAGCCCGCGCAGGACTACGAGGTCCGCGTGGGGCAGGCCCGCAGCAGCATCCCACCGGGCCGAACATACGGCCAGACCCGCGTGGAGCGCATTCCTGACGGGTTCATCCATACCGGCATCACGCAGGGGACGAGCCGGTGGCGGTACCACATCACGGGCGAGCGTTACGGCGAAGCCCAGTTCGACGTTTGGGTTAGGCCTGATGACGACGAGGAGGTCCACGTCGAGCTGTCCGTGCATCCGGTCAGCAGCCTTTTCGGGCGTGTGGTGGAGGGCCCGGACCGTGAACCGGTTGCGGACCGAGTGGTGCAGCTCCGCTACGCGGCGGTGTATCAAGCCGGCGAACGCGACCCTTGGCGGTCTGGCGGAATGCGCGAGCACCCCGGCGGGTCCGTCCGCACGAGCGAGGAGGGCGAGTTCCGCTTCGAGGGCGTCCCCGCCCGCACGGGCCATGTCCGCGTTCTCTCCCCGGGAGACGACCCGGACCAGGAGTTTCCTTACGAGTTTGCGGATTCCGGGCCGCTGGACATGGGGGACCTTTACCTCTCGCGGTTCCCCGAACTCATCGTCAACGTCGTGGACGCCGCCGATGGTTCGCCGATCCCGGACCGGGAGGCCACGGTGGAAATCAGGCATTCGCAACAAACCAGTGGCACGGGGATTGAGCGCCGCGAGCGCGTCACCGATGCGGACGGCCGTGTTTCCTTTGGGGTGATCGAGGTTGGCAGGGTGGAACTCAGCAGCGGGCACACGCACAAGCGTATAGACATGCCGGAGGACGTGGCGGTGCATGAGGAGACGCTCGAGATAGGCCGGCACTCGGTGGGCGTGCGGCTGCACGTGCCGGAGGACGGGCAAATGCGGCCAATCGAGCGCGCGGAGCTCCGGGTGGATGGGCAGAGGGCGTCGGCCAGTCCCCCCACTCCGGGCGAGGTGTTCCGGATTCATGAAGTGAAGCCGGGAGAGCGGCAATTCAGCGCTTCCGTCATCTTCGACGTGTCCGATGCGAGCGGGGACGGCAGCCAGCCGATGCACCAGCAGGTACGGTCAAGGCTGTCCGCCGGGGGAACAGTCAATCTTGGTGCCCGTGAGGAGGAAGTCATTGATGTGCACCTGCCCACCGGTGTCATCCGGGGGACGGTGAGCCTTCCTGAAGGTTACGAGCCTGGCGAGGTAATCCTCCACTTTGGTGGAAGCGGACGCTTGCCGGTTACGGGGGAGGAGCATTCCCGCGGCAAAGTTTTTTCTCCGGACGAGGCGGGCGGCTATACGATTGGGGCCTTGGGGCCCGGGACATACCGGTTGAGTGCTGTCCATCCGCATTTCGGTCGGCAGATGGAGACGGTGGAGCTTGTGGTGCCGGGGGAGACCCGGACGGTGGATTTCGAGTTGCTGGACCCGACCGCGGGTTCGCTTGCTTCCTTGGTGCATGATCGCGAGACCGGCGAGCCGGTCGAGGGTTCGGAAGCCATCCTGCACCTGGAGCGAACGAACTTCACAGCCCGTCACGACTCGCAGGGAGCCGCCATGTTTCGTACCGTCCCCGTAGGCGAGCATGTGCTCACCCTCACCGCTCCCGGTTACGGAGCCAAGGAGGTCACCGTGCAGGTCGCGGCGGGCGAGACCACCTACGTGGACCACGGGCTGACGCGCCTGCCGGAGGAGTGACGGGAGGGGTCAGAGCCGGCCGCGCTGGCTCCAGGGGCCGTAGCGGTAGATGACGCGGCTGTGGATGTAGTCGCGGTCGAGCGGGCCGAACTGCTCGCTGTCGTGGCTGGTGCCGCGGTTGTCGCCGAGGACGAAGTACTCGCGGGGGCCGAGTTCGTAGGTGATTTCGGGGGCTTCGGGGTGGATGCTCTGTGCCTCTCCGGGCGGGGGTGAGGGTTCGCCGTTGACGAGAAGTATTTGCCGGCGGAACTGGACGGTGTCGCCGGGAATGGCGACGACGCGCTTGATCATGTCCGGCCCGTTGTCGTCGGGGGATTCGACGATGACCAGGTCGCCGCGTTGGATGGGTTCGGTGGGGCGGATGGCGCGGGCGAGCACGCGGTCGTGCGCCTGGAGGGTCGGTTCCATCGATCCGCCACCGACTTCGACGGCGATCAGTTCTCCGCGGACGAAGAGGCTGAGGACCCAGAGGAGGAAGAGGGCCAGGCCGAGGCCGATGGTGTAGCGCAGGGCAGTGACCCAGCCGCGTCTTTTTTTGGGGGCTTCTGTTTCGCTCATGGCGGGCTTCGCGTTCTTTGTTGCCGGGTGAGGAGCAGTTTTTCGACCCGGACGGGAACTTTTTTTTCCTGCGTGGGCCAATCGGGAAATCGCGTGGGGCGGGGTCCGGTGCTTCCGGACAGCGGGTCAGGGTTGCGAATTGCGGGCCGGAAAACTGCCGGAAGGCGTGGCGGGCGGTGCGCGTATCTCTTGCCCTGCCTGCACCGATGTTGGAGCGTGGGGGGCCGGTGGCAATCGCAGTTGCACCGGGAGGGCGGAATGGAGACCGGAGGTGTGTGGGTTTTGCGGCACTTCGCCTTCGGAGCCTCCATGATAGCGCTTGCCCTGCTTTCGGGGCGATTTCTAGCTTCGAAACCGGCTACCGTTCCGCATGCCTCCCAACCGGCAAAGGAGCCGGCAAGGCTCTGATTTCGTTCTGGTTATCCCCTCCGTTGAGGACTCGCATGATACGCAGACCGTTCTTGTCCGCCCTGAGTGCCCTTTTCGCGGCATTTTCGCTCATTCTGACCCCGGCCGTTTCTGCCGGCGGGGTGGGTTCGGCCATTCACCCGGTGCCTTTCGAGGGATCGGGGGCCGGGGAACGCCCGCTCCTCGTGCATGACGGGGAGAAGACGACGCTGCACTACGATTCCTCGCTTACCGAGGTGCAGGTGCAGCGGCGGGTCGAAGGCGACCTTGAGCGCCTTGGACTGCCGCTGGTGAAGACGCTCCTTGCCGGGCGCGCGGTCATCGTCGATGTGCCGCGCGAGGAGGTCGAGCGGGCCTTGTCCGCGGCCGAGGACATGCCGATCACCGGGTTGTCGTCCGTGTACCTTCATCGCGGGGACCCGCACCCCAGCAGCATGATCGCCTTCACCGGGCGGGTGGCGCTTGAGTTCGCGGCCGGTGTGTCCGAGGCCGAGAAGGCTGCGTTCCTCGGCGCCCAAGGCTTCACCCGGGTGCGTGAAAACGCTGCGGGCACCGTGGTGGTGGAGACGAACCTCGAGCCGGGCGCGCACATGATGGACGTGGCGGGGATTCTCTCCGGTCAGGAGGGCTGGATCGGGACGGCTCATGCTGAGTTCCTCGCGACGGCGGAGCTTTCCTCGATCAACTCGACGTCCATTCAGATCGATGACGATCTTTTCATCCATCAGTGGTACCACTTCAACTCGCCGGTGAACACGAACTTCATGGCGGGGAGGCCAAATCAGGACCTCAACACGCCGCGGGCCTGGCAGATCAATCAGATGAACCAGAAGTTCTTCCCCGGGCAGACAGCGCGGGGGACCTTTGGGCACACGACGATCATCGTGGGCCTTTTTGACAACGGTGTGCAGGTCAACCATGAGGACCTGGCGGAGAGCATCGATGCGCGGATGGGGATCGACCTTGTGGACGGTGGGACGCCGCTGCCGACGCTCGGTGCCCTCGGCGCCCATGGGACCGCCATGGCGGGCCTGATCTCCGGGCAGGTGAACGGGGTCGGCATCGCGGGTGTGGCGCCGGGGACGACGCTCTACCCGGTGCGTGTGGTGCGGCCGGACAATTCGGTCTCCAACGTGGCACTGCTGCAGGCACTGCAGGACTCGGTTTTCAAGGGCGTGAGCGTCAACGTTCACCCCTACGTGCTGCCGTTCGATTCGGCGAGCGATCTGGCGAACGCAACGGAGCAGGGCCTCCGTGAGACGTTCGAGTCGGGACGGGGCGGCGTCGGCATTGCGAACTTTGCGGCGGCGGGGAACTTCTGGTCGCAGGTGGAATACCCCGGCCACTCGCGCTGGACGATATCGGTGGGCGGGCACGGCAGCAGCGGCAGCAACACCTTCCAGGCGAACTGGGGCGGTCTCGGGGTGGACATCACGATGCCGACCTACGCCATGCTGCCCAATGAGAGCATCAACTTCTCCGAGACGGGCATCGTCACCACGGACCTCCAGGGGACCCCGGGCATCAGCGGCCCGAACCCCTTCGTCCCCGGCATGGAGTCCGGCAATTACGCGGTCATCGGAGACATTGATGCTCTGGGGACCTCCTCCGGGCTGCTCGCGGACCTCTATCAGGGGACGAGTGTGGCGACGGCGCTTGCTGGTGGCGTGGCGGCACTGATGCTGGCGGACGAGCGGTTCAACCAGCTTCCCCCCTTGGCGCCCAACGTGCGGCAGACGCGTCAGCAGACGCGCGACCGGGCGCCGGTGTGGCCCAATGACAGTACGCTGTACAGCAAGTTGGTGCGTTACGCGGACCTGCCGCCGGGCGCGCCGCCGCTGGCCTACTTCGATCAGTATCATGAGCGGCTCGGCCATGGCCGGCCGAACCCGGCGCGGTTCCTTGCAGCAACGAACCGCTCGGCGGGAGACACTCCCACGGGCGAGCCTGATGGGTGGGTCTCTCCCGATTCGGGTTTCCTTGGCCAGCTCAGCCCCGATCCGGTGTACGTGGCGGAGTTCGCCTTCGAGGCGCCGCTCGATTACCTTGACGTCGAGGTCGAGCCGGAAGATCCGGACGACCCGGAGTCCGTGGCCGAGGCGGAAGCGCAACAGGAAGCCATCATCGCCGAGCGCACTTTTGAACTCACGCAGGGGTGGGAGCCCGATCCGGGCGCCAACCTGACTGCCTTCCTCAGCGACGATATCGGCACGGTGACGGTCTCTCCCGCACTGGTTCCCGTGGGTCAGCTGATTTATGAGGACACCGGCATGGTAACTCCTGATCCGCCGGAACCGACTGAGGAAGAGCCCGAGCCGCCGCCAAACTTCTTCTGGGTGTGGATGGACAGCCTGCCCTTTGCCGACGAGGACTCCGACGATATAGACGTGGCGCAGAACCTGGTCCACAACCCGGACGGCCGTTACCATCGCAACGCCACGATCCGCCTGCTCAGCCCGGAGTTCCCTTACACGGGCGAGCGGACTCCCATGATGGTGACTGTCCGTCTTGCCCACGAACTGGGCGTGGAGAGTTCGCACACCGTGACGCAGGACGGCGACCCGACCATCGTCCGGAACGACATCGACGAGATTCAACTCGAAGCGACCTTCTTCCATGACGAGGGCGGCGACCGCACGGTCGTCCCGGCGGTGATCACCGGCGACAGTTCCACGCAGCGCAAGACACGGCTCCAAGCCGCCACCACCATTGATATCGGTGATGATTTCCCGATCCTGGTTCCCAACTGGCCCGCTTTGTACAACCCGTTGCTGCCGCAATCGGAAATGATCATCCGTGAGTACCGGTTCTTTGTCCCGG
>SLMS01000045.1 GCA_007133495.1 Candidatus Sumerlaeota bacterium | reverse complement strand
CCATGGTGGCCATGGCAAGGCCGGCGCCGTTGACGATGCAACCGATCCTCCCGTCGAGCTTGACGTAGCTGAGCTTCTTGCTGCGGGCCTCGACCTCCAGGGGCTCCTCCTCGCCCTCGTCACGCAACCCGGCGATATCCTTGTGCAGATAGAGCGCGTTCTCGTCGAAGTTGATCTTCGCGTCGCAGGCCAGCGCCTCGCCGCTGCCGAGAATGGCGAGCGGGTTGATTTCCGCGAGTGAGGCGTCCTTCTCATAGAAGGCCTGTACGAGGCCGTTGAAGATGCGCTGAAAGGAGTCCTTGGCGCTGGCAGGAATGTTGAGAAAGGCGGCGACCTCGCGCGTGTGGTGGGGCCGCAGGCCGTAGGTCGGGGGGAGGGGAAGTTTGAGGATCGCCTCGGGGCGCGTGGCGGCCAGCTCCTCGATCTCCACCCCGCCTTCGGCCGACGCCATGATGACCGGGCGCTGGCTGGCACGGTCGAGAATCAGGCCGAGATAGATTTCCTGACGGATGTCCACTCCCGGTTCGACGAGAACCTGGCGCACCGTCGAGCCCTTGATGTCGAGGCCGAGAATGGCGTCTGCGGCGGCGCGCAATTCCGCAGGGGACTTTGCCAGCTTCACCCCGCCCGCCTTGCCGCGCCCGCCCGCATGGACCTGCGCCTTGACAATGAGCGGCCAGACGGCCAGCTCCTGGGCGGCCTGCTCTGCCTCGTCCGCGGTGCGGGCAACTTTCCCCCGCGGGGTGGGGACTCCGTACTGGGCGAGGAGTTCCTTGGCCTGGTACTCGTGAATTTTCATTGTGAAACGCTGTCCTCGGTCATGAGTTTTCCGTTCCCGGCCGAACGCCGGGCTGCCGGCATTGCGTCCTGTCGTCCGGCGTTATAGGGGGAGAAATCCTCTGAAGGTGTCAAGCAGCGGAACCGTGACCCCAAAGCAACCACCAGCCAGCCCGGGCATGACCCCTGCCGAGAGCGCTTCCTTTCGGCCCGCGGCGCGCGTCGCGCGGCGGCGTTGGCCAACATGGCTGGCCGTCCCCGCGATGGCGCTGTGGCTGGGTCTGCCGGGTGCGCTCCCCGCCCAGGAACCGGGTTCGGCGCTGGGCGAGGCGAGCCACTGGAACCGTCAAATGCTCGCACCGGGGCTCAAGCACGGCTCGCTCACCTTCACCACCTGGGAGGGCGCACGAGACGCGGTCTTCGCGGAGGTGGAGTTCCGGTATCCGGCCACCGGCGTGTCGTTCCGCTTCACGGAGGAGGGCCCTTGGCGGGGCAGGCCGCTGGTGGGCGCCACCGGGGAAAATGCCGTCGCCAGCGCGCTCGCAGTGGATACCGTGCCGGACCTGGAGCAACCCGCCACCTACTCCGGGCTGCGCCTGAACGAAAATCGCATGTGGAGCTGGGACCGCCGGCCGGGCTACCAGGTGCTGCTGCACGCGGACGGCAGCGCACGGCTCATGCACCGGCCGGAGCGAACCGCGGAACTCCGCTTCGAGGAGGGAGGCGCGTGGCCGGTCGTCTCGCTGAACGGCCCTCTGCCGGAGGAACCGGGGGAGGTGTCCATCTATACGGGGCCACTCGAAGCAGGCGCACCGCCGCTTGCCGCCTGGCCGGACGAGCTTGTGCTGTACACGCTCTCGATTCCGGACTGGCAGGGCAGCATCACCCGGGCACTCCATCCCGGCACGGCCGGCGAACCACCGGAGATGGTTCCTTCCGCCGCCCCCCAGCGGCGCAACGTTTACCTGCCGGAGGGGGAGCTGCTGGCGGTGCTGAAGCCGCCGGCCCCAGAGGAGCTGGAGGACCTGCTCGCGCGCGGCGAGCAGGCAACTCTGCACTTCGAGACGGTGCAGGAGGAGCGGCTGGCGCGGGCGGTGTTCCCGGTTTCGGAAGTGCTGCTGCGGGGGGGCGAGCCGAGGGCGGAAGACCTGGACCGGCCGCTCACGGGCACGCTGCTGGGGCTGGATCCCGCCGGCCGCCGGCTGATCGCGCTGGGCCAGTCCCGCGCCCGGCGCACGGAACAGTCGCTTTCGCTTCACCGCGCGCTGCAGCACCTGATCGGCGAGGGATATACGGAGGCCGCCCTGCTGGGCACGGACGGCCCGGCGCTCCTGCCGGACGTTTCGCGCGGGCAGGACCACGCAGACGCGGCAAGGCGGCAGGTGCGGTCCTTCCTGATGCTGCACGGCGATGCGCCGGGGGTGGAGCTGGCCGGCACCGAGGGGTCCATGGTGCGTATAGACGGCATCGTGGTGGAGGGCACCCGCCGGGAGTTCCCGCTCAACCAGCCCGGCCGGTTGCGGGACGGACGGGTGACCGGCGAGCCGGACCTGGCGGGCTTCTGGGCCTCCCCCGCCGAGCCGGTGGACCCCAACTCGACCGGCGAGGCCACTCCCGGGCAGGCCCGCCTGCGGTTCCTGATGCCGCGCCCGATGCATCTCCACGCGGTGGAACTCGTCCACGCCGAGGCGATGGGCTTCGACCCCCGGTTCAACCTGCGCTCCTACGTGCTTCGGGGACGGAACAGCCGCGGCGACCCGTGGGAGGAGCTGCTGCGTGTGCGCCACGATGAGCCGCTGCCGCGCGAGCGCCTGACCATCCCCGGCTCGCCCCGCCTGAGCGAGGTGGAACTGCTGGTGCTCGAGCCGTCGTTCCTCCCCGGAGGCAACGTGGCGAGGCTCGCGGAGGTGCATTTCTGGATGCCGGAGGAGGCGGGAAGATAGCCACCTCCCCCGGCGTATAGACAAGGCGCCGGGCGGTACCCCTCAGTGCACGAGCAGGAAGTCTCCCGGCAGCAGGTCCTCCTGTTCGATCCCGAAGAACTCCAGCGCAATGCCCAGCAGCCGGTTGCGGTCCGCCGGCGGATACACAGTCTCCAGCGGGAACCCGAGGTTCACCAGCCTCCCCGGTTCGGTGCCGCCGGGGAAGAGCCCTTCGAACTGGACGGCGGCCACGCCCGCGGTTTCGTACTCCAGCGCCGGCACGCCACCCTCCTCGGGGTTGATGACGTCGGGCCAACGGACGAAGTAGATGCCCGCCGAGCCGTCGTCGAACCAGAACTCATCGCCGGCGAAGATGCTGCCCTCGACGCCGAAGGCATCGTGCTCGCCGCCGGAATCGTCCGCCACGTAGGAGGCTTTGAGAAATTCGGCGTAGAACTGGCGATCCTCCGCGTCGCCGCGCCAGTCAAGGTCCCAGGCGATCTCCGCGCCGGAGACAAAGAGCTGCCCGCCCTGGCGCAGATAGGCGCGGACGAGGTCCTGTTCGAGCTTTGAGAAGGTCTCGTCCTGGGTCGATTCCTCGCCAAGCACCCACACAAGCGCGTCGTAGTCCTCCAAAGCCACGTGGCCTTGGCGCACGCCGTAGCTGGACACGGTTTCGAAGGAGGCGCCGTACTCGTCTATACCCTGGCCGTGCCATGAGGGGAAGTGGTTGTACGGCCCGCGGTTCTGCCGCCACCAGCGCTCGTAGCCGTCGATGACGAGGAGCCTCTGTTCCGCAGCGGGCACGCGCACGCCGAAGCTGTTGCTCAGGGGACTGGGCAAACCAGCTTCCGACAGCCCGCGAATCTGGTAATACCATGCTTCACCCGGGGGCGGTGCGGGAACGTTGGCCTGCCTGTCCGAACCGGCCAGCGTGGCCGAGTCCGCCACGAGTTGCCATTCGTCCGTGTCGCGGCTGCGGATGAGCTGAAAGCCGGAATAATCGGCCGAACCGGTGCCACGCCAGCGCACTTCAAGTTCACCGTTGCCGGCATGGCGCACGAGGTCGAGCCGCGGCTGGTCCGCCGCGTCGCCGGTTTCCTTGTATATCCAGTTGTCAGGGTCGAGTTCCACTTCGAAGGGGTCGAATTCGCCGACCGCGAGTTCGAACGTCTGTGGGTTCTCATCGTTGAAGACGGTGTGCTCCTGCACCTGGCCGTCGAGCGCGGTGAGGCGGATGTCTATCGGCATGGTGAAGACTTGGCCGGACTGGGTCTGGGTGACCGTGAGCGAGAGGATGCCGGCCTCGGGGGTGCTCCATTCCCACTCGTAGGTGGGCTTCCCCGTGCCGTACACCCACTGGTCGAAGAACCAGTCGAGCGATTCGCCGTAAACCTGCTCGTAGTGATGGATCAGGTCCTCGGTCACGACGGTGCCGTAGGCGTGCGCCTGGAGGTACTGGCGGGCCGCCTCGTAGAAGTCATCCTCCCCCATGACCCGCCGGAGCATGTGCAGCACCAGGGCTGCCTTGCGATAGACAAGCCCGAGCTGGAACGCATCAGCGTTGGGGTTCACGATCGGTACGTTGTCCACAATGCCGATGTCTATCCAGTTGGCAACGTATTCGTGGTAGGCTTCCGGGCCGACGTCGTACTCGTAATACATGGCCTCCATGTAGGTGGCCCAGCCTTCGTTGAGCCAGATGTGCTCGAACGTTTCGCAGGTGACCAGGTTGCCGAACCAGTGGTGGGCGACTTCGTGGACGTTGCGGCGGTGCTTCCCGTCGGGGAAGAGGTTGCGCGGCGGCATCGAGCTGGCTGTCTGGTGCTCCATGCCCGCGCCCGCGTTGTGCGTGACGTTGACGTACTTCTCCGACAGGAAGGGGTACTCGCCGAAGTAGCCCGCGAAGAACTCCATGATGTCCAGCGTGCCGGAGAGCCCCTGCAGTTCATCCTCGTTCTGCGGATAGACGAAGTGGGAGATGTCCATCTCCGTCTCGCCGTCCAGCGCGGTGTAGGTCACCGATCCGGAGACATACTCCGACGCAGTCACGGCAACGAGGTACGTCGCGATAGGGTAGTTCTCCCGCCAGTGGAAGACGTGGTCGTCGCCCTCGTCGATGATCTCCACCAGCTCGCCATTGGACATGGGGTAGTACGGCTTCGGAGCGCGGATATACAGCTCCATGGTGGCCTTGTCCGCGGGTGTATCCTTGCAGGGCCACCACTTGCGGGCGCCGTAGGGCTGGCTGAAAGTAAAGACGACCGGAGTGTTGGCGGCCCCGTGCGTTTCGACGCGGTAGGGCGATCCCCAGCGCCCGGAGGTGTCCGGAATGCCGCTGTAGCTGACCCGGACCGTGCCGGTGTCGCCCTCATCCAGGGTTTCGGGCAGGGTGATGATGACCCAGTTGCTCGCCTGGTTGAGCGTGTAGGAGAGGGGTGCGGTCCCCGGCCCCGCGTCCACGGCGTCGACGCCCATCTGGCCGTTGTTGAAGTCGAGATCGAGGACGAAGTGGCCGAGCCCGTCCTCAAGTGCCTTGGCCTCCATGGTCAGGCGTCCATCCACGAACCTGCTGTGCATGTCGAGGTCGAGTTCGAGGATGTAGTGCTGGACGTCGTAGAGCGCCTGATTGGGGTGGGCTGGCGGAGCGGCCTTGCTGGCGTCCCCAAGGAAGGCCTCCTCAAAATGCACCTCCTCGAAGCCACCGATGAGCGGAAAGACCACGGCGCGGGGAGAGGAGGCGCCCGAGACGGCCAGCAGGTTGTCCCGGGGTTGCAGCCCGTCCGGAGGGAGCTGGGCCAGAACGCCGCCCTCCAGCGGCACGGGCGAATAGTCCACCCGCCGGCCATTGAGGAAGATACCCGGCGCGGGGTCCGCCGCGGTGTCCTCCAGCCAGACGGCGTAGAGAGTCTCCTTGAGGTCCGCCGAAGCCGGCACGTCAAATCGGCCATGCATGGCTGCGGCATCGCCGACAGCTTCCATGCCCACGCTGACGGCATCGGGGCGGCCGTCCACGGGCGAGGCCGCTGCCTGCGGCCCGGTGGCCCAGCAAAGCAACATCAGTAAACACAACGTTCTGGCGTGAAAATTTCCCATCATCTCCGGTCTCCATGTTCTCCTTGGCGAATATCCTTAAGAACGACGGGCGGTTGATGGTCCGCAACCGGAGTTCCCGGGTCTTCTGGGCCATGCTGGTGGCCGTGGTTCTGCTGGCGGGGTGCTATCTCTGGCTCCAGGTGCTGCCACTGCTGGCCACGCGCGGCACCGGAGTGCCGGGGCTTGCCTCACACCAGAACGACTACAAGCACTTGTATTTGGGGAGCCGGCTGCTCGCCCGCGGTGTCTCCCCCTACGATTCGCAAACCATGCTCGAGGAGGCGGGCCATCACGCCACCACCGAGGATGCACGCTTTAACACCATCCTACCCTACGTCTATTTGCCGTTCACCGGGTGGGTGCTCCGTCCGCTGACAGGACTCCCGTTTGCATGGAGCGCCGCCGCCTTCCAGATCGTGAACCATCTGCTGGTGTTGGGGGGGCTGCTGCTGGCGGTGCGGCTTGCGCTGGCGCGCAGTTGGGTGCTGGCCGCGGCGATAACGTTGCTGCTGACGGCGTTCAACCACCCGCTCATCCGGCAGAACAACGCGGGGCAGCTCAACGCGCTGCTGCTCGCCGGACTTGCGCTGCTATACACAGGAGAACGCCGCGGCTGGCCCGCCCCGGCAGTGGGAGGAGTGACGGCATTCCTGATGCTCTTCAAACTCTCCCCCGGTATTTTTCTTATATGGTTCCTGCTGCGGCGCGAGTGGGCGAAGGCAGCCTGGACAGCCGGCATCGCTGCGGGGCTAACGCTGGGCATGGTGTTCCTCTACGGAGTGCGCACGCATCTCGATTTCGTACCCGTGCTTCAGGATATGGGCTACGGCAAGTCAACCTGGGCAGAGTACGGCCATACATTCTGGCGCGACCGCACGAACGTTTCGCCAAACGCCACGTTTCATCGGTTCTTTGTGGAGAAGGAGGGCACCGGCATCACGCCCTGGGTGCATCTCGGTCACGGCGTGGCCAACGCGATGACCTGGGGGGTGAGCCTGCTTGTCATCGCCGTCTTCGCGATCGGCACGGCCACCACCCGGGCGCGCAGGCGCCTGGATGCCCCGTTCGCCCTGGCTATCTGTACGTCGCTCCTGCTGCCCTCAATTTTGTGGGACCACTATCTTGTACAACTGCTGCTGCCGATTGTGCTGCTCTCGGCGTGTGCGCTGCAGCGTGCGAACCCTGCGCCCGCATTGACGATCATTGCCATCGCGGCAGTGATCGTCTTCATGCCGCTCCCGATCGACATGGAACCCCTCCTGGCAGGGCCGGGACTGCTCGTGCAGTCGCTCAAACTCGTGCCCGTGCTGATATGCTTCGGACTGGCGGCCTGGTTTGCCCTTTCGGACGAGAACAACGCCACGCCGCAGATGACTGCTCAACCGCAGAGCACATAAACTTCATTTACCCCCCCCCCAATTCCCAATTCCTAATTCCTAATTCGCAATTGACTACCCGCTGCGTCCGGTAATGTAGTCCTCGGTGATTTTTTCCTTCGGGTTGGTGAAGACTTCCTCCGTGCGGTTGTGCTCGATAAGCTTTCCGAGCCACATGAGCGCGGTGTGATCGCTGACGCGGGCGGCCTGCTGCATGTTGTGCGTGACGACGAGGATTGTATAGTCCTGCTTGAGGCTCATGATAAGCTCTTCGATCTTGCCGGTGGCGATCGGGTCGAGGGCGGAGCACGGCTCGTCCATGAGAAGCACGTCCGGCTGCACGGCAAGGGCACGGGCGATGCAGAGCCGTTGCTGCTGGCCGCCGGAAAGCTCCAGCGCGCTGGTGCGCAGCCGGTCCTTAACCTCATCCCAGAGCGCGGAGTGCTTGAGAGCCCACTCCACCACGTCATCGACCGTCGAGCGGTCCTTCACCCCGTGAATGCGCAGGCCGTAGGCCACGTTGTCGTAGATGGACTTGGGAAACGGGTTGGGGCGCTGGAAAACCATGCCGACGCGCTGACGGAGCGAAATGAGGTCCACCTTCTGGCCGAAAATGGACTCGTCTTCTATCAAGACGTCCCCGTCTATACGTGCGCCGGGCGTGAGTTCAAGGATTCGGTTGACGGCCTTGATAAGCGTCGATTTGCCGCAACCGGAGGGGCCGATTAGCGCCAGGACGGTGTTCTTCTCGGTACCGAAGGAGACCTCGAACAGGGCCTGAGTCTCCCCGTAGTGAACGCTCAGGTTCTTCACCTCCAGGTAATGCCCGGGAGGAGCCGGCCTGGCCGGCGGTGGAGAGGGCGCCTTTACCGCTTGTTTGGGCAATACAGACATGGGAAATCAACTCTTCTTCGAGTATCGGCGCCGCAGGACGATCGCCATCAGGTTCATGACGAAGGTCAGGGCGACCAGGACAAGTGTGGTCCCGAACTGAATGCCACGCGTCCCGATGGGGTCATGGTGCTGCGTGGCCATTGTATAGATATGATAGTTCAGGTGCATGAATTCCTCGAAGGGATTCACGACGGGAACGCTGAACAGGCCGAAGTTCACCGGCTCGGTGAGCGGCAGACCGGGGGTAAAGAACGTAACACCGACGAACAAAATGGGCGCAAGCTCCCCCGCCCCACGCGCAACGGCAAGGATCGCCCCCGTCAGGATGCCCGGTTTGGCCTGCGGGAGTACAACGGTGGATATAACCTGCCATCGGGTGGCGCCGAGCCCATAGGCAGCCTCGCGCGTACTGGGCGGAACGGCACGGAGCGCCTCCTCCGTGGCAACTATAATAAACGGGAGGACGAGAATGGCGAGCGTGGCGGCGGCCCAGAACATGGCCCCCTGCCCGAAAACAGTGCGGGGCACAGGAGGCGTCTGCTCCTCCACGTATGCCTCCACGAAGGCGTCCAGCTCCGCGGGGTCCGTGATGCCCCGTTCATCTGCCAGATTGATCGCTTCCTCGCGCGCTTCGGCCTGCAGGGGAGCCATCTCCGCCTGCACGGCCTGCACTTCCTCGGCCGTCCGCGGCACGCCGTATATATGGTGGTCCAGGTTCCGGCCGACGAAAAGGACGAAAAACCCAAGCCCGAAAAGGCCAAACACGATCGACGGAACGCCCGCAAGGTTGTTCACCGCCGCGCGGATAATGCGCGACATGATCCCGCCCTTGGAATACTCCACCATATAGACGGCACCGAACACGCCGAGCGGCAGCGCCATGACGATCATGAAGAGGACGACAAAGAAAGTCCCCATAATGGCGGGGAAAATACCGCCCGCGGTCATGCCGTCGCGCGGCGCCTGGAGCAGAAACTCCGGGGTTATCTGCCCACCTCCGCGGACAAGAATGGTCCCCATCAGAAAAAAGAGAACCAGGATCACGGCGCCGGTGATCCCGCGCACGAGGCTTTCGAACAGCACCGCCCAAAGCGGTGCCTTGGTCTTGCCGGTCACCTTTCGGCGGGCGGTTTCGATGGATTGACGGGCCTCGTCGGTCACAGGCGGATTTTCCTCCGGAACCGGTTCACCACGAGTTCCATCGTCAGGTTCAGCAGAAATGTTATCGTAATCAGGATGGCACCCACGAGGAACAGCGTCTGCGCGTGCACGCCACCGACCTGCGCGGCGCCCATTTCCGACGCGATGGCCGCCGTCATGGTGCGTACGGAATCGAATGGATTGCCGGTGATCTGGGCCGCGTTGCCCGCGCACATCAGCACAATCATCGTCTCGCCAAGCGCCCGGCCAAAGCCGAGGATCACGGCTCCGAAAACTCCGGAGACACCCGTCGGCAGCACCACCCGCCAGGTCGTCTGCCACCGCGTGGCCCCAACGCCAAGGCTCGCCGCGCGCAGATCGTCCGGCACCGCACGCAGCGCATCGTCCACCAGCGATCCGATCACAGGAATAATGACAATACTGACACCCACAGCGCCGACGAACATGTTATAGGTGGAGCCGTACACGCCGCTCAGGCCTATCGCCTCCGCCACCTGGCGAAGCGGCTGGGCCACAATGGCAAGCATGACAAAACCGATGACCACCGTAGGAATGCCGACGAGCAGCTCGAGCATCGGCTTCACCACCCCACGCAATCGGGGCGAGGCAAGCTCAGAGAGGAAAATGCCAACACCGATCCCCGCAAGGGTACTCAGCAACGACGCGAGAAGCGCGACTCCAAGCGACCCCCACATGAGCGGTATCATGGACAGCTTTGGCTCCTCACTGACCGGCTGCCAGGCGAGTTGGGGCGCTTCGCCGACGGCAACCACGTCGTCGATTCCGGCGTCGTACTCGAGCTGAACCCCCATCGAGTAAACAAAGTCCAGCGGCGTATCGACCATGCGGAGGGCCTGGAGGCCCTCGCGGAAGAGAAAAATGAAAATAAGCGAGATGGCCAGGATGGAGGCAACGCCGCAGAGGAAGACGCCACCTTCAATCAGGTGCTCCCTTGTACGGCGGAAGAAGGAAACGGGGTGGCGGAGGCGGCGTTGCACCTCGGCAGGAGAAAAGTCGGGAGTATGACCCTCCCTGCCGGACGGGAGTTCGTCCCGCTTCGCCGCCGGCTCGCCGGGCGGTTTACTCTCAGGTTCCTGCGACATGCAGAAATTCCGTACTCCGGAATTCGAACCAAAGGATTCTGCGGGCTGACAAGTGCACCACAGTGCTCATTTCGCATGCCCTGCGGAGGTGGTGGCCTCCCCCGCGAGGTACTCTTGCATTTCCTCCAGGTCCAGCACGGGGATATACCCAACCTGCATGACGACCTGCTGCCCCCGGGGGCTTTTGACCCAGGAGAGAAAATCAGCCGCCGGCCCATCCGCGCTATTGGCCGTATAATAACGAAGCGGCCGGGCGATGGGATAGGAACCGTCCTGGATCCCGGCGAAGTTGATGTCCCTGTCCTCCCCCACGATGGGGCTGACGGCCGGTGACTCGCGGTCGCGCTGGATTTTGAGGATTTTCAACTCTTCGGCATGGGCGAAAAAGGCGACCCCGCCAAAGCCGATGCCATAGCGTTCGCGCGCGGTGGCGTTGGCCACCTGTGCCGTGGCCGCCATGTAGTTGGTCTGTGGGGCGAAGTCCCACCCTTGGAGAACGTACTCCTTGAAGTAGTCGTAGGTGCCGGAATTCGACTCGCGCCCATAGAGGACGATGTTGCGCCGTGGCAGGGAGGGGTCTATCTCGTTCCAGGTGCGGATCGCGCCGGTGAAAATGCCGCGAACCTGGCCCATGGTGAGGCTGTCCACGGGGTTGTCCTTGCTGATACCGATCGCAAGGCCGTCGAGGGCGACGACGTGCTCGCGAGGGTCATGGCCGTTGGCGCGGGCGCGTTCGAACTCGGGTTCGCGCATGGCGCGGGAGGCCTGGCAGATGTCCGCCGTCCCATCGATGATGGCACGGATGCCGACGCCGGACCCGCCGCCGCGGACGGAAATCTCGACCTGGGCACCCTCGGCCATGTACTCCTCCGCGAGGCGCTGCGAGAGGAGGTTCATCGTGTCCGAGCCGGCGATGGTAATGCGCTGGCGGCGGTCCTGTGCGCCAGCGTCGGCGGCCATCGCCAAGAGCAGCAGAGCTGCTGTCAGCAACGGTGCGAACCTTGTCAGGGCCATCTGGCTTCCTCAGGGGAAGGGGGCTCGTCCAGCATCGGGATAACTCCCGCAGACTGGCGATAGGCTCCCCCGCGGAGCTTGCTGTGGCCAAGTGACAATCCTGTGGAAAGAAAGTCACGAAAGTGAAGCACAGGTGGCGCTAGCCGCCACGGTACCGCTCGAACCGCTGGCGGAGGACGCGCTCGCGGTAGGCGAACAGCTCGCGCAGACGCTCCTGCACGAAACCCCTGCGGACGATCCAGGTCAGGAAGGGGACCGGGGCGCCGAACTCGATCTCGTCGGTGAGCCGTGTGCGGTCCCGCCCGACCTCCTCGAAAAAGTGCCGGTGCACCCAGTGAGCGAAGGGCCCCTTGCGCAGCCGGTCCACGAAAAGCCGGTCCTCCTCGAACTCGGCAATCTCCAAGACCCATTTCAGCTCGAAGGGCACCATCTTCGGCCGGATGGCGAAGAGCACCCGAGAACCGAGCCGCAGGGGATTATCCGCCTTGAGAAGGCGGGCGTGGAGTTCCGGGGGGGCCATTTTCTCCACGTTCGCCGGGTCGGTATAGAAGGCGAAGACCTCGTGGACGGGGGCTGCCAACTCAATGGTGTGGCTGACTCGGTTCATCGGTCATTCCGGCGCAGGGTTCGATGGTCGGAGCTTACGGTGCCCCGCTGCGGAGCATCAACCCCCTTGAGAGGGGAAGGACGGATGGGCTCGGCGGGCGCCACTCCACAGTTTTCTCGGGGAAACCACCAAAGCTGTCGATAATCGGCCTGCCGATTGCTTCAATCCGTTGGGCCAAAGGCCTGTTTGCGGTTGATTGCCAAGCAAGCGGTTGACTACCAACTGTCCCGCAAAGTAAGAGGGCTTTCCCCGCAAGGGATAGCCCGTCAGCACCCGATAACCGAAAATACGAGCGGGTGAGGATGCAAAACGGATGAGTCAGTTGCAAGGGGAGGGGAAGTGGAACGGCGGGTCGGCAGGGCTGGACCCGCCCTCAGACGCCTCCACTCCGGCCATATGCCTGCCTGCCGGGAAGGTACTCTCCGGGAACTTCGTCATCGAGGAGACGATCGGCGAGGGAGGGATGGCCACGGTTTACCGGGCTTTGCAAAAGAGCCTCGGCCGCAAGGTGGCCATCAAGGCGCTCCACCCCCAGTTCACCCGCGAGCGCGAATTCGTGGAGCGTTTCCAGGCAGAGGCCGGGGCGCTCGCCGCGCTCTCCCACCCCAACATCGTCTCGGTGATCGACCGGGGCGAGGACGAGGGAATCTACTTCTTCGTCATGGAGCTGGTCCAAGGGCCCAATCTGGACGACCTGATCATCGAGGGCACCCTGAAGCTGAGCGACTGGCGCCGGATCGTCGCCGCCTGCAAGGACGCCATGGACTACGTCCACAAGCGCTCAATCGTCCACCGCGATATCAAACCATCGAACATACTTGTGGACTCCGAGGGGCGGGTGAAGCTGAGCGATTTCGGCATCGCCCACATCCTTGCTGGGGACGATGGGATCGTCCGCTCCGCAGCCAGCCAGCGAGCGGTCGGCACCGCCTACTACATGCCGCCGGAGCAAAGCTCCGACCCCGCCTTGGTGGACCATCGGGCGGATATCTACGCGCTCGGGGTGACGTTCTACAAGATGCTCACCCGCCAGCTTCCGCTCGACGAGTTTCCAGCCCCCTCGGAAGCCAACAACGCAGTGCCGGTGGCAGTGGACAGCGTCCTTTTCCGCGCCATGGCCCCCAACCGTGAAGACCGGTATGCCAGCGTGGCGGAGTTCTGCGACGACATGCTCAAGGGGCTGAAGGACACCTCCCGCAGCGTCACCGCCATCATGAACTACCGTGGCGCGAAGGGGCCCTCCTCCCTTTACAGCGGGATGGACTTCAAGCGCCGCCCACCCGGGGCGCGCAGCAGCAAGGTAAAGCCGGACGAGGGAACCAAGGCCACCAAGCGCTCCCCCACGACGGCGGCCTCAAGCCTCCGCCGCGCCGCAAAGCTCCCCACCACCGGGCTTGCCAAGCGCAACAGACATGTCAGCGGGGGGACGACCGTGGACGCTCCACCGCCCTACGCCCGGCAGACCACCGCCACCACGGGCACGCGCCGCGGCCATCCGGCTCTGATTGTTCTCGGGAGCCTGATCCTCCTGGTCTTGGCCGCACTGGCGCTCGTGCTTTTCATCGGAGGGCGGCCGGACAACTCCCCAACCGCGACCGGGAGCACCTCCCAGGCAGCACCGGCCTCCGACCTGCCACTTACGAGGGTCCAGTCCCCAGCGCTCGAGCGCGAGGAGCGCCTCAACCAGTTCCGCCAATCGATACCCGGCGCGGGTATCGCCCCCGCCGCCCCAGCCCCGGCAGAGGAAACGGAGACCGTCCCGGCAACGGAAGCAAGTCCCACCCACCAGGAAGAATGAGAATGCGTTATCTCATGACTGCCGCCGCCTGCCTGACCCTCCCCGTCACAGTGGCTGTGCTTCTCGTCTCCTGCGGTGGCCGCAGCCCATCGGGGGAAGAGCAGGAGGGCCCCATGCTCGAAGACCCCGAACGGGTGGAAGTCATCGTGGGGGACGACCGGCTCTTCAGCCAACCCGCCGAGTACGACCCGAGCGGGCTGGGCCTCAGGGCGGTCTCCCGCGGCCCGGAAATCATCATCTCCGCGCACAACCAGAACACCGAGCAGGTGGCCATCCTGCGCGACGACCTGGCGCTCATCACCGGCCCGGACCCGCAGGAGGACCTGGTGCTCGTGAATCCGGGGACCGCTGAGGTGACGGACTTTACCCCGCTTTTCCTCAACCCCGGAGAGAGGGGGGTGCTCCGGTTCACCATGCGGGACCATGCAGCGCTCAGCGGGATGCGGCTTGTCTATAACAACCCTCGGCAGGACATCCGCTTCTTTGTCATGATCGAGTAGGACTACCGTCCGGATAGACGCCCCCCCCGGCCAAGCCGCTGGCCACCCGTCACCAACCACTAGCCACTGATCGCTAAAAAAACTTCACCCCGCTTCACGTTCGAAGCGGGGCGCCCGGAAAAGGTCGTTGTGAGGCGTCAGCTTAGCTGACCGGGGTGACGTTGTTCGCTTGCATGCCCTTGGGGCCTTCGACGGCCTCGAACTGGACGCGCTGGCCCTCTTTGAGGGACCGGAATCCATTGGAATTGATGGCGGTGTGGTGAACGAAAAGGTCCGCGCCCTTATCGTCGGGGGAAATGAAGCCGAAGCCCTTGGCGTCGTTGAACCATTTGACGGTTCCTGTCTGCATGGTACTACTCCGAACTGAAATTGGAATGATTCGCCGCGATCAACATCATACTGGCCGCTCCAATGCATACGGGAAAACGCCCCAGGACGCATGGGCTCCGGGGACAACGAGCACGGACCTTCCGGGAAGCCTTGCCGCTCGTTGTTGGGAACCAGTGTTTGCCTTGGGGTACTTTTTGATGCTCAGGAATATCGCCCCGTAATCATTGATCGTGCGGGCGGAGATTTGCCGGTCGGCGCCCCCCGTGTCAACGGCTTTCGTCCCCGCCACGAAAAAATATCCAATCCCGGGAGACGGACTGAAAAACGGCCGCAAGGCCCGGCCCCTTAGTGCCGCACTGTCAGTCTTCTGCGAGGCCGGCCTGGAAGTCTGGCTTCAGGGCCCCAACCGGCTTGGCGGATGGCCCAAACGCTCCCCAAGCCGGCAGAACAGAGAAATGACTTCCAATTTTTCACCCGGGCGCGCATAGCAGCCTACCCCGGCGGCCTGCCGGCGGCCGCGAGCAGCCGGTCGGCGGCGGCGGAGAGCCGGGCGGCGAAGTCCGGCTCCCTCGCAGGCGGCGCGGCCTCCGCGGTGTCCTCCGCCGGAGGAGGCCCCTCCCCCAGGCCGGGGGTCTTCCGCTTGCGGAGCTGGCGGGCGATGATATTGCGGATTTCCTCCGCGTTGGCCACGCCGCGAAAATAGCCGGTGTGCATGGCGCCGGTGACTTCGCCGCCCTGCGCCTCGGGTCCGCCGCCACCACCACCGGCGGTGCGGACCTCCAGGTCGGAGATGCCCAGCCATCGCTGCAGGGGGCCCTGCTGGATGCTCATGTTCTGGATGTTGGCGTAGGTGAGCGTCTTCTCGTGCACCGTGACGATGCCTTCCCGGATGCGCAGGCTCCGGGAAGTTATGATGTACCACCGCATCCGGTAGTCCAGCCACGCGCGTAGGAAGGCGAAGGGGAACTGGATGACATAAAAGGCAAACAGGATGTAAGGCACCAGCCCCAGAAGCCGGGCGATGAGACCCGCCTCGTCTCCCAGACCTCGTGCCATCCCGAGCGGGAAGCCGATGAACAGCACGAGACCGGCGAGCAGCCACATCTGATTGATGGCAGTCTGGAGCATGCGGTAGGTGAGGAACCCGGGAGCAGCGCGGAAGACCTCGGCGAACTCCTCCGACCCCGCGGGGAACTCCGGCCGGGGAGGAACACGCAGAAGGCGGACGGTCCGGGCTTCAAATGAGGTCAGGATTCCGGCCATGACCGGCGCTCCTCTTCCGGCCGTGAGGCCGGGGGATCTTCCTGCGGCCCGGGCGGAGGTGCCGGACCGGGGGCATCCTCCGCGGGCGGGGAAGTCGAGCCGGGCTGCTGGTCCTGAAGTTGTTCAAGCCGCGCGGCCACGGCCTCCAGCGCCGCGACCAGTTTCTCCGCCGTCCCGGCATCCAGCACAGCGGCCCCTTCAGGGACGGGGGGAGCCCCGGGTTCCGCACCGCCCTGCTGGCGCCGGCGCTCGCCTTTCACCTTCTCGTAGAGGAAATTGCGGATGGCCTCGTACTGCGGTAGCCCTTCGATGGTCATCTCGGCCATGGCGCTGCCGCTGGCGGTCTGAAGCTGGACCTTGGCAAGGCCGAGCCAGCGCTCAATGAAGTTTGAACTCAGGTGAATGTCCTGAATCCGCGCGTAGGTGAGGTTGACTTCGCGCCGGAAGAGCAGTCCCCAGCGCATCGAGACGCCCTCCTCGTCGAACCGGTAGCGCATGGTGCGGTACTTGAAAAAGAGCGGCGGAAAGACCAGCGGAAAGAAGATGACTGAAGTCAGGGCGCTGAGAAGGTAGTAGGTGAGGAGCTGGGGTACGGGGCGCTCGAGGCGGTAGATTTCCTCCTCCGGCAATTCACGGGGAGGACCGGACTCCGGGCCGAAGCCGGTCTGCTGCCAGTCGTGGCCAGGCTGCTGATCGTAGCTCATGCGGAAGCCGCTCCTCCAGGCGAGAGTCGGGTCCTACTTCCGGTTTGCAGCCAGCCACAAGCGGCGCGGAGAGGGGAAGGATGAATTTCCCCTGCCGCGGAAGTGCCCCAAGTGGCGCCCCCGGCCTACCTCCCGAATCCGGCGAGGGTGAGCACCCCCACAATGATCAGCCAGGTCACGATGACGACGAAGAAGAAGGCCCCGGAGAATATCTCGGAGAAGGCCGGCGCGTCCTTCGGATCGTGGAGCATCGAGTTCGCCGGCTTGACCTGGTCCACCCAGACGGGAATCTCGCGCCCGGTGACGTAGGCCGAGCGGTCCTCGTCCTCGGAGGCCATGTCCTCGCCCTTCAGGGTGTTGCCTTCCCATTCGTACTCGTAGAATATCCAGTAGTCGGCGTCAGGCTCGGCGTCGGGGTCCTCCATGCCGTCCTTCCAGCATTCCGTGATGCGGCCCTTGATCTGGCGGTACTTGTCGATGGTGTTCTGTGAGGGCTTCAGCGTGAACAGGGCGAAGATGAACCAGGCGGCAAAGGAGGCGGCGAGAATGATGAGGGAGGTTAGGGAAAAGAGGGGCATGATGGGTGTCTCCCGGCAAGGGACTGTGGCCGTGGCGGCCTGACCTGCTTTGCGATAATGGAAAAGGAAGCGCCAAGCACCGGGATGTCAAGTCTGGAAGCACTCCTGCGGACCGCCGGGAAGGCTCCCCCTTCGCCGTTGCGTTCGCGAGGCCGGAAGGGCAGTTGGGGCGCATGTCCTCGATCCTTGCCGCCCTCCTTGTTCTGTTCGCCGCCTACGGGGCGGTGCGCACGGCGGAGATGGTGGGGCGGCTGGAAATCCCGGGGTTGAGGCAGCTTGGAGGCGGACAGGCGGCGGACGCGGCGTTCGGCGTCGTGGTGCGGGTGGCGCTCGGGCTGGGCGGCATCGGGACGCTATTGTTGGCTTTGGGCGCGGTGGGTTTCCCGCCGGGAACCGTGTTTGCCGTGCCGACCGTATTGCTGGCGGCCGCGGGAGCGTGGCTGCTTCCATGGCGAGCGCTCCGGGGGCTGAAGCCGCGCAATGCGATGGAGGCGGGCTTGATCTTTCTTTGCGTCGCGGCCGCGGCCATTATGGCTTCGCTGGCGCTCATCCCGTGGCTGGAGATAGACGAGAAGGTCTATCACCTTGCCGTGCCCCGGGCGTGGCTCAACGAGGGGGGCGTGACGGCCTACCCGGTGGACGTGCACGGGTACTTCCATTTCCTCTCGCAAATGAACTCGCTTTGGGCCATGGCGCTCTTCCCCGGGGACGTGGGAGGACCGCGGCTGCTGGAGCTGGCGCGCTCCCTCCTCGCGATGGCCGGAGCGGGGGCACTGACAGCATGGCTATACGGCCGGCGGGCGGGGCTCGTGGTGGCGACGGTGGGCATCCTGCTGGAGGACGTGTCCCGCTGGGGAACGACAGCACAGATAGACGCCGGGCAGGCACTCTACGCAGTGGCGGGCGCGGGACTGCTCATGCGGTGGCTGGCGGCACCGGAGGACAGGCGGGCGCTGGCGCTGGGCTCGCTGATGCTCGGCTTCGTCGTGGCCGTGAAGAACGTGGGATGGTTCTTCATGCTGGCGGGAATCATCGCGGCCGCCCTGCTGCGCATCGTGTCCAGAGTTCGTTTCGGATACGGCCGGAGCGAGCCGTGGAAGGCGGAGGCGCTCTGGCTCTTTCTTCCTGGTTTCCTTGCCGTGCTGCCGTGGATGATAAAGAATACCGTCTATACCGGAAACCCGTTCTTCCCGTTCCTCTGGCAGGTGTTCCCGTTGCATGGGGAGCTGGAGGTGGCATTCCGGCAGTTCCAGCAATACTATGAACCCGACCACCGGCCACTCGCCGAGCGCCTCATCCCGGACCTGGGGCATCTATACGTGGTCGTGTCGAACGTGCGGACGAGCAACGTGAACGGATTGCTGTACTGGGTGCCACTCGGAGCGATGTGCCTCATCCTGGCAGCACGTTACGGTAAGGACCGGCTAGACGTGGCCCGGTGGTACCCGGTGATCGCCTCGCTCCCGGTGCTGTTTGCATTTCTCCATGCACCATTCTGGAGGTTCTTCATCGCGGCATGGCCGGTGGCGGCGATCTCGGGCCTGGGTGCCTTGACGCTGCTTGCCACGACGAGGCGGCGCGGGATGCTCCTCTGGGGAGCAGGTGCACTCCTGCTCTATTTCTCCGTGCAGGGATTTCTATACGTAAACACCCAGCGCCAGCTCGGGCACCGGAACCTCCGCCACCCGCCGGACCTGCCCCCGCTTACATCCGCGCAAATAGACGCATGGTACCTTCAGCACGACCCCCACGCGGCCTTCCTGGCGGAAGTGGACGAACTGATGGGCCCTGGTGACCGGTTGCTGATGGGGATCACCTCCTTTTCGATTCCGCGCCTTGAGACGCGTTTCGTACCAAACATCAT
>SLMS01000172.1 GCA_007133495.1 Candidatus Sumerlaeota bacterium | reverse complement strand
CGTAGCTGTCAAAGAAACCGAAGTCCTTTCCTCCCCGGGGTGCGGCCGGTGGGTCAGCCGGCGGCGGACTCCTCGTCGTCCGGCTCTTCGAGGTTGCTGGAGACCTCGTCCACGTCGTCGTGGTCCTCGAGCAGATCGATCAGCTTGCGGCACTGATCGAGTTCCTTGCCTTCGAGCTTCGCCCAAGTGCTGGGGATCAGGCGGGCGGAGCTGCCGATGACCTCGATGCCGGTGTCCTCGATCGCCTTGCGCACGTCCTCCACGGCGTCGGGGTCGCATTCGACGAGGAAGTACCCATCGCCCTGGTTCTGAATGTCCTCGGCACCGGCCTCCAGCGCCGCCTCCATCACCTGGTCCTCGTCCGCGCCCTCGATCTCGATGTGCCCCTTGCGGGAGAAGAGGTAGCTGACGCAGCCGGTGGCGCCCAGATTGCCGCCATTCTTCGAGAACAGGTGGCGGATTTCAGCAGCCGAGCGATTCCTGTTGTCGGTGGTGACCTTCACCATGATCGCCACGCCGCCGGGGCCGTAGCCCTCGTACACGTTCTCCTCGTAGGACACGCCCTGGAGTTCGCCCGCGCCCTTCTTGACCGCGCGGTCGATCGTGTCCTTGGGCATGTTGACGTCCTTGGCCGCCTGCACGGCCGTGCGCAGCCGCGGGTTTGCGGTAAGGTCGCTCCCGCCCAGCCGCGCCGCCACGGTCAGTTCCTTGATTACGCGGGTGAAGATCTTCCCCCGCTTGGCGTCAACCGCCGCCTTCTTGTGTTTGATCGAATGCCATTTACTATGGCCGGACATGGAAAGCTGTCTCCTCGGGGGTCCGCAGTGGGGGCGCTTCCCTTCCGGGAGCAGCGGCATGGACAGACCGTGCCGGTACCCTCCCGGAAAAGGGGCGAGATGGTACGCAAGCAGGCGGGCGCCCGGTCAAGGCCATTGGCTTGTCCCCGCCGCCTCGCGTGGGATGCAGCCCGATTTTTCCTTGAATCATCCCGCTGCAACGCCCTAGTTGGGGTGCATGAGCACTTCACCCTACACAACACGCAGTCCGTTCGGCCGGTCGCCGCGCGGCAAGCTCCTCACCATCGTGGCCGTGGTTGTCGGCTCCGTCGTGGCCTTCTTCGGCTACCGGGAGTACCGAAAGTCGATCGAGTTCGAAGGCCTCGTGGTGGAGAAGGACCGCAGCGTCCGATGGGACCGCGCCTTCCGCCCCACCGAGCGTGAATCCCGCCGCTACCGTCACTACCTGGTCGTGGAGAACGACGTGGGCGAGCAGCGCCGCCTGCGCGTGCGCTACGGCACCTACACCAGCGCGGAGGAAGGCGACCCCGTCCTCAAGGAACGGGGCGATTACTGGCCACGGCTCATGACCGAGGAGGCCATCGAGCGCCGCGAAGGCTCGCGCGAGGCGATGCAGATGATCTTCGACGCGGTGACGGACCAGGAACGCGACTGAACGCGCAAGGACACCGGCGCCGGGACCCGCTCACGCCACCGGGGAGCGCGGCTCGGGCAGCGGCGTCCCCGCGTACTTCTTCCGCGTCCGCGCCAGCCGGCGGAAGAACTGAAAGTACCCCGCGATCGTCTTCCCCACCTTGAGCTTACTGCCGCCGGACTTCACCTGGTACCGGTAGTACATCGGCACCGAGGCGCAGCGGGGCTTGAACACCCGCGATTTGATCAGGATCTCCGCGTTCGAGACGAATCCGGGCGATTCGATCCAGTCCACGCCGTAGTAGGCGATGCTCCGCCGGATCAGGTCCGCCCGGTAAGCGCGCATGAAGATGCTGTAGTCGCTGATGCCGCGGATGGGGTACATGACGCGGAGCATGGTGTTGACGGTCCAACTGTACACCCTCCGCATCGGGGGGAATCCGTCTATACGGCCGCCCTTCTCGTAGCGCGTGGCCGCCACCGCGTCGCACCCCTCCTCAATGTGGCGGATCATCGCGGTGAAAATCGCCGGGTCGCAGGTGTTGTCGCCCTCGGTGGTGAGCAGCACATCGTCCGGCGCGGCCAGCTCCGCCGCGCGGGTCAGCCCATTGCGGAAGACCGCCCCCACGCCCTTGTTCGGCTCGTGATTGATGATCTCCACCGGGAACTTCGCCGCGTACTCCTCGGCCACCTGGCGGGTGTGGTCGCGGCTGCCGTCGTTCACCACAATGAAGAGGTACTCGTAGCCTTTTTCGGTGAGCACGCCGTGGATTTCCTCCAGCACACGCGGCAGCCCCTCCTCCTCGTTGTAGGCAGGGACGACGATGAAGATTTTCGGCACTTTTGGGGACCTTTCCGGGCTCGGGTCGCTGGGCAATGCTTACAAGGGAGTAGGTAGCCCCCCGTGGCACGGTCAAGGCCGGACTGGGCCGCCTGGCCGAGCGGACCGCATCCCCCGGCTTCGTGGGACTGTGTCGTGCACTTGGCAACGGTCAACTGAGCCCTGCGAGCCCTGCCCGGTCTCACAGGGCCAGATGGAGGCGAACCGACGTATCGGAACAGTGAAACTTCCGCCGATTTCGCCGATTCACGCCGATAGGAGCTGAGACCAGTCCAGTGGCGTGAGTAAGATAGCATCTGTGAGAATCTGTGGAATCGGCGGATAACTCCAGGATCAGCAGGAGAAGGGAGACGCTCTGGCCCGGCGGACGTCCAGCATGGGCACCTTTGCATCGTAGCGGCGTGGCGTGAGTTCTGTGGGAGGGGGAGCACGCAACGGCGCCACGATGCAACGAAGGAGGTGAGGGTTCAGGGCCTCACCGGTCTCCGCCGAAGTCTCAAGGCCTCCACGAAACGGTGGGATGCGCCCGGCGGGGCCCTTGGCCGTTGACACAGTTTGCACTGGTGCGGACCTTGCCTCTGGCTTGACGAACCCAAAGGGAAGGTACGGTTGAAAGGATGAAAATCGCAATCATCGGCGGCGGAGTCACCGGCATCGCGGAGGCCATTTACCTCGCGCGCAACGGCCACCAGGTCACGCTCTACGAGAAGCAAAGAATCCTCGGCGGACTGGCCGCCTGGTTCAACATCGCCGGCCGTGACGTCGAGCGCTTCTACCACTTCATCATGACCTCCGACAAATACTACCTCGACATGCTCGAGGAGCTCGGCCTCTCCGATCAGCTCAACTGGGTCAACACAACCACCGCCTTCTACCACGGCGGCAGCGTCTACCCCTTCTCCGAGCCACAGGACCTGCTCAAGTTCAAGCCCCTCAGCATTTGGGAGCGCTTCCGCCTGGCCACCACCCTCGCCTACCTGACCAAACTGACCCGCCGCTGGGAGCCGTTCGAGGACGTGCTCGCCTGCGAATGGCTCCCCAAATACGCGGGCAGGAAGGCTTGGGAGGTCATCTTCCGCCCCATGCTCGACATGAAGTTCGGCGTCCACCGCGACCGAATGAGCATGGCGTGGCTGTGGGCGCGGTTCAACATGGTCGGACAATACCGCGAGAAGGGTCAGACGAAGGAGAAGCGCGCCTGGCTGAAAGGCTCCTCGCGCACGTTCATCGAGGCGGCCGAGCGCGAGATGCTCCGCCTTGGCGTCACGATCAAGAAGTCCGTCAGCATCGAGCGCATCGAGGTCGAGGACGGCCGCGCCACCGGCATCGTGCTCGACGGAGAGTTCGAGCCCTTCGACAAGGTGGTCTTCTCCTCCACCAGCGTGGCGCTCCGCCCGATGCTCCCCAAGGAGACGGAGAACGATCCCTACTTCCGCAAGATCTACGATCAGAAGTACTACGGCGTGACGTGCCTCGTCGCCGCGCTCAAAAAGCCCTTCAACGAGTACTTCTGGACCTACGTCAGCGACCCGGAAATCCCCTTCGTCGGCGTGATCAACTACGCGGACTTCACCGCGTGGGAAGGCCAGCCCGGCCACAACGTGATCTACGTGCCCTGGTATTCGGAAACGAACGAGCCGCCCTACACCACCGACAACGAGACGATCATCCGCGACTACATCGCGGGCCTCAAGAAGGTGCAGCCCGAGTTCGACGAGTCCTGGATAGACGAGGTCATCGTCGGCCGCGACCCCAACGCGGCGATGGTCTGCGCGGGGCGGTATTCCGAGCAGCTCGTGCCGCTCAAGACCCCCATCGAGAACCTGGTGTTCGCGAACCTGAGCCAGATATACCCGCAGGACCGCGGCATTTCGCTCGGGCTCAAGCTGGCCCGTTACGCCGTGCGCACCATCGAAACGGGCGAGGACACGCCGATGGACTTCTCGCCGCTCACCGGCACGGACGAAATCCCGGTCCATTCCGAGGCGTTCCACGCGGCAAGCCCGGCACCGGAGGAGGCGGAGCCCGCTCCCGCCCGGTAGCCGGCCACCGCTGTCTATACAAGAGTTCCGGGCTGCACGCCCCCGCCGCCCCTCACGGCTTCGGCTTCTCCCCCCTGACGGTGCCACCCACGACGAGCGCCGCAGAGATGATGATCAGGTTCTTGATGATGTACTGCCCTTCGACCGTCGGGCCGTAGGGGAACATCCCCTCCTGGAAGGTCACCCCCGGCAGCATGACGAGCGGCAGAAAGGTCCCTCCCATCTGAAGGGCCAGCAGGGCGATGGCCAGGCGGATCGTCCTCCGGGAAAGGAAGGTCAGCCCGATCGCCACCTCCCACCAACCAATCACCGCCACCCACTGCCCCGATTCGAGCACGGGCAACCACACGACGGTGGCGGCCACGAGAGGCTCCGCAGGTGAGAGGCCCAGCGGTTTGAGCAGCCCGAACCAGACGAAAATGACCGCCAGCGAAACACGCAGCGCCAGCGTGCCCCAGCTTCGCATGAACGTGGCGATCCTGTAGTCGAGCGCGTCGAATTTCTCCGCCAGCTTCCGGTAGGCGGGCAGTTGTTTGGCGTTTTCCATGGGGGACGTCCTCCTGGCAGTGTGGCTGCTGCAGGAGGACTGTCCCACGGATACGTTGTGCCTGGCAAGGGGCGCTGAGCGGCCCGGCGGTCAGTTGGCCGGGGTGCCCTCGACCTGCGCGGGAGGACGGGCGGCCTCCTCCTCGTGCACCGGGGCGTACTCGCGCCGGTTGAAGTACGTATAGACAACCGGGATCAGGAACAGCGTCACGATGGTGGAGCTGAGCAGCCCGCCGATCACCGTGCGGGCGAGCGGTGCCTGTGCCTCGCCGCCCTCCCCGAAGCCGATCGCCAGCGGCAGAAGGCCCAGGGTGGTCGTCATCGTGGTCATGAGAATCGGGCGGAAACGCCGGCGCCCCGCCTCCTTCACGGCGGCCATGACGTGGCGGCCCTGCTCGCGGTATAGACGCCGCGAAACGTCCACGATCAGAATGGCGTTGTTCACCACGATGCCTCCCAGCATGATGGCCCCGACCATCGACTGGGAATTGAGCGTCGTCCCGGTGAGGAACAGCATCAGCAACACGCCGATGGCGGCAAACGGCACGGAGAACATCACCACCAGCGGGTCCCTGAACGATTCGTACAGGGAGGCCAGCACCATATAGACGAGCAGCAGGGCCAGCAGCAGTGCCATCAGGAGATCGCGGAACGCCTCCTGCTGGTCCTCAAACTCACCGGCAATGAAAACACCATAGTTCGGCGGAACGGCGATCGACCCGAGCAGCGGCCGGGCGTCCTCCACAATGCTGCCAAGGTCGCGGCCACCAATGTTGGCGGAGACATAAACGATCCGCTCCTGGTTCTTGCGCTCGATCGTGACCGGGCCGCGCTGCGGCTCCGTATAGACGGCGTTGCGCAGGACGACGGGCTCGCCGCTCTCGTTGGTCACCGTCAGGTCCAGAATCTCCTCCAAGCCGAGCCGCTCCGCGTCCTGCAACTTGACAAGGATGCGGTACTCGTTGCCCCCCTCGCGGTATTCACCGGCACGGGAGCCGGCCACGGACGTTTCCAGCGCCCGGGCGATCGAGGAGACCGAAAGGCCGAGGTCGGCCGCACGGTCCCTGTCTATACGGAAAAGCTCCTGCGGCACGCCCGCCTCACGGCTCAGGCGCACGTCGGTCACCCCGTCCACGGTTTCCAGCACGCCGGAGACCTGCTCGGCCAGCGCGTCCAGCGTCTCCGGCTCGTAACCGCGTATCTCAACCTGGAGGCTCTCCTCGCCGCCGGCCATGACGCGGAAGGCGCGCAGGCCGGCCCGTGCGCGTGTGCGGATTTCAGCGCCCGGGATATCCTCCAGCTCGCGCCGCAGTGCCTGGGCGACCTCCTCGCTGGAGCGGTCGCGCTCCGAGCGCGGCACAAGGGCGAACCGGATGCTGCCCCGCGAGGCGCCCCCCGGCCGCCAACCACCCGAACCCACGCTCACCACCGAGGAACGCGCCTCCGGCACCGCCTCCGTAACGATGGACTCCACCCGCAGCATCAGGTCGTTCAACACCTCGAGCCGCGTGCCGGTCTCCATCTCCACGTCCACGCGCACTTCGCCCTCGTCCGTGGCGGGGAGGAACTCCTTGCCGATCAGCGGGAAGAGCATAAGCGACCCGCCGAACAGCCCGAGGATGAGCAGGACCGTCACCGCGCGGAACCGCAACGCCACCGCGAGCAGATCGTTGTACGTATCCTCCAGCCATGCGAACGCACGGTCGCCCGCGCGCTGGAAGCGTGCAAACAGCGACCGGTCCGTGGCCTCCCGCCGGATGCTCCTGCCAAGGAAGCGCGAGGCGAGAGTCGGCAAGAGCGTCAGCGCCACAATCAGCGAACAGATCAGCGCAAAACCGATCACGAATGCCAACTGCCGGAAAAGAATCCCCGCCATCCCCTCCACGAAGAGCATCGGCAGGAAGATCACAAGCGTGGTCAGGGTACTTGCCGTAATGGCCGCGCTGACCTCGCCCGTCCCCCGTACGGCAGACTCGATCGGGGCACCGCCCTCCTCCCGCACCCGGAAGATGCTCTCCAGCACCACGATGGCACTGTCCACCATCATGCCGACGCCGAGCGCCAGCCCCCCGAGCGTCATCAGGTTGAGCGTAAAACCGGCCGAATAGATCAGAATGAACGTGGCAATGAGAGAGCAGGGAATCGCGCTCGCCACGATCAGCGTGCTGCGGATGTTCCGCAGGAACAGCAGCAGCACCAGCACGGCAAGCGAACCGCCGAACATCACCATCCGCCCGGCGTTGTCGATCGATTGCTGGATGTACTCCGAAGTGTCCACCACGGGGATGACCTGAATCTGCCGGAAGTCGCGGTTTATCCGGTCAACTTCGGCAAGCGCCGCCTGCGCCACCTCCACCGTGTTCGTCCCGGACTGCTTCTGAACGGCCATGCGGATGCCCGGCTCGCCGTTGATGCGCACCATCCGCGTCATGCGCTGATGCGAGTCCTCCACCGACGCGATATCCCCGATGCGGATCGGAGCGCCGTCGCGCATCATGACGACCGTGTCGCGCAGCTCGTCCAGGCTGGTGAACTCCCCCGGCGTGCGGAGCGTCACGTCGAACTGGCCGCGCTCGATACTCCCTGTGGGTACGTTGATGTTGAAACGGCGGATCGAGTCCAGAACCCGGTCGAGCGGAATGCCCAACGCCCGGATTTTGTCTATATCCAGGTTCACCTGTATTTCGCGCTCAAGGCCGCCCCACACGTCCGCGGACGCCACGCCGGGTATCTGCTCAAGCCGGTACTTTACCTGGTTGTCCACCAACTCGCGCAGGGAAATCGGGTCGAGATTGCCGGAAACACCGAGGAAAAGTATCGGCATGGCGGCAAGGTCGAACTTGCGGAGCTGCGGGCGCTCGGCATCTTCGGGCAGCCGGCGGACGATCCGGTCCAGCCGGTCGCGGATATCATTGGAGGCGACGTCAAGGTCCACCCCCCAATCGAAGGCAACGCGGACGTTGGAGAGTCCCTCACCCGAAACAGAGGTGATCTCCGTCACGCCGGGGACTGCAGCCAGTGCCTCCTCCACGACTTCCGTCACCAGCCGCTCGGTCTCCTCGGGGCTCGCGTTGGGGTAGGTGGTCGAGACAGTGATCGTGGGGTTGGTGATCTCGGGGAAAAGGTCGATCGGGAGCCGCGAAAGTGACGCAAGGCCCAGCAGCAACACGATACAGGTGAACATGACGACCGTGACCGGCCGGCGGACGCTCAGGGCGGTGACACCCTTCATTATTGCATGACCTCCGCGCTGCCATCTCCGTTTCCAGCGGCGAATCCTTCGGCCGAGTTCTGGATGCGCAGGGCCGACCCGTCCGCGAGCAGGTGCTGGCCAAGAGTCACCACCGGCCCGTCGAGCTCCGGCGAAACGACCTCGATGTAGCCCCCCTGCTCCACGCCGGTGACGACTTCCACGAAGTTCGCAACCTGCCCTTCGCGGTCGGCCACGAAGACGCCCTGGCTGCCGTTGCGCGTCACGAGCGAGTCACGCGGGATGACCTGCGCGTCTTCCTTCTCCTGCATGACGATACCGGCACGAACGAACATGCCGGGCTTGAGCAGCCCATCCTCATTCGGGACGCCGATTTCAACCCGCGCCTGCCGCGAGGTCTCCCGGAAAAGCGGCGCCATTCGGACGATTTCCCCCCGGAACTCCTCCCCCGGGAACCCGTCCACCCGGACCACCGCTTCCTGGCCCGTACTGAGCCGGCTGTAGTCGCGCTCGGTCACGTGCACGACCGCCTTCAGCTCCGAGATATCCAGCACCGAGAGAATCTCCTGGTTCGCGGAGATGGTGGCGCCCTCATCCCGGAAGCGCTCCCCCACCACGCGCACATCGCCACCGGTTTCCCAGTCCGCAACCACCTGCGTATAGCCAAGCCGGACCCTGGCGGCCTGCAGCGCCGCCTGGCGCTGGACAAGCTGTGCTTCAGCCACGCGCAGGCGCGAACGGGCGGCGTCAAACTCCAACTGCGCCCGGTCCAGTTCGGATTCGGGGACGGCTTCCTCGGCCCGCAGGCTCCGGATGCGATCGTACTCGCGCTGGCGCAGTTCGAAGGCAGAGCGTGCATCCTCGAGGTTGGCCTCCGCCACGCTCAGCTCCGCCTGCACCTCCTCGACCTGGAGCCGGCGCTCGTCCTCGTCCAACAGGGCGACGAGCTGGCCGCGTTCGACCACGTCCCCGATGTCCACCAGCAGGCGTTGAATGCGGCCGCTGACTTTCGGGGCGACCATGAACTCCGCCTGCGGGGCCATGGTACCGGAAAAACGCCGGACCTCCTGGATGTTCCCCCGGACGACGTTCGCCACGTCCACAGGGACACTCGCTTCACCTCTGCGCTGGGGGCTCTCCCCCTCCTGTGCCGCGTCAAGGGCCTTGGTCGTCACAAACCACCCTCCGGTCACTAGCAACGCCGCGATCACCACCAGCACCACGCGGGTCCGGGTTCGAATCATGCCGTCTTCTGCCTTTCCGTTGTCGTTTTCCATGTGGGGCTCCGTCAGGGAAGTGGCTCGACCCCAAACCGGCCACTTGAGAGCCTCCCGTCCGGATGCCAGTGACAAGGCAAGGATTGCGCCCGATACTGGCACCCCTTGACGGGCCATTCCGGGGACCATCTGATGCCGCCAGGGCCTACGGAACGCAAGCGCTACAGTTGGCCTTTTCCTGAAGTCTCCGGCCCCACAGACCCGGATCCCAACAGAACAAGAACGGAGCCTACCCATGCACGCTAATGGCCGAAACCCCCGATTTCACAGGGCTTACGTACCTTATGGTACAATGCTATGCGTCATTTTGCTCTCCGGAGCACTCCTAGCCACCGGATGCGGGGGACGGGTTCTACCGGAACTGGGCAGACAGGAGGCGCTGCTCCAAGACCCGGCAACCATAGAACTCCAGGGCGAACTGACGGAATTCCATGCCTTTTTTGACCGGTCGATCCAGAATGCCTCCGACCGCATCCGCCGCGAGAGCCCAGAGGCCCGCGAGCGCCGGCTCGCCCTGCTCTGGCGAGTCACCATCGATGGCTATCTGCGCACCATACAGCGGAACGAAGTCCCCCAGGCCGCCCTGCTCGACTATCTCGCTCTCGCCACGCGGCAGGAGGAGTATCTCTCCACCGGTGAGGGAACCGAGCTATTCGGGGAAAGGCAGGACATCGCCTTGGAGGCCGCAATGCGCATCCGCGAACGGGCCGAGCAACTCGCCCAACGCCACATCCCCGACGACAAGTACGACGAGGTCGCCAGCCAGATCGACGAGTACGCCGAGCAGAACCCCTTCACCGGCGAGTTCGCGTCCGCCGCCGTGCTCCCTTTCTCCTTCGGGGAGATGGGCGCCCAGACCTTCGACTTCGTTGTCGGCCTGCCGTTGATGCCTTTCCGAACCCTTGGACGGGTCGGCGAGGGAGCGGACTCCTTCCGTGTCTTCGCCCAGGCCACCGACCGGTTCACCAACCAGATGGCCACGCTTCCCGAGGACGTGCGCTCGCAGATGGAGCTGCTCCTCCTCGACTTGGAGGAAAATCCGCGTGTCGTCACCGCCATCACCAGCGTGGAGGAAATCGCGGCCAGCACCACCCGCTACGCCGACCTTGGCGAGCGCCTTCCCGACGAGGTGCGCGTCACGATCCGCGAAGCCTTCGAGCAGGGCGCCGAGATACAACCCGAGGTGCAGGAAACATTGGTGCGCGCGGAAACGGCCCTCAAGGAGGCACGCGAAGTGACCGATTCCGCCCGCGAACTGGCCGCACAGGTGGACCAGCTCGGCCTGACCTGGCGCGACACGGCCCAGGCTTTCTCCGCTCTGGCCAAGGACGTCAACGAACTCACCGCCCGCGACCCCGACGCGCCGCCGCCAGACCCCGACGCGCCACCCGCACGGCCCTTCGACATCCGCGAATACATCGCCACCGGCCAGACCGCCATCGAGGCGGTTCAGGAAATACGCGGCCTGCTGGCCGACGCCGCCGCAGTGGCCGAGGCAGGCCTGCTCCCCGAGCAGGTGGCCCGCACACGCGAACAGGCCGATGCCACGGTGGTCCACACCACCGCGCAGCTACGCCAACTCGTGGACCGGGCGCTCATCGGCGCCGGTCTGCTCGCACTGTGGATTTTCGGGCTGATGGTGGGTTACCGCATCATCACCGGCCGGAGGCGCACAAACACGGCTGCATGAACCATCACTCCGCGGGAGTGGGCGCCGGAACGCGCAGCAGGTCCAACGGCAGAACCACCTCGTTGCGGCCGGGCCGGAGCGGGGGCAGGCGCAGTTCACGGCCACCGCGCTCGCGAATGGACAGCGGCACCTCTCCGGGCTGGAGCGGGCTCAGCTCGAAGAAACCGAACTCGTTCGTCACGGCAGTCAATTCAGGCTGATTGCTGGGCAGAACGCGGAGCGTGGCACCGCGGACGGGGTCTTCCCCGTCGAACACGAATCCGGTCAGGGCGCGCTGCTCCTCGCGCAGAACCACGGGGCGCAGTTCGACAAACCTGTCCTCGCGCGCACGGAAAGGGGTTCCACGGGCCAGCATTCCGTCCCGGTCCCGGGCGGTCTCCGCCCGGTAGAGCCGGTCCGGCTCCAAGCCGCCGAAGCGGACCATGCCCCGCTCGTCCGTCCTGCCGCGGCGCACGGCATGGATCGCCTCGTCGTCGCCCCGGTCCGTCCACAGCAGCACGAGCCGGCGGTGCGCCGGCTGGCCCATCGAATCGAGCACGGTCACCTCAACGCCGGGCGGCTCGGGCTCGGGGATGACCGGCTCCCGTTCCTCCTCGCCCTCCTCGGGCTCTTCCGGCTCCTCGGGCGGAGGGGGAAACTCGATCTCACTTTCGTCCTCAACCTGCTCGCGCACGCCGTCCAGGAACACCGCCAGGGAGAGCGGCAGGCTCTCCGCGCCTGCTTCCCTCCGCTCCCGGCGGAGCATGGCAGGAAGTGCCTCCAAGTACGACCGGCGCTCGGATATGGTCATCCGGTGCGGGTCGGAACGGAAAAGCTGGATATGGTGGTGGTGGGTGATCGCGCTCCGCGACCGGCGCCGGCTGTACAGAGTGCTGCCGCTGCGGAACCGGTCGTCCGCGACCGACACCTCCGGCGTGGCGTCCTCGTCGGCATCCACCAACTCGTGACGGATGAAGCCGAACTCGTCCGTTTCGAGGACATCCCGCTCGCCATCGGCGTCCGTGATGGAAAAACGCACCCCCTCGATTGCCACTCCGGCGTGGTCCTGGGCATTGACCAGGACGAGAACACGGCGGGCCTCCTCGCGCTCTTCCTCCTCCGCCTGAACCGCCACGGCGGTGCACAGACAAAGAGCCAGCAGCCCGGCTATCGCAACGAATTGAACGCGCATGAGGTCCCTCCTGTTCCGGCCACAACGAGGCTCCAGTGCCGGGCACAAGTCAAGGACGGTCCGCCTTCCCCCCTGCCCGAGGGATGCATCCCCCGGCTGCGTGGGATGGTGTCGCGACCCACTTGAGAACGGTCAACTGAACCCTGCGAGACCTGCCCGGTCTCGCAGGGCCGGATGGAGGCGAGCCAACGTATCGAAACAGTGAAACACCCGACGATGTATGGCTCCAGAAAAGCCGGGATGCATACCCAAGCACAGGAGCTTTCCGCTCTGCGCTTGGGCCGGGTGCCCTGATCCGGTCAAAGGCAATCATCCGCCGATTTCGCCGATTCACGCCGATAGGGGCTGATGGCCAGTCCAGTGGCGTGAGTAAGATAGCATCTGTGAAAAGCTGTGAAATCGGCGGATAACTCCAGGGTCAGTGCCCGTCGAGAAAGAAAACGGAAACGCTGTAACCCAGGAGGCCTTCCATGACGGGCACCGTTGCGTCATGGCGGCGTGGCGTGAATTCTGTGGGAGCGGGGAGCACGCAACGGCGCCAAGACGCAACGAAGGAGGTGCGGGTTCAGGACCTCACCGGTCATCCGCCGAGGTCTCAGGCCTCCACGAAATGGGGGATGCACTTCCTGCCCGGGTGTTATGCGGCCCCGCGGCCCCAGTGGATCGGCGGATGGCCGTGCCGTTCCAGGAACCGGTTCGCCCGGCTGAAATGCCGGCAGCCGAAGAAACCCCGGTCCGCGGACATCGGACTCGGGTGCGGCGCCTTCAGGACAAGGTGGCGGCTCGTGTCTATAAGCCTTTCGTGCTCCTGGGCGTTGCGGCCCCACAACAGGAAGACAATCGGCTCGGCCCGCGCAGAGAGCACCTCCACCGTGCGGGCGGTGAACGGCTCCCACCCCTTGCCGCGGTGTGAGTTCGCCTGCCCGCGCCGGACCGTCAGCACCGTGTTCAGCAGGAAAACCCCCTGGCGCGCCCAGGGCTCCAGGTGCCCGTCCGCAAGGGGTTCCTCGCCCGTGTCGCTTCTGATCTCGCGATAGATGTTTTCGAGCGAGGGAGGCAGCCGCACCTGGGGCTTCACGGAAAAGCACAACCCATGCGCCTGCCCGGGACCGTGGTAGGGGTCCTGGCCGAGGATGACCACCCGCACGGCCGGATAGTCCGTCAGCACGTAGGCCCGGAAGATGTTCCTCGGTTCGGGAAAGAGGGTGTGCTGGAGCCGGTCGGCGTCAAGGAACTGGATGAGCTGGCGCATGTACGGCTGGCGGAACTCACCCGCCAGGTGTTCGCGCCATCCCGGTGCGGGTTTTTCCGCGCGCCAGAGCTGGGCGATCGACGGCATGGTGCGTTCCGGCATGGGGCAGGTCCTGTGGGAGGAGGGGGCTGGCTCAGCGCTCCTCGTCCTCCTCGTCCTCTTCGGGGAAGTCCTCCTCCTCGTCCTCGTCCCACTCCTCGTCCTCACCGAGGTCGCCCTCCTCCTCGAAGACGGTGCTGTAGAACTCCTCCGCATCGGTAAACCACAGCGTTTCGCTTTCCTCGTCGAAGGAGGGCAGCAGCAGGCCGCTTTCCGCTTCGGCGGCGACGATGTACGACACGGCATAGCCCGCATCCGTGGCCGCGTCGGTGTCCGGGAAGGTAATGAGGATATCGCGGCTGTTGTGGTTCATGTCCTCGTCGAGCGAGGGGTCCTGCCCGACGATCTCGTCGATCAACTGCTGGAGGACGGGGTCGCGGTCCAGGCGCGGGAGCGCCTCGTACTGCACCACCGGCTTGCCCTCCTCCGGCCCGAGGTCCTCCAGATGGACATATAGACGCCCCCGGTGCAGCTCCCCCGCCTGCGGCGTGGCGTCATCCACCACCGCCTCGCACCCGTAACCGAGCATCTCCTTCATCAGCTCGGAGATTTCCGCCGCGCCCAGCAACTCGGGCGTCTTCTGGAAGATCATGATGAAGGGCATCGGACTTCCTCCCCGCGGGGAATGTCGCCTGATCGTGCAGCCTTGCGTACCGGCCGGCGCCCGGCCTCAGAGCTTGATCACGTCCACCGACTTGATGTGCTTAAGTGACCGCAATTCCTTCAGCAGCCCATCGGTGGCCGGCGTGTCCAGGTTGATGATCGTCATGGCGGTCCCCTCGGCCGGGACGCGCCCCCAGGTCATCTGGCCGATGTTCACGTCGTGTTTGCCGAAGACAGTGCCCACCTGCCCGATGATGCCCGGGATATCGTCGTTCTCGAGCACGACCAGGTGCCCCTCCGGAACCGCGTCGAAGTGCTTGTCGTTGAGGATAACGATGCGTGGGTGGTTGCTTGTATAGAGTGTGCCGGCGATCCGGTTTCTTGTGCCGTCCTCGTTTTCGAGCTCCACCGTGACCAGGTTCTGGTACTGGTAAAGCTCGCTGTGTTTCGTCTCCACCAGTTCGATGCCACGGTCGCGGAGAATCTCGTGCGCGTTGACGGCGTTGACCGGCCCGTCGGCCGTCAGCTTCAGGAAGCCCTGCACCGCCGCCGTGCTGATCGGGTGGAGCGGATAGTCAAGCACCGATCCACTGAACCGCAGCGTGAGCTTGACCGGCCGCTGCGCCCGGTACTGCGAAATAAAGCACCCCAGCCGCTCGGCCAACTCCATGAACGGCTGAATGACGGGGAGCAGCTCCGCATCCACCGGCAGCACGTTCAGCGCGTTGCGAACCGGCCCACCGCGGAGCACGTCCAGCACCTGCTCGGCCACCTGGATCGCCACATTTTCCTGCGCTTCGACTGTGCTGGCGGCAATGTGCGGCGAGAGCACAATGTTGTCCAGCTCGCGGAAGGGATGATCGTCCGGCAGCGGCTCGGCCGTAAAGACGTCCAGCGCCGCACCGGCGATGCGCTTTTCCTGCAACGCCTTGAGCAGCGCGTCCTCATTGATAATCCCGCCGCGGGCGCAGTTCACCAGCCGCGCGGTTTTCTTCATCTTCGCCAGGCGCTCGGCGTTGATCAGGTCCTTCGTTTCCGGCGAAAGCGGCGTATGGAAGGTGAGGAAATCCGCCCGCTCGCAGATTTCGTCCACCCCGCCGGCCTCCACGCCGAGCTGGCGCATCCGCTCACTCGACAGGAACGGATCGTAGCCCAGGATCGTCATGTCGAAGGACTTCATGCGGCGGACGACCTCCTGCCCGATCCGCCCGAGTCCGAAAACCCCGAGCGTCTTGCCGCAAATCTCCGATCCCATGAACGACTTCTTGTCCCACTTGCCCTCCGCCATCGAAGCGTGCGCCTGCGGTATCTTCCGGGCCAGCGAAAGCAGCATCGAGATCGTGTGCTCCGCCGTTGAGATCGTGTTCCCCCCGGGCGTGTTCATCACGATGATGCCGCGGCGGGTCGCCGCCCCTGTATCCACGTTGTCCACGCCGACGCCGGCGCGCCCGATCACTCGGAGCTGCGCGGCGCGCTCGATGATATCGGCCGTGGCACGCGAACGCGAGCGGATCACCCAACCGGAGTAGGCGCCGATCTGTTCCCTCAGCTCCTGCTGGGTAATCTCCGGGAGGTAGTCAACCGCGACGCCGGCCTTCTTGAAGACCTCGACGCCGTCGGGGGAGAGCTTGTCGCTGACCAGGACCTTGGGATTCGTCATTCGTGCCGAATTTCTCCTCTTCTCGGAAAGTGGAGTGGGGCCGGAGGGAAAGGCGTATCCTTATCGCGGAAAGCAATCTGGGAGGCCCGGCCGGGGGCCGCAAGTGAAGTTCCCGCCCTGCCCACGGGGCGGGCTTATCTTGGGACTGTTACCCACCTGGCAGGATCGAGCCCATGCGTGTTGACCAGCCAGAGCGCGCGCGGGCAAGCCCGCTGCGCGAAGGCGGCGGCAAGCCGCACGCACTCCAAGGCTCCGCGTCCCGGTGAGGCGCCTGAACCCGGAAACCCGGCCGCTGAACCCCGCCTATTCCTGCTCGCGGGGTTCGGGGGCGTAGGACATTGCCTGTTCGTCGATTTCCTTCTGGACGGCGGAGAAGTCCACCTCCTCGAGCGGCACATCGGCGATGTGGAAGGTCTCGCCAAGGCGCGGGTGCTGGAACTCCAGCAGCCCGTCCTGCGACAGCCCCTGAAACGTCAGCACTTTGTAGCGCATCAGCAGGTGCGCCAGGAAGAAGAGCTGCGGGGCCAGGGTGGAGCTGTCCTCGCTGGCGTAAAGCGCGGCGAAAAGCCGCCAGAGCGCCTCGTTGCGCTCGGTGCGCGCGAGCCGGCGCTCCTTGGCGCTCGGGGCGGCAACGCGCCTCGTGACCCAGAAGCTGAAGTACCCCTCGTCCGCAAGCCGCGGCCAGCACTCGGGGCAGAAGTCCTTCCGGATGGCGTCCTGCGCGTCCTTCACTTCGAGCACCGAGGGATGCCGGCCATCGACGTTGAGCGGCTTGTTGCAAAGCAGACAGGCGTTCCCCGCGCGGCCCACGCGCAGGTAGGCCGAACGGTCGCCGGGATTGTTTGAAGGGGTCGGAGCAGTCATTGTTGGGGTTCTCCACGGGAACAGGAGGAACGGGAATCGTGAAGGCCAGTCCACTGCCAGGCCCCCCACCGCGTCAAGCCCGGGAAACGTCCGCCCGCGGATGGCCCGCGTGACTGCGGCGCACCGGTGCAGCCCGCGTCTATCCTGTCCGTGCCGTCCACAATGTCCGCCACTCGGGTATTGACGGCCAGCACACTGCCTTCCAAAGTGCGGTCCAAAACAGGCCGTGCATATAATCACCGGTGCACCAACGTGACCCAGCCGGTCAGCGCCGCGGCCTGCCAGTTTACAACAGAGCGGACAAGGGAGGCCAAAAACGCATGGCGCGAATGGTACCACCGGTAATTGACGAGAGCTGCACCTCGCCCGGCGAGCGGGAAATTTTCAAGGAGTTGCGCTCCGATCCGGTGGCGCGGGACTGGACGGTCCTGCACTCCTTCGGCGTGGCCGACCACCCCACCCGCGGCGAAGGCGAGATAGACTTCGTCGTGCTCGTCCCCGGCGCGGGCGTGCTCTGCCTCGAAGTGAAAGCGGGCGAAGTCCGCCGAGACGACGGCCTGTGGTATTACGGCACCGGCGCCCGGGAGACCACCTGCACCCGCGGGCCGTTCCGCCAGGCGGCAGAGGCCATGCACGGGCTGCGCAAGCACGTGGCGCAGGCGGACCCGCAACTGGCCCAAGTGCTCTTCTTCTCCGGCGTTGTCTTTACAAAGGTGGACTTCGACAGGGAATCCGCCGAATGGCACCCCTGGCAGGTGGCCAACCCCACCACCCTTGCCGAGCGCGGCGCCGCACGGTTCTGCGCCGAACTGCTGGACCAGGCACACAGGCACGCCGCTTCCCGTCCCGAAGCAAAATGGTACCGCCGCAACGGCAGCCGGCCGGACGAACGGCAGACTGAACGGCTGCTCGAGCTGCTCCGCGGCGACTTCGAGTTCTTCGTCACCCCCCGCGTTCAGGTCGAGCGCGCCGAACGCACCATCCGCCGCTTCACCGATGAACAATACCGCGCGCTCGACATGATAGAGGACAACGAACGCGTCCTCTTCCGCGGCCCGGCCGGAACAGGCAAGACCATGCTCGCCCTGGAGGCCGCACGCCGCTTCGCCCTCGCCGGAAAGCGCACCGCACTCTTCTGTTTCAACAGAATGCTCGCCGAATGGCTCGCCGCAGAAGCACAACAGGCCCAAAGCCCGAACGCACCCATACACTGGGTGAACACGTTTCATCACTACCTGGTCGAAAAGCTCGGAATTGAACCCACCGCGGAGTGGGACGCGCGGGTCTGGTCGAACGAGCTGCCGGACATGTTTGTCGAAAAGGCCCTCGGGGATGAACTCACCGCAACCCCCTTCGAAGCCATCGTGATAGACGAGGTGCAGGACCTCCTCACGGAGCGATACCTCGACGTGTTCGATTCGATACTCGATGGCGGGCTGCGCAAGGGCCGCTGGGCAATGTTCGGCGACCTCGAACGCCAGGCCATATACGCACGGCCGCTGGCCGATGAGGAGATGGCCCTCGCGGAAGTCCTCAAGGAACGCTCCCCCAACTTCGCCCGAATGCGGCTGCTCAAGAACTGCCGCAACTGCGCCCCCATCGCCACGGCGGTCGAACGCGCCTTCTGCATGGACCCGGGTTACGACGGTGTGCTGGAGGAGGCGTCCGGACCCGGCATCACCGTCCAATACTATCGAAATGCGCGTGAGCAGAAAAAACGCCTCGCCCGGACTCTCGAAAAAAACCGAGAGGTATTTTCCAGCCAGGAAATCGCCGTGCTCTCCTTCAAGAACGACAGGGATTGCTGCGCCGCCGCCGCCCAGGAGGATAACCCGCGTTTGCGCCTCTTCCCCCGGCGCTCCCGCACCGCCAACGGCCGTGGCACCGGCTACTGCACCATACACGCCTTCAAGGGCATGGAAGCTCCTGCCATCATTATCACCGACGCGCACAACCTCGCCACCGAACACGCCCGCGCCCTGCTCTACACGGGCATGACCCGCGCCCGCATCCGGTTGTCTATACTGATGGACCAGGAATCCCAACCCGCCTGGGAGGAAATGACCGCTTCCCGGAATCAATAAGATAACGGTCCGCCCCCCGGTGGCGAGAGCCCCAGGCGCTCATCGTTGACTCTTTCGTAGTTTGATTCTTTTCAAAAGATATTCGCCACGGGAGGCACGGGAGGCACGGAGACTGCACGCATTATTCAACGGGCCAAGACCGATTATTATTTTTGCTTCCAAGACATTCATCCCAAGTCTTCAGCCTGGCCTGGCTCCTCTGACTTACGCGTGATTTATTGCAGG
>SLMS01000048.1 GCA_007133495.1 Candidatus Sumerlaeota bacterium | reverse complement strand
TGGGATGGCGAGCAATGGGAGCAGGTAGGCGGCCCCGCGCCGGAGCCGCGGTGGGAGCATGCCATGGTTTGGGATGAAGCGCGCGAGCAGGCGGTGCTCTTTGGCGGAGGGACGGAGGACGAATCCGTGGCGGGAGTCTCGGAAACGTGGCTATGGAACGGCTCGCAATGGTTCGAGTCCACCGCCGCCAACCCCCGCGAACGCAGAGCGCACGGCATGGCCTACGACAGCGGGCGCGAGCGAGTGGTCATGTTCGGAGGCGACACGTTTAACGAGCGACTCGGAGACACGTGGGAGTGGGACGGTTCAGCGTGGCAGAGGATAAGCGGCGCCGGCGGCCCCTCCTGGAACGCCCGTTTCGGCATCGCTTACGACGCGGCGCGCGAACGCACCGTCATGCACAGCGGTTCCAACAGCAGCGCCGAGCGGCAGACCTGGGAGTGGGACGGCGAACAATGGAGCTTGGCCGCCGAAACGCTGGAGCCCATGCGCTGGGACCATACGATGGCCTACGACCCCCGGCACGAGCACATCGTCCTGTTCGGTGGCCGGCACGCCAGCACCAGCGACCGCATGGGGGACACTTGGGTGTGGGACGGTGAGGAGTGGGAGCAGGTCAGTACCACTGGCCCGGCGCCCCGCGTCAGAGCCTCGATGGCCTGGGACGGCACCCGCAACCGCATCGTCCTTTTCGGCGGAAGGGGTGATGGGGGCATGTTGGATGACGCTTGGGAATGGGACGGCCGCGCCTGGCGCGAGATCAGCCCACCCGGGCCCGGGGTACTTGACTACACCGTCCTGGCATGGGACGGTGTGCGCGAGGAACTCGTTCTTTTTGCCGGAATGGGCCCGCAGGGCGAGCGGTCGGACAAAACCTGGACGCTCGGCGGTCTGCCGCCGATGGAAATACCCGCGCATGCACGCGCCATTGGCGATTTCAATAATGACGGCTGCGTGAATTTCGAGGACTTCGTTTTCCTCCTGGAAAATTGGGGGGAGGAGATAGACGGCAACGCGATCGGCTTCGATGATTTCGTGGCGCTACTGGAGAACTGGGGTGAGGGGTGTTAGAGTGGTTGGTGGTTGGTGGCCAGTGGTGAGGGAGTAGCGGGAAGCTGGTAGAGGCCGGTGGGCCTTCGCCCCCGCCGCGCAGGATGCGGCGGCGGGGGCAGGAAGGTTGTGCCGGGCAAGCCGGCGGGGACGGTCAGTGGTCGTGTTCGTGCGCGGCAGACTCGTTTTCCTCGCGGTCGCCGGTGGGGTGCATGTCCTCGTGCATCGGGCCTGGCATGTTTTCGTGCATCGGGCCGTTCATTCGGTCGTGCATGTCTTCGTGCATCTGGCCTGGCATCTCATCATGCATGGGGCCGTTCATCCGGTCGTGCATCGGCCCTGGCATGTCTTCGTGCATAGGGCCGGGCATGCCATCATGCATGGGGCCATGTGCGTGGCCGGCGGCGATTTGGCGGATGGCTTTGGCGTAGTGGACGAGTTCAACGTAGGCGTGGACGTATTCGCGGCCGGCTTTGACGCTTTCGTCCGCCTTGGCTTTTGCGTCGGCGGCTTTTTCGTAGCGGTGCTGGAGTCCGTCGCGGACAGTCTGGGTGATGGGATCAACGAGGCGGCTGGCGTCTGCGGCTTCGAGGGCTTGGTCGGTGGCGCGGACGGCCTCGTCAACGGGTTCGCCGGCGGGCTTGAGGCCTGTGTAGGGGGCGCCTTCGCTGGCGCGGTGAAGGCGGACGAGGGTTTCGAGGAAGTAGCGGTCGGCAAGTTGCTGTGCCCGGCTGCCGAGCTCGCGGACGGCCAGGGTTTCGTCAAAGGCTTCACGGACCTCGTGTTCGTCGGCTTCGGTGACCCACTTGAGCACCGGTGTGACGTCACCTTCCTCAAGGGCTTGGCGTGCTTCGACGGCGACAGGGCCGTCGAGGGCGTCGCAATGGGCGTAGACGTTTTGTGTGGCGGCGGCGAGGAAGAGCATCAGGGTGGCCGGAATTGCGAGCCACCGGAAGTGTTCAGGTGATGTGGCTGTCATTTTCTTTTCCTTCCCGGATTTGGTTCCCGAGTGAGATTGCGGCGGGACGTTCGAGACATCCTGAGCCACAAGTAATCAGAGCAACCGCCGTGCCCCGCCGAAGTGCAGAAGCCGGCGCGCGGCGGCTTCGAGGACCGAACGGTCCAAATTCCTGTTGAGCGCTGCGGTGTGGCTTCCGCCAATGGCAGCGAGAAGGTGCGGGAGTCCAACCACAGGAGGTGGATGCGATGAGCGGACGCAGGAGAGCACCGTGGGCGGTTCCTTCTGGCGCGGCGGTCCTTGCCGCGGCCACGGCGGGTGTACTGGCCCTTGCCGGCGTTTCGGCGGCGCAGCAGTACGGCGAAGTGGAAGAGACGACTACGGCATTGGAGGAGGCAGGTGAGACCATGACACCCTGGGCGACTTCGGACCCGCATGACCCGTTCGGCGATGGGAAGATACGGCTGATCATCCGCATGGACGACATCGGGATGAATCACGCGGTGAATCAGGCGTTCAAACAGATCGCCGAGCAGGGGAAGGTGAGCGCGGTGTCCATCATTGTCAATACACCGTGGCTGGACGAAGCAGTGGAGCTGACGAAGCAGTTTCCGGAGGTCAGCTACGGTGTACATACCTGCCTGAATTCGGAGTGGGTGCCTTACCGTTGGGGGCCGGTGCTGTGCCCGAGTGAGGTTCCTTCGCTGGTGGACGAGTGGGGGAATTTCCACGGCACGCGTGCGGACCTTTTCGCGGGCAATCCGGACCCGGACGAAATGGAGAAGGAAATCCGGGCACAGATCGATCTGGCGCTGGCGAAGGGTATAGACATCGACTACCTGGACCATCACATGGGCGCTGCAGTTTCGACCCCGGAGTTCCGGGAGCGTTTCGAGAAAATCGCGGAGGACTATGGCCTTGCGGTGAGCCGATGGTTCGGAGAAGCAGCGGGCCCGGGTGTCTATTCGGTGGACCCGGAGGAGAAGCTGGACTTCGCGCTGGAAGGACTGCGGAATATAGAGGAACCCGGCATGTACCTGATGGTGATGCACCCCGGGCTGGACGTGCCGGAGATGCGGGTGCTGCGGGACCTGAATCCGACAGGGCTTGAGAACATGCCGGCGCACCGGCAGGCAGAGACGGACATGCTGATCGATCCCCGCCTTGCGGAGCTGATGGAGGAGCGCGGGATCGAACTGCTCGGCTACGACGTGCTGCGGGAGCGGTTCCTGGAGCACCAGACGCCCCCCTACGGAAACTAAAGGCAAGGAACCGGAAACGTATAGACAGCATCCGGACAGGCCCTGCAGAAAGATGACCGGCGTGCCATAGCGGCGCGCCGGTTTCTTTTTTCCGGACTGGCCGTGGCTCCCGGCGGCGGCCCATTCCGGACCTCCGAGCCATGTATCTTGATCCCTTTTTTTGTGTTTGGTGCGGAAACAATTGACGGGGACGGCAAGGAGGCAGTACTTGAGTGTGACCTTATGTAAGCTGACCCTCCTGCGCATGAATGCGCCGACGGCAACAGTCCAGACCAAGGAACAACCATAGCAATGTCCCCCCACGTTTCGTGCGATTCTGTTCACATCGCTGCTGCATGGGTTCCCACGGAAGGTGGGGTTGGCTTGCGGTGGGACCGAGGCTGGAGCGATGCCCGCCTGTGCGAAGAGCGGGGTCGGCAAGCTCATGAGACCAGTTCGGCCTTGAGGGGCCACGAACAGAATACCTTTGAGTAAGGAAGGAGCAGGCCATGATTTTTCGCGATTCTGCACTTGTGCTGGCAGCGGCCCTGGCCCTGCCGGCCGGCGTGACGTTGGCGGAGCCGGCAGGCCCCGCGGGCGCAGCACCGCAGGACACTGAACCGCTGGAGCAGGAATGGCGGGAGGTGGAGATCACCTCCCCGGATGCACGAAACCGGCACGCGGTGGAATACGACCCTCGTCTGGAAAGGGTGATGCTCTTCGGCGGCAACGACGGGGGGGATTTCCCGGGCTCGCTGCGGAACGACACCTGGCTTTGGGACGGTGAGGATTGGTTCGAAAGCCTGAACGACATGCATCCACCCCCACCCTCCCGGCGAAAGCACGCGATGGCCTATCACGCAAGCCTTTCCAGCATGGTCATGTTCGGTGGCATCGTCGGCCCCGCCTCCGAATCGAGCGAGACGTGGGAGTGGAGGTCGAGTGACGAGAGATGGCAGTTCAAGATGAGCGGAGGCCCTGCTGCGCGGCGTGGGCACGCCATGGCCTACCACCCCGAGGCGGACTATCCCGGGGCGATCGGGCCGGGGCTGGTGGTCCTTTTCGGGGGCCGTGCCGTTGGAGAATCGGAAGCCTTCGACGACATGTGGGTGTACGACGGTAAGGAGTGGGTCGAAGTTACCGGAAGCACCCCGCCCGGGCGTTATCTTCACCAGATGGTTTACGATGAGGACCGCGAAGTGGTGGTGCTCTTCGGCGGGACCGAAATCGGCGCCAGCGGCGACCCCTTCGGCGATACGTGGGAGTGGGACGGCGAGAGCTGGGAGTTGGTCTCCACAAGCGGCCCGAGCCCGCGCTTCCGCCATTCCATGGCTTACGATGCGGCCCGGGGAGTAACCGTGCTCTATGGCGGGCAGCCGGTGAACAACGAGACATGGGAGTGGGACGGCAACACGTGGCAGCAATCCCCCGCCGATCCCCCGGACACGCCGATGCTCGCCGGCCTCACATACGACCCCGAACGCGAGCGCGTTGTTCTGTTCGGCGGGCAAACAGCAGCCGTCAGAGGCGAGACGTGGGAATACGACGGCACCTCGTGGGAGCTGAAGGCGTCCGCTCCCCCGCCGCCGCGGACCCGGCCGGCCGTTGCTTATGACGCCGCGCGGGGAAACGTTCTCATGTTCGGTGGAAACGACGGCGATTCACGCTTGAACGATACGTGGACGTGGGACGGGGAGTTCTGGCGGCAGCGGTTCAGCCAACAGATTCCTCCGGCCCGCGACAACGCCGGCGTCGCCTACAACGAGGCTACGGAAAGGGTCATGATCTACGGCGGCGATGATGAAGACGATGAACTCGGCGACACGTGGGTGTGGGACGGCGAGCAATGGGAGGAATTGACCGGCGGGACTTCTCCCCCCACGCTGGCCGGTGTGCGCATGGCCTACGACCCTGGCAACCAGGAGGTCATTCTCTTCGGCGGCTACGATGGAAGCCAACACAGCGACAGGACCTGGATTTGGGGTGATGGCTCCTGGGAGGAACGCGTCACCCCCGGGCCGGTACGAAGAAACACGCACGCGATGGCCCGCCACGACGCGAGCGGCCAGATCGTGATGTTCGGCGGCTTCCTCGGCGGGCTCAGCTTCGCGTTCGACACCTACGAATGGGACGGTCAGTCGTGGGAGTTCGCCACCTCCGGGGAACCGGATGAACGGGCGGACCACGCGATGGCCTACGACAGCCTGCGGGAGGAGATCGTGCTGTACGGCGGTTTCTCCATCGTGGGGATGTCGCCGCAGTGGTTCAACGATTGGTGGAAGTGGGACGGCGAGGAGTGGACGGAAGCCGGGCCGGGCCTCCGGCCTTCGGCGCGCAGCGGCCACGGCATGGCCTACGATTCGTTCCACGACCAGGTGGTGCTGTTCGGCGGGAACGATGGGCAGCCACTGAACGAGACCTGGCTGTACGGCCCCGACTACGAGATCCCGCCAGGCGCACGGGCGGTTGGCGACTTCGACAACGACGGGTGCACAGGCTTCCCGGACTTCGTGTTCCTGCTGGAGAACTGGGGCGAAGTGATAGACGGCCAGCCGCTCGGCTTCCCCGACTTCGTGGCCCTGCTGGAGAACTGGGGCTGCTAGAAGAGTGGCCAGTGGCCGGCGGTTAGTGGCCAGCTGAGTGGCAAACAGCACATAACGAGAGGCGGGCGGCAAACAATGGCCGCCCGCCTTTTGCTTGCCCTGCAACAGCCGATCCATCTGCGGCAGGACGGGGCGTGTGTAGACACAATTTTTCCACACGCGTGCATCAAGAACATCCTTGACCACACCCGGACAGGGACTTAGCGGTAAGCTAACCGCCGTATCAATCTTCGGCAAATCTGTATCACTATCTTTCTTTTGAAAGGACCGGCTATCACCATGTCCATGCGGTACACTCTTCTCCTGACAGCAGCGGCGTTGGCCCTGCCGGCGGCCATTGCCGCGGAAGACCCGCCTGCGCCCAAAGGCGGTATCGACGTGCCCAACTGGCGCGAAGTGGGAGGGATCGGGCCGTCTCCGCGCTCTCAACATGCTCTCGAGTTCGACCACTCGATTCAGCAAGTCCTCCTTTATGGAGGCCGGGGCATTTACTCGGACCTTGACGGCACCTGGCTATGGGACGGCGAACAATGGCACCAAGCACTGACCGGAAACAGCCCGGGTCCGCTACGCAAGCACAATATGGCCTACGATCGCGCTCGCTCCCGGATGGTGCTCTTCGGTGGAAGAAGCCCCTCAGGCCATACGAGCGAAACGTGGGAATGGGACGGTTCGGACTGGGAGCTTCGCAGCACCTCCGGCCCGGAGGCACGTAGCGGTCACGCAATGGCCTACGACAGCGCCCGCGAACGGGTCGTCCTGTTCGGAGGAAGGGGTGGCGAGTTTGATGTCGAGCTCGGCGACACTTGGGAGTGGGACGGGCAGACGTGGACCGAGGCCTCGACTCCGGGAGGCATCTCGGCGCGCACCCGAGCTGCCATGGCGTACGACGAGGCCCGCGAACGCACCGTTCTCTACGGAGGGCGGTCATCGGGAGGCGTTTCGGGCCAGACGTGGGAATGGGATGGAGAGGATTGGGAACAGATGGTCAACAGCGGGGACAGTCCGCTCGCCCGCGAGCAGGCTTCGATGACTTACGACAGTGAGCGCGAGGTGATCGTGATGTTCAGCGGAACTCCGGGAATAGGAGAGACTTGGGAGTGGGACGGCACGGGGTGGACCGAGTCTCCAGCCGAGCGGCCGGACACCATTTTTCTCAACGGGATAGCCTATGACCACGCGAACGAAGTCGTGCTTCAGTTCGGTGGGACTGACTTCATTCCGTTCGCCGAAACATGGACTTACAACGGCAGCCAATGGCAGCAGGTGGCCGCGTCCAATCCCCCACCCCGGAACAGAACCTCCATGGCGTATTCAGCCAGCGAGCAGCACACCCTGCTTTTTGGGGGGTTCGACGGCCAACATTTCTACGGCGACACCTGGGTCTGGGACGGCAGGTTCTGGGGGCGCATCCACATGATCGGAAGCCTCCCCCCCGGGCGGGAGAGCGCCGCAATCGCCTATGATCCGGAAAACGAAACCATCCTCATGTTCGGCGGACTGGGAGAAGGCCAGGAAGTCCTCGGCGACACTTGGGAGTGGGACGGCTCGGGCTGGGAGGAGATCGATAGCACCGAAGCCCCTGCGGCCCGCGCCGGTGCCCGCATGGCCTATCATCCCCAGGAGGACGAAATCGTCCTCTTCGGCGGCTGGGACGGCCAGCAGCAACGTGAGGACACGTGGCTCTTCAGCGACGGCCAATGGCAGGAGCGGATTGCCGCCGCCCCCGTTGCACGGAACAGCCACACCATGGTGACTCATGAGGCGAGCGGCGACATCATACTCTTCGGCGGTCACCTCGGCGGAGACAGCTACGTCTTCGATACCCACCGGTGGACCGGTCTGGAGTGGATGCATGTCACCTCCGGGCAGCCTACCGAACGCGCGGACCACGCCATGGCCTACGACAGCGAGAACGAGACGATCATCCTCTACGGAGGCGGCCGGCAGGTCGGTGGTCAACCGGCCCGGGCCGACGAGACGTGGGAATGGGACGGCAACGACTGGACCGAACTCAGCCCGCCTTCCGACCCCGGGCCGCGCGCAGGGCACGGGATGGCTTACGACTCCGATCGCGGCCAAATCGTCGTCTTTGGCGGCAACGACGCCTTCAGCTATCTCGGCGACACTTGGGAGTTCGGCCTGCCTTTCCTCATACCACCGGACGCACGTGCCGTTGGCGATTTCAATAATGACGGGTGCGTGAACTTCCAGGACTTCGTGTTCCTCCTGGAGAACTGGGGCGAAGTGATAGATGGCGAGCCGCTCAATTTCCCGGATTTCGTGGCCCTGCTGGAAAACTGGGGGGAGGGGTGTTAGAGTGGCCAGCGGCCGGTTGAGCCGCGAGTAGCAAACAGCACATAACGAGAGGCGGGCGGCGAACGATGGCCGCCCGCCTTTTGCTTGCGGACACGGGCGGGCTGGATTCTGTATATACAACAACCCAGCAGTATAGACGCAGGTGGAATGGGGTATGCCCCCCTACGGGCGCAGAAGTTTTTCCTGAATGCACCCCGGCGAATGTCCCTGCTTGACAGACTCGGAGGGCGTGCGCCTTCTTGCTCTCTGTGAGCGTAGGGACATGCCGCTTTGCGAGGGCAGCCAACACCGAAAGGATACTGTTCAATGATGCTGACCCGTCTATCTTCTTTTGCTGTGATGGGAGTGGGAATTGTTGTGGCGCTGCTGGCCGTGGAGACGGCCTCCGCAGCGTTTGCCTGGCGTCAGGTGGGAAGTATCGGCCCGCAGGGCCGTACCGATCCGGCCATGGCCTATGACAGTGAACGCGAGCGCGTGGTCATGTTTGGCGGCGACGACGGTACGGATTTCCCGGGTTCGCTCCTGAATGACACATGGGAGTGGGATGGTGCATCGTGGGAACTGGTGGCCACGGAAGGGCCACCGGCAACCCGTCAGGCTGCCATGGCCTACGACAGTGAACGCGAGCGCATCGTGCTCTTCGGCGGACGAACCGGTTCGGGACGAAGCGGCGAGACCTGGGAGTGGGATGGTGAGGAGTGGGAACGGGTGGCCACCGGCGGCCCACCAAGCCGTCAGACACACGCGATGGTTTACGACAGTGCACGGGAGCGGACAGTGCTCTTCGGCGGCCTTGGAGACCTAAGCGTCCGCTATGACGACACTTGGGAATGGGACGGCAACGAATGGACGCAGGTGGCAAGTACCGGCCCCTCTGCACGCAATCTGCACGCGATGGCCTACGATGCGGACCGGGAACGCACGGTGCTTTTTGGCGGAACCGAAGGAAGCCAGGTGCACCCGGAAGAAACATGGGAATGGGATGGAAACGAGTGGGAACAGGTGGCCGCGGCCGGACCTTCGCCGCGCACGCGGCCCGCGATGGCCTATGACTCCGAGCGGAGGATCACCGTCCTGGCAGGAGGCAGTGACGGAGGAGAAGAAACCTGGGAGTGGGACGGCAACGAATGGCAGGAGAGGACCACGAACAGTCCCCTCGCGGTCAGCCGGCACGCCATGGTGTTCGACGCGGCGCGCGGAGAGATCGTCCGATTCGGCGGCGGCCTGAGCGTGCCCCACGCGGAGACGTGGACTTACGCCGGAGCGGAATGGGAGAAAGTGGCCGCATCCAATCCACCGGCACGTCACAGCGCCGCGATGGCTTGGGATGACGCACGCGGCGCAGCGCTGCTCTTCGGCGGTCTGGGGGAAGACGACACCCCCCTCGATGACACCTGGTACTGGGATGGCAGGTTCTGGGAGCGGCATTCGAGCTTCAATACCCCGCCGGCGCGCCTCCACACAGCAATGGCCTTCGACCCCTCACGCGACAGGGTCGTCCTGTTCGGGGGTGAGGACGAGGAAGGGGAAGTGCTCGGCGACACCTGGGAATGGACTGGCTCCTCATGGTTCGAAATCGAGGCCGACGGTCCTTCTGCCCGCAGGTGGCACGCCATGGCGTACGACCCCACGCGAGACAGCATACTCCTTTTCGGCGGATCCATCGGCGCCGTGTACCCTCCCGGCACATGGGAGTGGAACGGAGGGGAATGGACGGAACTCTCCCCCACCGAATCCCCCGGAGGGCGCGTCGCCCACGCAATGGTGTGGGACCGCGCCAACGAGCAAATTGTTCTTTTCGGAGGGGCGGCCGGGATGGCTGTGGGGGCCGATACCTGGGTGTGGGACGGGACGGACTGGGAACTCGCCAACCACCCGGGGCCCAGCCGGGGGGGCCATGCCATGGCCTACAACAGCCGCGAGGAGCAGATCACGATGTTCGGAGGCCATGATGGCTTCGATTACCTTGACGATACTTGGGGATGGGATGGGAACGAATGGGGTGAGGTACAGCCCTTTCCTCCAGTCCCTCCGGCGCGCCTCGGGCACGCGATGGCCTACGACCACTACCATGCCCAGGTCGTCATGTTCGGCGGGACCAATGGCTCCTCCAACTTCGGCGGGACCTGGACGCTCGGCGAGCCCTACAATATTCCGCCCGGCGCGCGGGAGCTTGGCGATTTCAATAGTGACGGGTGTACGGATTTCGCCGATTTCATCTTCCTGCTGGAGAATTGGGGGGAGGATATAGACGGCGAGCCGATGGGTTTCGAGGACTTCTTGGCACTGCTGGAGAATTGGGGGCACGGGTGTTAGAGTGGTGAGTGGTTGGTGGCCGGTGGCGGGTGAGTGAGAGGAAGCGGCAGGCGGAACCCGGCTCGCGGATACAGGGCATCGCCTCCGCCGAAATTGCACAACCGGAGCGGAGGGAGGGAGAAATTCAGTCTGTACTGACAAGGAGCTGGCGTATGTGGAAATTCAACAGTGGACAGAAGCGGGGAAGAGGCATTTTGCGCGGCGTGGCTGGCGGAACGATGGCCGCGTTGGCCGCGGCTCTGCTCCTGCCGGCCGGTTTCGCGCCGGCGCAGGATGTGGTGGACACTCCACTTGAGACTTTCGAGGGCCATACGGACGATGTTCTCTCGGTGGCATTTTCGCCGGACGGTTCGGAGGTACTAACCGGGAGTTCGGATTCCACGGCGCGGCTTTGGGACGTGACCACCGGTGATACTGTCCGCACGCTTGAGGAGGATACGGGATGGCCGCACTCGGTCTATTCGGTGGCTTTCTCTCCGGACGGGACGATGGCAGTCACGGGCAGGGCAAACGATACGGCACGGCTTTGGGACGTTGCGAGCGGGGACCTGATCCGCACGTTCGAGGGACATGACGGTACTGTGGAATCGGCTGTCTTCTCCCCGGATGGTTCATCCGTCCTGACCGGGAGCCGCGACCATACGGCGAAGCTGTGGGATACGGAAACGGGTGACTTGATCCGCACATTTTCCGGGCACGAGGATTACGTCCGGTCGGTGGCGTTCTCGCCGGACGGAACGCAGGTGCTCACGGGAAGTGACGACGAGACGGCCCGGCTGTGGGACGCGGAGACAGGAATAACCATCCGGACGTTCGATGGCCACGTGGATGACGAGACGCTGGCGCTGGACTGGGTCCGCTCGGTGGCGTTCTCGCCCGACGGGTCGATGGTGCTGACGGGAAGCGACGATACGACGGCACGTCTCTGGAACCCGGAGACGGGAGCGATAATACGAACATTCGAAGGCCATTCGCACTGGGTCAGGTCCGCGTTTTTCTCACCTGACGGGTCGAAGATTCTGACCGCGAGTTGGGACGGAACCGTGCGGCTGTGGGACGCGGAAACGGCGGAGACGCTGCGTATTTTTGAGTTGAATGCGCACAACCAGTATATACGCCCTTATTTCGCTGTCTTCTCACCGGATGGAACGAAAATTCTCACCGGGGACAACTGGGACGACGCGAAGCTGTGGGATTCGGGAATCGAGCCGGGTCCGGAAATCCCTGCTGAGGCGCGCGAAGTGGGTGATTTCAATAATGATGGTTGCGTGGATTTCGAAGACTTCGTGTTCCTGCTGGAGCGATGGGGCGATGAGATAGACGGCGAGGCGATGGGCTTCGAGGACTTTACCGCCCTGCTCGAAAACTGGGGGGAGGGGTGTTAGAGTGGGTAGTCGTTAGTGGCCGGTGGCGGGTGAGCGGCGAGTTGGGCAAAGCGGGCCTCCGCGGGAAAGACGTTAATAAGCTAATCGGCGGCCCCTCCGAGTGATCGGCGAGAGCAGATTGGCAAGCATTCAGTCCGTCCGTATAGACAGGGAAACAACGGCGGCACACCCCAACCGGGAGGTGTGCCGCCGTTATTTAATGATGGCACGAGCAGTCCGCGCCACAATGTTGCGCCGGGCAATTCACATTTCCGTTTGACAGAAGCACGATGCAGGAATATATGTGGTATTAGTCTCCAGAAGGCCGCGCGATCTCCTCTCTCCCGAAAGGATATGCCAGACTGATGACCTCCTGCATTTTCAGACTTCTCTTCTTGGCGGCGATTGCACTCCCCTTGGTCTTGAGTCCCGGTGACGCTCCGGGGGCTTTCGCATGGCGGCAGGTGACCAGCATCGGGCCGCCGGGCAGCGCCGGGCATTCCATGGCATACGACAGCGACCGTGAACGCGTGGTGATGTTCGGTGGGCGCGCAGTCCTGTCCGGGAATACCTTCATGCCAGACGAGACTTGGGAGTGGGACGGAACGGACTGGCATATGGTGGCTTCGGGCGGGCCGCCGGGCGTCCGCCATGGCGCCATGGCCTATGACAGTAATCGCCAGCGCACAGTGCTCTTCGGCGGTGAGAGCGATTCCGGGATGGAGGACGGAACCTGGGAGTGGGATGGCGTCTCCTGGGAGGAAGTGCCTGCAACCGGACCGGCGAAGCGGAGCGGGCACAAGATGGTTTACGACAGCGCACGCCAGCGCACGGTGCTCTTCGGCGGCCTTGGTGAAAGTGATGACCGTTTTTCCGACACCTGGGAATGGGACGGGAACAGTTGGGAGCAGGTGGCCACCACCGGACCCTCAGACCGAAACCTGCACGCCATGGCCTATGACAAGGTGCGGGATGTGGTGGTGCTTTTCGGAGGCGCCGAGGATGGACAGTCAAGTTCCGGCGAAACGTGGGAATGGGATGGGGACGAGTGGGAACTGGTGGCCAGCACCGGCCCATCGCCGCGCAGCCAGCACGCCATGGCGTACGATGCGGACCGCGGTGTGACGGTCCTGCAGGGGGGAACCAGTGGCGGCGGGGACACTTGGGAATGGGACGGCAGTTCCTGGCAGGAGAGGCAGGTCAATGCTCCCGGGGGAGCAGCCGGCCACGGACTGGCCTTCGATGCCGCCCGGGGGCACGTTGTCCGGTTTGGCGGGGTCATACCACGCGGCATCCCGTCTCTTCCATTCGCCGGCACGTGGACCTATGAGGGAACCGCGTGGGTGAAGGTGGCCAGCAGCGATCCCGCCCCTGGCAGGCCCCATGCGGCAATGGCCTGGGACGACGCGCGCGGCAGCGCGCTGATGTTCGGGGGCGAACTCGGTGGCGCCGTGAGCGGGGAGACATGGACTTGGGACGGGCGTTTCTGGGAGAGGCAGCCCGTGGCCCCTTCTCCGCCCGGCCGGTTTCGTGCCGCCATGGCGTTTGATCCGGTCCGCGAGCGGATTGTTCTTTTCGGCGGTGAGGGGCAGGGGGGAGTCCTGCTCGGCGACACGTGGGAATGGACGGGGGACTCCTGGGTCGAACTCACCCCTCCAGTCCACCCGCCGGGCCGGGTGGGGCACGCGATGGCATGGGACGGTAACAGCGAATCCATCCTCCTTTTCGGCGGTTTCACAGGGCAGGAACTTGCGGAGGACACTTGGATGTGGGATGGATCGGAATGGACGAACCCCGCCGTGGCAGTTTCTCCCTCAGAACGGTCTGAGCATGCCATGGCATGGGACGAGGAGAACCAACAAGTCGTTCTGCACGGTGGCAGTGGACCCTCCGCCATCATGCCTTCTTCTGAGCTTTGGGTCTGGGACGGGTCGAGCTGGGAGATTGCCCCTGGTAGCGGTACTCTTCCGCGCGCCGGGCACACAATGGTCTATAACAGCCGGCAGAACGTGATACAGGTGTTCGGCGGTACTGGGGGCAGTGGCTTGTCGGACGAGACTTGGTCATGGGATGGCCAGGAGTGGCTCCAGCATCAAACGACTGTCGATCCTCCACGCCGCTTCGGCCACGTTATGGCCTACGATCCGTACTACGACCAGTTGATGATCCACGGTGGGCTTACGCAGAGCATCACCCGCAAGACTGCAGGACCGGACAGCGGCGGGCACCAGACAACGGCTTCCCCCGAAGGTGTTGTAACCGTCTATACAACCCTCTCGGACACCTGGGTGCTGGGATACCCATATAATCTCCCGCCTGGCGCCCGGGAGACCGGTGATTTCAACCAGGACGGATGCACGGATTTCGCGGATTTCATCTTCCTGCTGGAAAACTGGGGAGAGGAGATAGACGGCGTACCGGTCGGGTTCGCCGACTTCGTCGCCCTGCTGGAGAACTGGGGGGAGGGGTGTTAGAATGGGTGGTGGTTAGTGGCGGGTGACCGGCGATTGGCGGAGCGCCCCTCCCTGCCCGCGTCCAGTGGGCTCTTGTGACACGCAGCCAATCCAATCGGGCGGGGAGCAGGTGTATCCTGACGTGCATCTGCTCCGCGCAGCCCTTCCGCTTGCTCTCGCGGCTGGGGGGGTGGTCTCGTGCGTGGTTCGTGCGCAAGGCAGGTCCACTCCCAAGAGAAGGTAGGTTCCTACTCAAACGATGAGCGTCAGCACCCCGAAGCCCGAACGCATCCCCTCCCGGGAAGAGAACTTTTCGGAGTGGTACATCGAGACGGTGCGGAAGGCCGATCTGGCCGATTACACCGTGGTGAAGGGCTGCATGGTCATAAAGCCCTACGGGTTCGGCCTCTGGGAGAACATGCGCGACGCGCTTGACCGCCGAATCAAGGAGACAGGGCACGAGAACGCGTATTTCCCGCTGCTGGTGCCGGAGAGCCTGCTGCTCAAGGAGGCGGAGCACGTGGAGGGCTTCGCTCCCGAGTGCGCCTGGGTGACTCAGGGAGGCGGGAGTGAGCTGGAGGAACGGCTGGCCATCCGGCCGACTTCCGAGGCGATCATCTGCTCGATTTACGCCAACTGGGTGAACAGCTACCGTGACCTGCCGATCCTGATCAATCAATGGGCGAACGTGATGCGCTGGGAGAAGCGCACGAGGCTGTTCCTGCGGACGGCGGAGTTCCTCTGGCAGGAGGGCCACACGGTCCACCGCACCGAGGAGGAGGCGCAGGAGGAGACGCTGAAAATGCTGGAGGTGTACCGCGAGTTCCTGGAGACGGAACTGGCGATCCCGGCCGTGGCGGGCGAGAAGACGGCGTCGGAGCGGTTTGCCGGCGCGCTGCGGACGTACACGGTGGAGGCGCTGATGCAGGACGGATGGGCGCTCCAGGCGGGGACGAGCCACAACCTCGGACAGCACTTCTCCAAAGGCTTCGGGATCAAGTTCCTCGACGAGGACAACGTGGAGAAGTTCGCCTGGCAGACGAGCTGGGGGGTTTCGACGCGCCTTGTCGGCGGAATCATCATGACGCACGGCGACGACCGGGGCCTTAGGCTGCCGCCGCGCGTGGCGCCGGTGCAGGCGGTGATTGTGCCGATCTACAAGGCGGGCATCGAGGGGGAGCTGAAGGAGAAATGCGCACGCATCGCGAAGGCGCTCCGGGAGAAAGGCGTGCGGGTGCGCGAGGACATGCGGGAGAACCAGCGGCCGGGCTTCAAGTTCACCGAGTGGGAGGTGAAGGGGGTGCCGGTACGGATCGAGGTGGGGCCGAAGGACCTGAAAAACGGGACGGCATGCCTTGTACGGCGGGACACGGGCGAGAAGGCCTTCCTGCCGGACGCGGAGGCGGTGGAGCGCGTGGCGGAGCTGATGGTGGATATCCAGACGAACATGCTGGAGACTGCCCGTTCCTTCCGCGAGGAGAAGACCTCGCGGCCCGCGAACTGGGAGGAGTTCCAGGCGACCCTGGAGGAGAAGCGGGGCCTCCTGTCTTGTCCGTGGGACGGTACGGAGGAGACGGAGGAGGCGATCAAGGGGGCGACGAAGGCCACGATCCGCTGCATCCCCTTCGAGGGCTCGGAGGTGGAGGCGGGCGAAGTGGACATCTACTCGGGCAAACCGGCGGTGGCGCGGGTCCTTTACGCGCGCGCCTACTGATTTCCGCCAATCGCGCAGGCTCCAGGAGCTTTCAGCCATGAATCCCGACCATCGGCTTCCGCTGCACGACTGGCATGCCTCGCACGGGGCGAGCTTCACCAACTGGATGGGCTGGGAGCTGCCGGAGTCCTACGACGGGGCTTCCCAGGAAGAGTACGGGGAGCTGCAATCCGGCTGCGCCTTGATCGACATGAGCCATGCGGTGCGGTTGCGGCTGGAGGGAGGCAGCGCGGCGCGGTTCCTGAACGAGATGCTGACGCTGGATGTGACGACGATCCGGACGAATTGTTCGGCCTACGGGTTCCTTTGCAACGAGCGGGGAGGCATCGAGGAAGGCTTTCTGGTTTACCGGGACGAGAAATACTACCTGCTGGTGGGGAGCAGCCCAAGGCGGCGCGATGTGCTGGAGCTGCTGGATGACCAGCTCGAAGCACGGTCGGAGTGGGACCTTGAGCTGACAAACGTAACGGCGAGTCAGGGGGAAATTCTGCTGCGGGGCCCGGGAGCGAAGGCGCTGCTGGAGGGCCTTTTCCTGGACCAGGCGCTACCGCCGGACCCCGGCAAGGGCACTGTCGTGGCACAGGGGACGAGCCGGGTGTTGGTGCTGAAGGCGCCGTACGGCCTCGGCGGCGGGTATTTCCTGGTGGCGGGTATTGCGAATCTGGAGGAGACGTGGGACCGGCTTTACCGCGCGGGCAAGAGCGCCAGCATGAGGCCGGTGGGGCTGACGGCGCGGCGGGTGCTGCGGATCGAGACGGGCATGGCTGCCGCCGCATCGGAGTGGGATGGACGGGCGACCCCGTTCGAGGTTGGAGAGGAAAGCCGGGTGGACTTCTACAAGCCGAAATTCCTGGGCAAGCGGGCGCTGTTGCACTCCTCGACGGACGAGTTCTCGCGCCGGCTGGTGCTGATGCGCTTCGAGCCGGGCTTCCAGCCGAAGCCGGGAATGGAAGTGAATTCGGTGGGGACGCCGGTTGGGAAGCTGACGAGCACGGCGCACAGCCCGGCATGGGGGGCTCCGGTGGCGCTGGGGTTTGTGCACTGGGTGAAGTCGCCGCCCGGGACGATGCTGCAGGCGGAGGACGAGGCTGGGCGGCAGAGCACGGCCGAAATCGTCAGCCCGAAGGTGCTGAGCGCAACGACGAAATCGTCAGCCCGAAGGTGCTGAGCGCAACGAGTTGAAAAGACGGAGAAGCCGCAAGGGCCGGTAAGTATCGGCCCACAAGCTCATGAATCTGCCGAACCTCCTCAGCCTTTTCCGCATTCTGGCGGTGCCGGTCTTCCTGGTGCTGGTGCTTCCGCAGGACTTTTTCACGGTGGAAACCAGCGAGACGATGGCGGCTTGCCGCGCCGCGGCGCTGGTTCTGGTGATCCTGGTGACAGTCACAGACTGGCTGGACGGGTACATCGCCCGGACGTGGAAGCTGGTGACCCCGGCCGGGAAGCTTCTGGACCCGCTGGCGGACAAGATATTCGTGACGGCGGCGCTCGTGGCCCTGGTGCGGGTGGAGATGATCCCGGTCTGGGCGGCCGTGGTGGTGATCTCCCGGGAGTTCTTGGTGACGGGCCTGCGGGGAGTGGCGGTGGAGTACGGACGGGTGATCGAGGCCGACCGGCTGGGGAAGCACAAGACGGGTTGGCAGCTCGCGCTGATCATCACGGCGATGGTGCTGCTGACGGCACGGGACTTCTTCACGATGCTGGGGGTGTGGGAGGCCCCGCTCCTGTCCGATTATGGGGCGGATACGGTGTGGTTCGTGTTGATCTGGATTCCGCTGACGGTTACGATCCTCCTGACAGTGGCGAGCGGTGCAAAATACGTGATCGAGCACCACGATCTGCTGCGCCTGAGATAGCGTTTTTTTCGTTGCGCCAGCGCCGGGTGAGGACTTGCATCGGGCAACTCGTGCGCATGTCCCCCCAAGATAACCCCGTTGCAGGAGAGGCTCCATGCAAGCTGTTTCCAGAAGGTTGGCATTCCGGTCTTTGCTCGGCGGGCTCGTCCTGCTTCTCACCGTGGCACTGACGGCCCCGGCGTTCGCCACAGGCCCGCTTTACACGACGACCTACCCCAGCAAGATAACGAACAAGCTTGGCAGAGGAGTGGGGAACATCCTGTTCTGCTGGGTGGAGATTCCGCTGGAGATCAACGAGGAGATCCAGAACACCGACCCCTTCACCGGCACGTTCGTGGGTCTGGGCAAGGGCGTCTTCTACACGGGCCAGCGTCTTGTGCTGGGAACGGTGGACGTGGTGACCTTCCCGGTTGACCTGTACGGCAATAACTTCCAGTCCGTCCAGAGGACTGAGTTCCCCTTCATCGACGAGGTGGACTGAGCGCCCGGCGCTCCAACTGTTTCAAGAGGAACCCGCCCGCGAGGCTTCCAACACTTTAGGAGGACTAACTCCCTGATGACCCGGCTTCCGAAGTTTCCCACCCTGCTGATGGCAATCCTGATGGTCGGAGCGTTGGCGCTGGCGCCCGTTGCTCCGCAGCAGGCATCCGCGCAACCTGTTGCCTCCACGGAACTTGAGCGCGAGAACAGCGACATCAACAAGATGTTCCACAAGCTCGGCCGCGGGGTGGTGAACGTCCTGACCGGCTGGATCGAGATTCCCAAGCAGACCGCCCGCGAATGGGCCCGGACCGACCCCTTCACCGGCACGGTGATGGGCGTGATCAAGGGCACGGCCTTCGCCGTGGCGCGGACCTTCGTGGGCTTCTACGAGGTGATCAGCTTCCCGTTCCCGATTCCGAGCAACTACCAGCCGCTGATGGAGCCGGAGTTCGTCCTCCCGACGGTCTGGGGGGAGAGCTTCCCGACCTTCAGCGACGAGTTCATGGCGACGGGGACAGATTCGACCGGCGCAGCGGTGGACTACGGGACCACAACGAGCGCTCGCCGGCAGTACCGCAGCTACTGAGGCAGGCCGCGCGGCTCCCGCCGCCCGCTCCCGGACAACAGCAAGCAACAAAGCCCCGCTTCCTGAGCCAATGGGAGCGGGGCTTTCGCGTGTC
>SLMS01000337.1 GCA_007133495.1 Candidatus Sumerlaeota bacterium | reverse complement strand
CGAACGTCTACTACCGGGACGTGGAGATCGTGGGGCTGAAGAAGAAGACTCAGAAGCCCGGCTTCTGGATGACCAACGACGATGTGAAGCTCAAGCTCTTCGAGGCGATGCAGGAGGGGATGGCCGAGGAGCGGTTCACCCCCCGCTCGAAGCGGATGCTCGAGGAGTGCGGGGAGTACGAGTGGCGGAACGGGAAGATCATCCATGTGGCCTCGCGGAAGACCGAGGATGAGGGGGCCAAGGGGAAGCCCCACGCGGACCATGTCGTGGCCGGTGCATTGGCCTGGTATGGGTGTGAAGAGGAGCCCCTTGTGGAGGAGACCGAGGAGGCGCCGGCCAAGGCGCCCGAGGGGTCGATGGCGGCGCGGCTGAGGGACTACGATGCGACCTTGGGGTCCGGGGGAGACCCGTGGGAAAACGAAGGGCTTGACATTTTCCAGGAAAGTGGGGTATCATCTCCGGCAGACGGGTGGGGTTGATCGCGGAGTAGAGCAACTGGTTAGCTCGGCGGGTTCATAACCCGCAGGTTGCTGGTTCGAGTCCAGCCTCCGCAACTCGTTGACAATTCACGCGGGCAACCTCCCCGGCGGGCCGGCCAGCCTCTGGGCGGGGGGCCAAAAACACGAAGGCAGTATGGTGCCATACCACCATGCTGCCTTTTTTCGTTTCTTGGCTGCCCGCAACCTTCCTCCCGAGCAACCCACGATGCTCGACCTCGGCCGCGAGACCGACATCAGCCGCCTCTACACGGCCATCGACTCCAGCCGGGACGCCATGCGCCCCTTCCGCGAGAAGCGGAGCCGGATCGTCCGGGAGTACGTCGGCTCCTGGTACAACAGCGAGGGCGCGCCCCACGAAGTGCTCGTGAACCTCCTGGAGATGGCCGCCAGCGCCTACGCCACCGGCCTGGCCTACCAGAACCCGAAGGTGCGGGTGACCACCCCCTTCCTGGAACTCTGGCCCTTCGCCTTCCGGTTCCAGCAGAGCCTGAATGCCTACATCAAGGCCATGCGGTTCTGCGACACCATCCAGGAAATCGTCCTGGACGCCTTCTTCACGATGGGCATCGCCAAGGTGGTGCAGGCCGAGTGGGAGTCGGTGCAACTGGCCGATGACGAGTGGGCCGACCCGGGCCGGCCTCAAGTCGTGCGGGTTTCTCCCGACGACTTCGGGATGGACATGGGCGTCAAGGAAATCCGTCGCTCGAAGTTCATGTGGGACGAGTATCGCGCGCCCTGGGATTTGGTCCGCGAAAACCCCGACTACGACAAGCGGGTGTTGAAGAAGCTGGCGCCGACCTCGAAGTGGGACCGGGGCGAGGAGGAGACCCACGGGATCACCTCCGGGACCCTCACGGACGACGACGAGTACGGTCCCATGGTGGACCTGATGGACGTCTGGCTCCCCGAGCTCAAGGCCGTGGGCGTCTTCTCCAGGCACGTCCGCGGCCGACCGCTCAAGCTCGTGGACCAGGGCCCCAAGGGCGGACCTTACGAGGTGCTCTACTTCTCCGGGGTCCCCGACAACGCGATGCCCCTCTCGCCGGCCCATAGCCTGATGGGCCTGCACCTTCTGTACAACGGCCTGATGCGGAAGCAGTCCCGCCAGGCCCGGCGGCAGAAGACCAACCCGACCTACCGCCCCTCCGCGGCTGCGGACGCCGAGCGGCTCAAGCGGGTGAACGACGGCGATTGGGTCAACGTGGCCGACCCGAGCGGGATCAACGTGATCAATCAGGGGGGCGTCGACCAAGCCAACGTGGCCTTCTCCTTGGGCGTGATCGATCTGTTCGACCGCCAGGCGGGCAACTTGCGGGCCATGGCCGGCCTGGGACCGCAGACCTCGACTGTGGGCCAGGAGCAGCTGATCCACGCCGCCGCCTCGCGGAAAGAGGCGAGGATGCAGCAGGAGACCCACAAGTTTGTGGTCAAGTTGCTCGAAAACCTGGCCCACCTCATGTGGGTGGACGAGATGCTCTCCGTCCCTTCCTCGGTGGAAGTCTCGCCGGGTTCGGGGATCCGCGTCGACACGTCGTGGACGCCCGAGCTCAGGGAGGGGGCGTTCTGGAAGTACAACTTCGAGATCGAGCCCTACTCGATGACCTACGAGCCTCCGGAGGTCAAGGCCCAGAAGATGGAGCGGGCCATCGGCCAGTTGGTCCAGATGTACCCGATCCTCGAGGCGGCCGGCGCGACGATCGACGTGCAGGAACTCGTTAAGCACTACTCGGAAACGCTGCAACTGCCCGAGCTCGAGCGGGTGATCCGCTTCGTGGACCTGCCCGCTCTCGAGCGGCCAGGCCCGGTCGAGCAGATTCGCCCCACTGAGACCACGCGGAACTACGTTCGGCACAACATCCCGACCGGGGGCACCCCCGAGGCCCGCTCTTCGATTCTCCAGCAGACGCTACTCGGCGGCGGGCAGGTCACTCCCCAGCAGCAGGCGCAGATGATGAGGTAGCCATGCGGCGACCAGCCCCGACACACCTTCGAAGTCCCCTGGCGATCCCGGCGGTGGCCGTGGCCACGAGCCAGGCCCGCCCGCAGCGGTCGCTGGGGCTGGCCGTGCCCCGGGCGCAGGCGGAGGAGTTCAACCAGTTCTACGCCGAGCAGGGGATCCGCGGGGCGTACCACGACCCGGACGGGACGTGTGTGATCGAGTCGCGACAGGCCCGGAACAAGGTACTCAAGGCGAGGAACCTTCGGGACAACGACGCGGGCTACGGAGACTGGGCGGGGAAGAGTTGAATCTAGGCGACTGGCCGGTCGCTGCGAGTCCTGGAAATGAGCGGTATGGCGCTCGCGTACCGTTTTTTTCTGGAGACATGCTGTGCCGATCGAGATCAGTCAGCCGGACGGGACCCTGGACGTCGACGCCGCCAACCGGGCCCTGGACGAGTACGAGGCCGCCAATCCGCCCGCCGAATCCGATGAGGATCGAAAGGACAAAGGGGCCGACAACGCCCAAGCGGGCGAGGGGGCGGACGATTCCAAGCAGACAACCACCGACGCCGATGACGCTACCGGCGAAGGTGAGGAGGCCGTCGGCGAGAATGCCGACGAAGACTGGATGTTGCACGACGACATCCGCGAGTTGGCCGATTCGTTGGGGGTTTCCCAGGAGGAGTTGCGAGACTTCTCTGGCCCCGAGGAGCTGGAGCGTGCTGCCCGGATCCTCGACCGGAACCTCATGGAGGTGGGTCAGCGAATCAAGCCCGGCGAGGAGCAGGATGCGGCCCTGGTGGCGGCCGAGGCGGCGCGTGCCAAGGCGGAGGCCCAGGAGCGGGCCGCTGCCCGAGAGCGCGGCGACGACGGGAAGTTTGTCAAGGCGGAGGAGGAGGGCTACAAGCCCGAGATCACCGCCGAGTACTTCGATGAGCAGATCGTCGGCGAGTTCGACCGCTTGGGGAAGCATTACGGCGAGCGGGTCCGGCAGCTCGAGCAACAGCTCGAAGCGCTGTCCGGCCAGTTGCGACAGGATGCCGAGCGCCGGGAGATCGATTCCTTCGACGCTATCGTGGACGGCATGGGCCATGAAGACCTCTTCGGCCAGTCCGCCGACCTCGATGGAAAGACGAAGGACAACCGGGCCAAGCTCTGGGAATCCGTCGATACGCTCCGCGCGGGGCTGGCTTCCCGGGGGAAGCAGGGCGGCTTGACGCCCACTCTTGTTCGGCGAGCTCTGAATCTGGAGTTCGCTGACCAGCTTTCACATCAGCAACGTCGTTCTTATTCGCAACGGCTCCAACAGCAGGCGCAGCGGAAGCTGGGCGCCGGGGGGCATCGGGAGGCCACCGGGACCAAGCGGTCCTGGAAGGGGTCTCCCGAGAAGGATCCCGTGCTCCACGAGGCCTGGCGCGAGCTTGAGCGGGAGAGCGGCTGACTTTCCAAACGAGGTAATTCGCCATGGGTTTGAACCATGACCAGATGGACGATTTCATCAAGCTGACGCTTGATCGATTTCGCAAGAACGAGTGGGTGGACATCTCCATGCCGCTCCAGGAGTACACCTTCGCTTCGAGGTGGTTCAAGTCGAAGAAGAAGCCCGAACGCGGCGGCGTCCAGTTGAGCTGGCGGCTCCGCGTGGACAACCAGGGGACGGCCAAGCACAGCGGTCTTTTCGCGGTGGACGCGACCAACCGCAAGAACGTGATGCAGAGCGCCACGCAGCCCTGGGCGAAGCAGACCGTCAACTACATCTACGACATCGACGAGCCGGCCTTCCAGAGCGGGCCCGAGACGATCATCCAGGAGATGCTGCTTCACGAGCAGGGTCTCTACAACGACTTTTTCGCGCTCATGGAGACGGCCATGTGGACCGCCCCCTCGAGTTCGACGTTGGACCCCCGTCCGCCCAGTGGTATCCCCTTCTGGATCCAGAAGAGCGCCACGCTGGGGTTCAACGGAGGCGACCCCTCGGGGTTCACCGACGGGGCCGGGAGCATCGCCACGGGGTCGTACCCGCGTTGGAAGAACTACACGGGTACCTACAAGCAGGTCTCGCGCGACGACCTGGTGGAGAAGCTCGTCAACGCGATGGACTTCGCGCACTTCAAGGCCCCGCGGCAATACCCCGAGATCGGTGGCGGCGATCCGGCTTGGGGGTTGTACACAGTCCACTCCGTACTGGCCACCTGCCGGCGGCTGCTCCAGGCTGGCAACGACAACCTTGGGCCGGACGTGGCCCGGTGGTCGGGCGAGGTGCTCATTCGTGGCATCCCACTCACCTGGGTGCCGGCCCTGACCGAGAGCGAGTCCGAGGCCTACGACTCCAGTAATCCCGTGTACGGGATTAATTGGAACAAGTTCGAGTACTTCTTCAAATCCGGCCGGAACATGATCAAGCACGCCCCCAAGCCGGCCGCTACGCAACACACCGTCCGCGAGCGGCACATGGACAACTGGGGCAACTTCGTCTGCTACGACCGCCGCCAGGGAGGATTCGTCTTCTACGTGGCGTGATCGTAGGCGCCTCGTGTGGGTGTGTTACCTGAACCAAAACCGTTTCTGAATCGAGTACACGATGACTGATTTCATTCGCAAGCACGAGGAGCAGTTGCGGGGGGGTCTGACGTATGACCTCTGGCGCAACTTCCCCTTGAACGAAGTGTTGATCCTCCGCGACCTCAACGTGGGAGTGGGAGTCTACCCCAACTTGGCCGCCTTCACGGTCGAGCAGGGGAACAACGACATCATGGGCCCCGACGGTCTCCAGATCCGCAAGGATACAGAAAACACCGTCCGCGGCTTGACTAAGGCCCAAGGCGGGCAGGGGGGCGGCATCCGCCTCACGCAGCACGCCACGGACGACCACGAGACCTACCTGCAATGGGGTGGCGCCGGCAGCTCGCCGTTCACCATCTCTACCACGGCAGGGGAGGATCGAGAGTTGATCTTCGAATGCCGCTTCCGCACGAACACGATCACGAACGACCGCATGGGGTTCGTGATCGGCCTGTCCGAGGAAGCCAGTGTGGCGGCGGACTACATGCACGATACCGGGGGCGTGCCGGCCGACAAGGACTACCTCCTGTTCTGGCGGAAAGAGGGGGCGGGCGCCAAGCTCGACTTCTCCTTCCGCAAGGAGG
>SLMS01000100.1 GCA_007133495.1 Candidatus Sumerlaeota bacterium | reverse complement strand
TGGCCAGCCGTCTATACCGCCGCATACCCCCTCGCCCAGCCCATGCGCTACGGCGAAAACCCCCACCAGGCCGCCGCGTTCTACACAGACCCCACCTGCACCGAAACCAGCATCGCCAACGCACGCCAGCTACACGGCAAGGCGCTCAGCTACAACAACGTGCTGGACGCCGAGGGCGCCCTCGAAATGGTCCGCGACATGGCGTCCCTGGCCTTCTCCGCCGCCGTCATCGTCAAGCACAGCAACCCCTGCGGCATCGGCCTCGCCGACACCCCCGCGCAGGCTTACGAGCGCGCCCGCTCCACCGATCCCGACTCCGCCTTCGGTGGCATCGTCGCGTTCTCCAAAACCGTGGACGGGCCTGCGGCCGAAGCCGTCGCCGCGACCTTCAACGAAATTGTCATCGCCCCCTCCTTCAGCGGGGACGCCCTCGCCGTCCTGACGAAGAAGAAAAACCTCCGCCTCCTCCAGACCGGCGATTTCACCCCCAAGGAATCCTCCAACGTCCTCCGCGGCGTCGTCGGCGGCGTCCTCGTCACCGGGCGCGACCTTGGCCTGCTCGGCAGGCGCGACTTCAAGACCGTCACCAAGGCCGAACCGGAAGTGGACGACCTCACCGGCCTCACCTTCGCATGGCGCTGCGTGAAGTGGGTCAAGTCCAACGCCATCGTCTATACAACGGAAACCGAAACCGCCGGCATCGGCGCCGGCCAGATGTCCCGCGTGGACTCCGCCCGCATCGGCGCACAGAAAGCCCGCCGGCCCCTCAAGGGCACCTATATGGCCAGCGACGCCTTCTTCCCCTTCCGCGACTGTGTGGACATCGCCGCCGAGCACGGTGTCCGCGGTATCGTGCAGCCCGGCGGCTCCGTTCGTGACCAGGAATCCATCGACGCGGCCAACGAGCACGGTATCATCATGGTCTTCACCGGCATGCGCCACTTTCGACACTGACGCCAAGCCCCACAAGAAAATCGCCCCGGGGGAGCGCTCTCCCCCGGGGCTTTTCTGTTGCCGCGGCCAGTGGTGCGTCAGGTGCCGTTCAACTCCTCTTCGGAAACGAAGGTCAGGATGTTGTCGCCGCGCGGGCCGATCTGCTCCTCAAGCGGGACATACACGCGGCCATCCCGGCCGTTCAGCCGGCCCTGCTCGCCGTATATCCCCTCCGGCATGAACCGCAGCCGGGTGATCCGCTCGCTCACACTCAGGCGGAACGTCACCGAGCGGTTCAGCCCGTCGAACCGGATGCGCGCATCGCCTCCGCGGAAGTCCGCCCCGTCGGGCGACACCACCAGGACGTCCATCTCGTGCAGGCCCACCCGGATGTCCGCCGACTGGCGCGGCCGCCGTTCCACCAGCTCCACCGTTGCGCCGGTCGGCAGGTCCGTATTGATGCCACGCGGCGAAACGTGCAGCTCATACCTGCCCGGCCGCAGATACGCCCGGAAGTTCTGCCGGTTGTCCAGTGAGAGCAGCTTCCCGCCCTCGCTCTCGCCCTCGGGGATCAGCCGGAAGCTCGTCCCGCCGAGCCCGCCCCGGCCGATGCTCATGCCTTCCACATCCACCGAGCCATCAACCTGCACCAGCCCCTGCATGTCGAAGTCCACCTTGGCCGTCTCGTGCACGCCGAGCTGCACATCCAGGTACATGATCTCCATTCCATAGTCCTCGTCGAAGACCGCCACCCGGTGCCGGCCAGGGGGAAGCGCCGTCAGCCGGTAGTTCCCCGATCCGTCCAACTGGTCCCGGTGATCGCGGTCGTTCACGGCCGGAGCATTCCCCCTGCCGCGGCCCCAGCCGGGCGCAGTCCCGCCGGTGCCCGAAACGTCCGCATAGACCCAGCCGTTAGTCATCGGCCGGCCGTCCACACCCGTCACCTGACCGTGGATCGTTCCACCCTGCACCAGCTCCACCGTCACCGGTTCGGGGTCCTCGCCGGCTTGCAGCCTGATCGTTACTTCCTCGCGCTGGACGTAGTCCTCCTTTTCCGCACGGATTTCGAACCGCCCGGCCGTCAGTTCTTCGAAGCGGAAATACCCGCGTCCGTCGGTCGCCTGTGGGTCCACGATGCCGTCATTGCCGCCCCGCCCGCGTTGCCAACGGGCGGCTGCGCCGCCCCGTCCTGCTTGGTGGATTTGCACCTCCGCGTCCGGGAGGCCGTTGCCCTCGTCGTCAATCACACGGCCCTGCACGACGAGCCGCGGGCTGAGCTGCACCTCCAGTTCGACCGGCTCCGTCTCGCCGCGCCGGACCTGGAAGTCCTCCGCCCCATACGTCCCGTCCCGCTGCCCGTCCTCGTCACTGATGCCGTGCACGTGCAGCGTATATCTGCCGGGCTCCACGGTCACCTTCACCGGTGAGGATTGCAGGTGAACCGTCCCCGAGCCGGATTGTCCGCCTCGGCCTCCCCGCATCATCATCATGCGCGGGTCGTCGCTGGCGGGCCGGCCCTGTGGCCGGATCTCATATTCGAAACTTGTCCGCTGTACGTTGCCCGAGTGCGCCGTGAACTCCACGCTGGACCGCCCCTGCAGTGTAATCGTCAGCGGGCTGTCCTCCGGGAGGATGTTGCGCACCTCGCGCGTCTCGTAGTTCGTGTGCCCCACCCGGAAGGCCAGTGCGTCCGCCGTCTCCGGCAGGTTCTCCAGCTCGAAGCGGCCCTCGGAATTCGTCGTCACAGTCCCTCCGCCCATTATGCGCTGGAGGAACCCGCCGCGGGGCTGGGTCAGCGTCACCTCCGCCCCCCGGATCGGGTTGTCGTCCCCGTCCACCACGATGCCTTCGAAGGGGAACGACCGCTCGTAGTACAGTGTCAGTTCGTTCTCGTCACCGGGGTCGATGCTCACGTTGCGCTGCTCCGGGGGGACGAACCCCGGGACCGCATTGGCAATCACCATCGTCCGCCCGGTGGGAATGTTCTCGATCGTGAAGTTCCCTTCCTCGTCGGTGTAAGACGCCAGCAGTTCCGGTGTTCCTCCGGCCATGGCGCGTCCGACCTGCGCCACCTGGATCTCGGCACCCGGCACTGATTCCTCGTCCGGGCCCACTGCGCGGCCGCGCAGCGTGCCCACCTGCTGCAGCGTGATCTTCACCTCCTGCGGCTGTCCGTCAGTGAACTCGATCGTTTCCTCGCCCTTGATCTCACCAAGCTGGGCCTCCACCACGTTCAGCCGGTTGACCTGCCGGCCGCGGCCCCGCCGCCGGCCCGGGTTGTCCGGGTCAACCGCCGCCCACAGCTCGAAGCTCCCGTCCCCGAGCGTCTGCACCTCCTTGCTCGTCGGTGCGGCCTCCTTCAGCACATCATCGATCATCTGCGCCACCGGGTCCGGGCGCTCCTCGCCCGTCCAGCGCACCGTCGCTCCGGCCACCGGTTGCTCCTCATTGCCTTCCTCTCCGCCCATCGCCACCACCCGGCCGCGGATCAACTGCGACCTGCCGACCTCGATTGTGTGCGACGCCCCGCCCTCGTCCAGCCGCTCAATCTGCCGCTGGGACAGCGCCTCCGCCCGCCAGGTATCCCCCGCGTTCGGGTCGTAGTGCACCGGCACCTTGTAGTAGATGCGCGTCTCGCCACCGAGCTGCTGCTCCGCCCGAGGCTCGATCTCCAGCTCGAACTCCCCGAGCTGATTCGTCGTCACCTGCTTGTCGCCCGAACCGCCTCCCGCCGCTGCGTACAGCTCCGCCAGCGGCGACCCCACCGGGTTCGCCGTGAGCGTCACCTGCGGCACCGGCTCGCCGGAGGCCCGGTCCACCACCACCCCGCGGACCACCCGAGTCGGCCCGAACCGCAGATTCAGCTCCGCGTCGTCCCCGAAACCGATGTTGATCATTCCCGCCACCGACCGCGAGGAGGGCGCGCCGAAGCCCGCCAGCACCGACTGCGTGCCGGACCGCAACGCCGGGAATTCGTACCGGCCCTGCCCGTCCGTCGTCGTATGATAAAGGGAAGTCAACTGAGCCTCGCGGTCCGCCAGGCTCCGGAGCATCCCCGCCGGTCCCTGTGCCGCACCGCCGTGGAGCGTCCGCACGGGCACTTCTGTCGCCGGCGTCCCGTCCGCGTTGAACACCCGTCCCCGTAGCGACACCTCGCCGTCCTCAAGGATGATCTCAAGGTCCCGCGTCCCGACCATCACCGGATCGGTCACGTGTTTCAGGTAGTTGTTCGCCTCCACGTAAAGCCGGGTTGCCGGGTCGCGCGGAATGCCTTCGAGCTGGAAGCGCCCCTCCGCGCCCGTCTCCACCGCCGGGAAAAACCGGTGCGGGTTCTCCCCACGCGCCAGCAGCGAGTAAAGCTGCTCGGTCTCGGGGAACTTCGCCAGCGCCACCTGCGCCCCACTCACCGGGTAGCCGCGTTCGTTGCGCACCACCCCGGAGATGGCCCCGCCGGGCCTGAGCGCGAAGTTCTGCCGGATCGAGGCCCCCACCCGCGGCGCCCCGCGGTGGACCTCATGGCGCTCGGCCGCGTAGCCCTCCGCCTTCGCCGCCACAACCGTCGAGCGGCGCGGGAGCTCGTGCGCGCTCAGGATGACCTCATAATTGCCTTCCGAATCGGTTGTCGTCTCCCGGGCGGCCCCGGTCAGCGCCCCTTCCCGGTCCAGGAACACCAGCACCTGCGCATTCGAGATCGGATAGCCGCCTCCCGCCTCGGTCACCTGGCCGTGGAGCCGCACTTCGCCCTCGGTCCGGGCGGGCTCTTCTGCCACCTGCGGGGCCGTTTCCGGCACGGGTGCCGCTTCCCGGGGTTCAGCAGCCCGCTGCTCGCGTTCCGTAAGGTGCGCCTCCGTTCGATCCGGTGCGCTGGCCACCGTCACCGGTTCTTCCGACCCGTTGCGGTTCAGGAAAACTACCGCAACTACAACAGCGACAACGATTCCCAAGATCGCCAGGGATTGCTTCCCCGAAGAGAATCCAGCGTCGAAGCGGTTCATTTGTGGGGTTCCTCCTGGTGCCGTGTACGGCTTGCCGGCCTGCTGGCGGGTGAATTCGGATTTCCTCTGCCCCCATCCTTGCATAGAGTGGGCCCAGCAAGGGAAAGGTGCAGCAAACCATGTTCTTCCGCTACGAAAAATTCGACCCCGACGTCGCCAAAGAGATCAACCTCAAGAAACTCTCAAACCTCTTCCTCGACCTGCTCAACCGCGCGGGCGGCGACGTGGACCAGGCACTCCGCTACATGGAGATGATCTGGGAGCGTCACGGCCTGCAGGACGCCCTCGGCATGAGCTTCGAGGAGTTCCGCGATCACCTCGAAGACCAGGGTCTCCTCGAACGCCAGCCCGGCACCGGCGCAGGGCCGGTCCGCTACAACGCCACCGCCCGGGCAGACCGCGAGATACAGAAAAACGCCTTCGAGGAAATCTTCCACAACCTCAAGAAGGACACCGCAGGCGAACACCCCATCCCCACCCCCGGCACCGTCGGCGAAAAACAGCCCGAAACACGCCCCTACGAGTTCGGCGACGAAATACAGGACGTCAACTTCGTCAACTCCATCGGCAACGCCCTCCGCCGCACCGGCTTCGAGCAATTCTCCATGACCGAGGATGACCTCGAAACCCACGAGCGCGAGCACCTCACCTCCTGCGCCACCGTCATCCTCATCGACGTCAGCCACTCCATGATCCTCTACGGCGAGGACCGCATCACCCCCGCAAAAAAGGTCGCCATGGCCCTCGTCGAGTTCATCCAGCAGAAATACCCCAAGGACGCCATCGAGGTCGTCCTCTTCGGCGACGACGCCATCCCCGTCCCCCTCGACAAAATCTCCCACGTCCGCGCAGGGCCCTACCACACCAACACCAAGGCCGGCCTCCAGGCCGCCTACAAAATCCTCCAGCGCCACAAACACATCAACAAACAGATATTCATGATCACCGACGGCAAGCCCTCCGCCATCACGGAAAACGGCGAGCTCTACAAGAACCCCTTTGGCCTCGACCCCAAAATCGTCGCCCAGACCGTCAACGAAGCCGCCTACCTCCGCCGCAAGGGCGTCACCGTCACCACCTTCATGATCACCACCGACCCCTACCTGCAGGACTTCGTGGACCAGATGACCCGCGCCAACAAGGGCCGCGCTTACTACGCCACACTCGACGAATTGGGGAAGTTCATCTTTGCCGACTACGCCCGGAACAAAAAGAAGCTTGTCTAGAGCCGCCAGTGGCCGATGCCCGGACCCCGGCAAGTGCTCTCGCCGGCATCCACGCGCCTCCGCCCTCTTCCGCGCGGCGCTCGTGGCGCTGGCCGTGCTCGCCGCTGCCGCCGGAGCCCAGACACTCGATCAGCTCGTTCCCTCCGAAGCCCCCACGGCTCTCCCCGGCCTTGAAGGCCGCACCGAAACTGCCGTCTATCGCGGCAGCCGCCTCGCCTCCGGCCGCGAGGTCCAGACCACTGTCACCATCACCACCCGCGAAGAGCGGATGAACCGCGAGTACCACGTCATCGCCGAGTGGCCGTACGGGCAGAAGCCGCTGGAGGACGTCCTCGCCCTCAGCGTCCGCGAGAGCTGGGACGAAGACGGCGCCGCCCACATGATCGCCTGGGACGTCCTCCGCACCGCCCGCGCCCACAAAATCACCGGTGCCGCCGTCGAGCCCGCTGGCACCGTCTCCTGGGAACTCCAGCTCTGGCGCGACCGGCCCGTCCGCATCCACCTCTCCTGGCGCGACGGCGAAGGCTCCGCGCAGCGCTCCTTCACCCGCACCAGCCTCGATTTCTTCGAGGAGGAACTCCCCGTCGTCCTGCGCCAGGTCGACCTCGAACCGGGCGCCACCGTCTCCTTCCGCCTCTTTCCCACCCAGGCGGACGGTGCCATAGAGCCGCTCGAAGCCGTCCCCGCCCGCCTCACCGCGCAGGGGGACGATTCCGCCCGGGTGTTTCTCGTCGAAGGCGCCGACGGCCGCGAAATCCGCTACACCCTCGACCCCGAGCCCCCCCATGCCCTCCGCGAAATGGAACACAGCGACGGCCGCAGCCTCGAACGCCTCAGCATCCGCTGGGACCAATAGCCCAGGACGTTTCCGTTCTCGACTGCCCCCATCCCCTGACTCGATGGCCACAGACTTTTGTGTTATCCGCAGATTCCGCAGATTCTCGCAGATTCCGCCTCCCTCGACCCACGGTACCAGGCATCAACCCCATCGGCGTGAATCGGTGAAATCGGCGGATGATTCCCCACGGCCGGAGCCCGCAACGGGATCCAGCAGCAGAACGGAAACGCCCTGAACCGCAGCACCCTCCCGGGATCGCCAAACTCCCGTTTGGCGCTTTTCCCCTGCCAACAACTGCGGCACAGAAAACCCCTATTCCTCTCGGGCTGATCTTTCAGAGGCGGGCCTGTCCGCTGCTCCGAGGACCCCGCCAAGGGGTCCAGGATGGTAGCCGGTGGTTGAGCGAAGCGACACCACCGGTTACCGGGACGAAGGTGCCCACGACCCCGGCAGGCGGTCGCAGCCAATCGGACGACCGGAATCGGAGAACGGAAAGATCCTGACCAATAGCCCGCCACCATCCGCGGAAGCCCTTGCGTTGAGCCCCCGCTCTCATTCCACTGGGCCCCGCAGCAGGCAGCATCCCGCACACACCGGAACGCAGGACCCTGATCCCTTGACGGCCTACCGCACCAATCCGATTCACCCGCTCCTCGCCGCGCTCGCCCTCCTCCTGCTCCTTGGGCTGCCTGCTGGCGGAAACGCCCAGCCCGGTCTCGAACTCAGGGCCGAGGTCACCGGTCATCAGCCGGATGTCCTCGGAACCGAACAAACGGTGGAGGCCACCATTACCGTCTGGAATCGCGGCCTGAAGACCAACTACTGGCTGGCGGTGCCGGAAGTCCCCTTCGGCTGGCAGGTCGCCAACCTGACCCCCGAGCCACGCTTCATCGACAACAACAAGACCCGGGACTTCAGGTTCAACATCAACCCCGGCACCTCCCCGGGAAACTACAACCTGGCTGTGGAGGTCTGGGCCCACGACCAGTTCAACGTCCCAAGGCGTGTCCTTACCGAGCAGGTGCCTTTCGAGGTCATCCCGCCCCCGGGCGACTTCAACATCATGACCCCCCAGCAGGAGGAGATCGTCTCCGGCATTTTCAACGTCAGTTGGTCCCGCCCCGTTCACGTTGACACCTATAATCTGCGCATCCGCCGGCTTCAGGACGGGCAGCCCATCAACCCGCCCGTTTTCCAGGAACTCCAGACGCCCGATCGCGATTTTCAACTGAACGCAGACGACCTGCTCGAGCCCGGCAAGTACTACCGCATCGACGTCGAAGCCAACAACCGCGCCTTCTCCGGCGTGGCCGCGCAAAATTCGCCCCGCCGCATCCGGGCTCAGGAACCGCCCCCCCTTGGCCCCTTCCAGTTCACCGCTCCGGCCTCCGCAGGCGACCAACTCTCCACCAGTCCTCAGTTCTCCTGGACCGCCTCCCAGCACGCCGAAACCTACAGCGTCGCCGTCTTCCCCCAGGAACACGGTGTCATGAACCCCGTCCCCATCAGCTTTGTCGAAGGGATCGAGGGGACCAGCTATACATGGGAGGACCCGGTCCTCGACGGTGGCGTGGACTACTACGTCAGCGTCTCCGCGCAGGGGCTCGGCGGTTCACGCGTTATAGACGGTGGCCCGCGGCGCTTCACCGCCACTGCACTCGGCAGTTTCGAACTCATCAGCCCCAACAACAACCAGAACAACATCGACTTCCGTCCGCGGTTCCGCTGGGAGCCCGCTCCCGGCGCCGTCCGGTACGATATCGTGATTTTTGAGAAACTGGGCGAGGGCGAAGGCGAAAGAGTCGTGATCAACCACAGCGTCCCCCAGCAAAGCGGCCTCGTCCAGTACGACGTGCCCAAGCACCGCCGCCTCAAGCACAACACCGAATACCTCTGGATGGTCGTCGCCCACACCCACAACGAGTATATACTGAACGATGGCGGCGGCCGCAGCTTCACCACCATCCCGATGGGTGGATTCGGACTCCTCTCGCCTGCACCCTTCGAAACAGGTGCCGATCAACTCCCCACCTTCGAATGGGAGCCCACCGAGGGGGTCTTCGCCTACCTCGTGGAAATCGCCGAACCGTCCCCCACCGGCAAGCCGGACCCGGACACCATCCGCCGCTCGCCCCCTGTCCTCGACGGGAGCACCGAGCTGGAAAGCCCCTTCGACCCTCTCGAAATCGGCAAGACCTACCTCTGGCGCGTCGGCGCCACCGACAGCGACGTCATCGTCTGGAACACCCCCAACTGGCAACCTTTCACCGTCGGGGCCGTCGGCGAATTTGACCTCGCCGGACCGCAGGATAACGCGGAGAACGTCCCCGTCCAGCCCCAGTTTCAGTGGACCGCCGCCGAGAACGCCACCGCCTACCGCGTTCACCTCTGGATAGACGGCGTTCACGAAATCCCGCCCATCGAGGTCGAGGGCCAGGTCACCGGCGTGGACCTTCTCGAAAAGGGCATCTTCCTCAACGGCGACCAAAATTATACGTGGACCGCCGAGGCCATCGGCCCCGGCAACACCCGCATGGCCAACGGCGAGCGCACCTTCAAGACCACCTTCCGCGAGGACTTCCAGTCCTGCGACATCATCGAGCACCTTCTCGGAAAGCAAAAATTCAGCATCCTCGACCAGCAGGTAAGCGGCATTCCCCGCCCGCTCGACATCAGCGCCTACCTGCAGCTCCTGCAAAACCCCGACTGGGAGTCATGCGAGCACGAGCCGTAAGGCTGAAACTCCGGCCCCTTCCATCATGCACCAACTCGACTTCGGCACCGCCCACCCCGTGAAGCACCTCTTCACTCCGATAGACGCGGAGGAGTTCGAACAGTTCGAGCGCGCCTTCCGGCCGTTCGTCGAGCAGCGCCAGGAAATATATACGCGCATCCCCGGCGGCGGCGCCTGGCCCGAATTCGAACCCCCGCGCGAAAAAATACTCGAATACTACCTTACCGAAAAGACTCTCGCTCTCCCTCGGGGCGCACGATGCCTCGACGTGGCAAGCTGCCTCAGTCTCTTCCCCAACTACGCCGCCGAGCACCTCGGCTGGACCATGATCCGCCAGGATATGCTCTACGAGCACTCCCACTCCGAAATCCTCTTCCCCTCCATTACCGGCGAGGGCGATACCGCCATCCACTTCCTTTCCGGCGACGCCTGCTCTCTTGATCTGGAGGGCGATTGCCTCGACGCCATCACCCTCCACTGCTCCTTTGAGCACTTCGAAGGCGACGGGGACCGCCGGCTCATGGCAGAGGCCATGCGCGTCCTCCGCCCGGGCGGAAAACTGTTTATTATTCCCTTCTATGTCGGTGACCGCGGCACCTTCCAGGAATTCACGCGCGGCGAGTACGCCGCCGGATGTCAGTTCACCCGCTACTACGACCCCGCCCATTTCGTCATGCGCGTGCTCGCCCCGCTCGACCAGCCCGTGCATCTCGAAATGCGTTACTATCCGAATTACAACGAAGTCGATCCCTCATTCTACTGCGCTTATTCGCTGACGGTCATCAAGGACCCGCTCCACCCCGTGGACCGCGTCGCCCGCTGGCTCAAGCGCCGCTGGCCTACACCCGCACCGGCAGGTGCAAACGGGTCGCAACCCGGCTGAGCGGTCCCGGCCCGTGCCGGCGGTGATATTCCCGCGCCATCGGGATCACGCACACCGCCGCCACTACCGCCAGCACGGCCCCCATACCGAAGACCGCCTGCAACGCCTGCTGCTCGGAAAGCTCCAACGGCCCCCTCGTCAGCCAACGAAGCGTCACCGACGCGCCCAGGTTCCCAAGCAGCATCGTCAGGTGCGCGAACACCAGCCCGAACAGCGTCTGCCCGCTCGACTTCAGCCGGTGCGGCACCTCCCGGTTCAGGAAAATGATGCTGCACAGGTACGCCAGCCCGAACGTCACCATGTGCAAAACGTTCGACGCCAGAATGATCGGCACGCTCGGGAACAGCGAGACGATCCCCCAGCGCAGCGCCAGCGCCAGCGGCACCAGCAGGAACAGCAGCATCAGGTGAAAACGCCGGATGATCTGTGCCGCGTAGTAAAACACGAGTATCTCCACGAACGCCGCCAGCGCCAGCGCCCCGGTCGAAACCTTCGCCGTCGCTCCAAGTTCCCGCAGCAGGTTCACCTGCAGCAGGTGCCCCGGCGTCGCCGCAAACTGCACAAGGAAGATGAAGAAGAGAAACCGCACCAGCAGCTTGTTGCTCAGGAGTATCTTCTGCGCCTCGATAAAGCCGATCTGCACCTCTCCGGGCGAGGTGCGGCGCTCCGGTGCCCTGTCCTTCAGCCGGATCAGCGTAATCGCGAAGAACAGGTCGATCGCTACCAGCACCGGCCACATGATCGCCGCGCCGAACATCGGCATGTCCGCAAGCACGCCCACCCCAACCGCCGTCACGGCGAAGCTCAGCGACCCCACAAGCCGGATTTTCCCGTAAAGCTCCTCCCCACGGTGGCTGTCCAGCAGCAGCGAATTGAAGATCATGATCCGCTGGCTCACGAACAGCGCGATCACCACCATCCCGGCGATCAGCGCCGGCCGCGTCGGCGGCAGCAGAGGGAACAGCGCCATCGCCAGCGAACCAAACAGCATCATCCACAGCATAAGCCGCGTGCGCCGCATCTTCGTGTCCGCCACGTAGCCAACAAGCTGCCCCACCGCCATCGCCGTCGCGGCCTGCACCGCCACCAGCATGGCAAAGTCACTTGCGGCGAGCCCCACCTCCGCCAGATAAATGGGAAGCATTGGCATCAGCGCCCCGATCGTGGCGCAGAGCCAAAACATACCCTCGCCCAAACGCAGCGGAGAGTTCGGCAGGGCGAGCCCCTCCGCAGCCGGAGCAGGAGGCTCGCTCCTGCCCCCGTCTCCCTCCGCACTGGGCTGGAGTTGAGATGGGCGGACTGAAGAAGTCAAAAAAAACCTCAGAATTTCACGGCGTACTGCTCGTGGACAAGCCCGCGGGCATTACCTCACACGACGTCGTGGACAGGGTGCGCCGAATCTACGCCACCCGGCGCGTCGGCCACTGCGGCACCCTCGACCCGCAGGCAACTGGATTGCTCGCCTTGCTCCTCGGGGAGGCAACCCGGATTTCCGAGAACCTCGTCGGGCTCGACAAGTCCTACGAGGGCACCATGCGTCTTGGCTGCACCTCCGACACCTACGATGCGCAGGGCGAAATCGTCCCCACCGAACAACCCTGGGACCCTCCCACGCTCCAGCAAATCCAGGAAGCCGCCACCGAATTCACCGGCGAAATCGAACAACTCCCCCCGCCCTACTCCGCAAAAAAAGTCGCCGGAAAAAAACTTTATGAATACGCAAGAAAGGGGGAAACCCCTGAGGTCGAACCCCGCGAAATACGAGTGGATGACTTCGAAATCCTCGAAATCGCACCCGAAAACCACGCAGTCTTCGGCGTGGACTGCTCCACCGGCACCTATGTCCGCACCCTTGTCCACGACCTCGGCCGGCAGCTCGGCTGCGGAGCCATCCTCACCGAACTTCGCCGCACCGACCTCGGCCATTTTCACATCGAGGACGCACACACGCTCGAGGCCCTTGCCGCACTCGAAACAAAGGCCGAACTCCGGCGGGCCGTCATCCCCATCCGCCGCGCCCTTCCCCACGTCCCCACCGTCTGGCTGCTTCCCAATGCCGAACCGTGGGTCCGCCGCGGCCAGGCAATCCCCCACAACCTTGTACAGACAGAGGACGACGCCATTCCCACCCGCGGAAGCATGGTCCTGCTCTGCCGGCTGGACGGACTCGAAGTCGCCCTCGCCCGCGTGGACCCCGCGCCGCTCTCGCCACCGCCCAAGGCGCTCCGCCCGGCCATGGCGCCCTGGTACCAGCCGCTCAAACAGTTCAGTATAGATCCGCCCGGCGAGGACCCCGCGGAGGAGGAAAGCACCCCGGCCCCTCTCCACCGCGCGGAGAAAGGAGAAAAATAGACAACTCCCCATGACTGTCCGATTCGTTTCCTGCGACTTCTGCCAGCGCATCGCGGACTTCCAGACCATGCACATGTGCCCGTTTTGCCGCAAGACGGTCTGCCGCCTGTGCAAGGCCGAAGGGCCGCTCCGCCCCGGCTACTGCGCCCGCAAGACGCCCTGCGAAGGACAGCCGGCACTCCCAGCCCCCGGCCGGAATGACGAATAGGCACACCCCGCCCCGCCGCCCTCCTGCAGCAGGCAGCGTTTATACATACGTCAGCCCTTCACGGCGCCTGCCGTCAGCCCTGAAACGATCCGCCGCTGGAATAGAATGACCAGAAGAATCAGCGGTCCCGTCGCGATCACGCCACCCGCCATGATCTCCCCCCACGGAATCTCGAACTCCGTAATACCGCGGAACTCCGCCACCACCACTGGCACCGTCCTCGCCGCCTCGTCCTGCGTAAAACTAAGGGCGAAGAGGTACTCGTTCCAGCTCGTGATGAAGGCCAGCAGCCCCGTCGTCACGAGTCCCGGCGCGCTCAGCGGCAGCAGAATTCTCCAGAATGCCTGGAAGGGCGACGCGCCGTCCACGTAGGCGGACTCCTCCAGCTCCTTCGGCAACGTCTTGAAAAAATTGCTCAGAACCCACACCGTGAACGGCAGAATCGTCAGCAGATAAGTCAGAATCAGCGCAAGGTGCGTATTGTATAGACCCGCCCGCACCACCATGCTGTACAGCGACCCCACAATGGCGATCTGCGGGAACATCGTCATCGACAGCACAAGATAAAGCATCCAGCGCCGGCCCCGGAAACGGAAACGCCCCAGCGCGCATGCCGCCAGCGACCCTGCCGCCAGCGCCAGCAAAGTCGCCCCGCCAGCCACGATGGCCGAATTACGCAGCGCCAGCAGGAAGAGCCGGCTTTCCATCACGTTGCGGTAGGACTCCACAGTCGGCTCGGTCGGGAAATACACCGGCGGAACGCTCATCAGGTCACCGCGGCTCATCAGGCTGGTATTCACCGCCCAGTAGAACGGAAACACCGTATAGACAAGTGCCACCAGCAGGAAAACATAGAAAGCAACGCGCACGGCGGGGGAATGGCGGGTTCTCATGTCCGGTCCTCCTCGTCCACGCGCAGCGCGTAAACGTAGAATATCACAAACAAGGCGATCAAAAAGAAAATCGCCACGCTGAGCGCACTCCCGTAGCCCAGCCGGTTGTATTCAATCAGGCTCCGGTAGGTATAGGTCGCTGCCGACTCCGTTCCCGCCTGCCCGCGCGTCATCACCCAGATCACGTCGAAAACCCGCAGGGCGTCGAGGGTCCGGAAAATGAGCGCCACCAGGATTGCCGGCTTCAGCAGCGGAAGCGTGATCGTCAGGAAACGCTGCCACGCAGACGCTCCGTCCACCTCCGCCGCCTCGTATAGCTCCCCGGATATTAATTGAAGGCCTGCCAGCAGCAGCAGCGCCACGAAGGGCGTCGTCTTCCAGACGTCCACAAGAATCACCGACGCCATGGCAAACCCCGGCGTCGCCGTCCAGGCAACCGGCTCCGGCAGAATCCCCAGCTTCCCCACCAGCAGGTCGTTCACCACTCCGAACACGTCGTTGAACATCCAGCCCCACATGCGCGCCGCCACCACCGTCGGCAGCGCCCACGGGATCAGCATCGCCGCCCGCATCAGGCCCCGCCCCTTGAAATGCGTATGCACCAGCAACGCAAAACACAGTCCCAGTACGAATTCGAGAGAAACCGAAACAACCGTAAACACCACCGTGTTCCGCATTGCCCGCCAGAACTGCCTCTCGCCCAGCAGCTCCGTATAATTCGCCAGCCCGACCCAGGCGGGCGGCTCGGGTGAACCAGTAAATGTCTCGGTGAAGCTCAGATAGACAGTCTGCACCAGCGGCCAGAACCCCACCGCCGCCAGCAGCACAAGCGTGGGCGCCATGAACACCCACGCCAGCCGCGCCTGCTTCCTTGCCAGTGGGCTCCCCGTCTGCCCGCCCATCGTCTCAGCGCACAATGCGCTCGATGCGCTGCTGCGCGTCGGATAATTCCGCCTCAGGCTCCGCCTGTCCCGAAATGATCCGGTGCACCGCCTGATAGTAGATACCCGACACCTCGTTGTAGCGCCGCCCCGTCACGCTTGAAGGCCGCGCCACCGCATTCTCAAAAACCTCCTGCATTTCGTCGTACCAGGGAAGTACCTCCTCCAGTTCCGTATCCCCGTAAACGTCCGGCCGCGTTGCGAAATAGCCGCCCCGCACCGCCCGTTCCCGCTGCGCCGCCCGCGTCGAAAGAAACGCCACGAACTCACGCGCCAGCTCCGGGTGGCGGCTATACGAGGAAACCGCAAGGCCCCAGCCACCAAGCGTGGACACCGATTTCGCCTCACCGTCCGGCAGACGCGCCACCGAGAAAAGCCCCCGGATGGGCGAATCCTCCGCCTCGCCCAATTGATACGCATACGGCCAGTTGCGCATGAACGCCGCGTTGCCGGACTGGAAAACCGTCCGCGCCTCCTCCTCCTGGTACGTCGTCACTCCCCGCGGGGAAATCTGCCCCAGCCATGCGGCCGCCCGTGCAAAGGCACGACGCGCGCCATCTGTATTCACCTCCACCTCGCCGGCGGAAGAAACGATCGCTCCGCCTCCTTCCGCCGCCTGCCACTCCAGCGCATTGCACGTCAGGCCCTCATACGCCGCCCCCTGAAAAACATACCCCCAGAAGGAGCTGTTCCCTTCCTCCCGCTCTCCCTGCTGTATCGCCAGTGCCATTTCCGTCAACTCGTCCCACGTGCCCGGCGGCCCATCAAAGCCGTACTTTTCCAGCAAATCCGTCCTGTAATACAACAGCCCCGCATCGGCATAGAAGGGCACTGCCACCAATCGGCCGTCCACCACGTTGTTCTCTATCATTGGCGTGAAGAAATCCTCCGCCTCCACGGCGCCGGAGAGGTCTTCAAGGTGCTGCGCCAGGATACCCGGCCAGATGACGTCTATCTGATAGACATCCAAATCCGAAGAACGCGCAGAAAACGAGCGCAGGTACTGAGACAGTCTTTCCGTGGCGCTTTCCGGCCCGATGCGGAACTCCACCCGCACGCCGTGCTCTTCCTCGAACTCTGCCGCCATTTCCCGGGTGATCTCAAGCTGCCTGCCGACCGAATCGGTCATGAACCGGAGCACCGGTTCGGTCTCCTCCTCCCGCCCGCAACCGGTTGCAGCCGCCAGACCAAAAACCAGCACCACACCACGCCAAAACATGCCGCCGCAAAACGGCCCGCTCCCGGAATTTGACCGAATCATGTCCGTTCGCCCCCGTCCGTGGTCTCGTGCAACGCCACCGCCTCTTCGCTTGGCTGCGGCGGTTCCGCAAGCCGTGTCTTCACGCGCGCAAGCCGCTGCCGGTTCGCAAGCGTTGGCCAGTCCCGGAACCAGCCGTCGAACTCGCCCGCCTCCAGGCCGGCGCGTCCCGCCTCCAGCGCCCGTGCGCTCTCCTCCAACCCGCGCTTCTCCCCCTGCCAGCGCTGCCGTGCCAGGCGCAACTCGTCCCGCAGCATCCACAAATCCGAGAGGTTCCCCAGCGTCGTGTGCGTGCGCGCGGCAAACCGCGCCGCGTTCCGCAACGTCCGCCCGCCCGTCCCCGCCTCCTTTTCCTCTGCGGCAAGGATGTCCAGCACGAACCGCAGCCGCTTGTTCCGTACCCGGAAGGCATGCAGAGCGTCCTCCACCGGCCGGTCTTCCAGCGTCCGCAACGCCTCCTCCCACGGTTGGCGCACTGCCTCGAAGGCGGCCAGCCGGTCGAACTCCTCCGGCTGCTCGCGCAGGCGCTCCACCGCCGTCAGCAGTTGCCCCCGCGCCTCCTGCAGCGCCACGCGCGCGTTCGCCCCCGGCAGCCCCGCCGCGTCCGGCCGCACTCCCTCCATCAGCGCCGCCCTCCGTCCCGTGAGGTTCTCCTGCAGTGCCTCCGCTGCCGCTGCCGCCCCCTCGCCGGCCGCCTTGTGCGCTTTTGCCGTCCAGCCGCGCACCACATCCAGGTCCCGCACTGGCCCCAGCCGCTTCTGCCACGCCCGCAGACCCTTCATCCCCGGGCACTTCTTCCGCCCAAGCCCCAGGAACATCGCATAGCCCGAGAAGCGGTTCACCGTCGTCCGCTGCCGGTGCGGCGGCACGGGGTTGTCCTCCTCCCAGTAGCCGGGCCACAGGGACTCGAACTGATCCACCAGCGCCGAAATTTCCTTCTCGAGCAGCTCACTCAGCAGCATCGCGCGGTAACCTCCTGCCGGAGAACGTATGCCTCCGCCCGCTGCGAGTGGTCCACTGGAAAACCTCCCCCGCGCGCCCGGCCCTGCGCCGAATTTCTCCTTGGCCCCGCACCTCGCCCCGCCAAGGGGTAGGGTCCGAACCTTGGCGCGCCACAAGCCGCCCGAAACAGAGTGATCCTCTCAAACCACGAGGTCCCCTTCATGAGCGCTGCCGAAAAGCCCGCCGGCACCTTCTCGTCCGTGAGGAAATTCCTCGGCTGGCGAAGCCTTCTTCTCGCCGCCGGACCCGGCGTGGTCTTCGCCGGCGCCAGCATCGGCGTCTCCCACCTTGTCCAATCCACCCGCGCAGGTGCGCTCTTCGGCTTCGGGCTCCTGTGGGCCGTTCTTGTCGCCAACCTGTTCAAGTATCCCGCGCTCGAATTCGGCCCGCGCTACGCCACCGCCACCGGCGAAAGCCTCATCGAGGGCTACCGCCGCGTTGGCCTCTGGGCGCTCATCCTCTTTCTTATACTCACCTTCATGACCATGTTCACCCTCCAGGCCGGGGTGACCCTCGTTACCGGCTCGCTTGCCACCATCGCCTTCGGTGAAATCGAGCTGCCCTTTTTCGCAGGGCCCGCCGTCGTCTGGAGCACCATGTTCATGATCATCATGGCCGGGCTGCTGCTCGCCGGCAGGTATCCGCTCCTCGACCTTCTCGTGAAGGTCATCGTCGCCGTCCTTACCGTCTCCACCGTTGCCGCCGTCATTCTCATGCTGGTGGCGGGGGAGCGCACCGTCATGGAAGACTTCACGCCCGCGCCCATGTGGGACCTCGCCGCGGTTGCCTTCCTTGTCGCTCTCGTCGGCTGGATGCCCACCACCGTGGACCTCAGCGTCTGGAACTCGCTCTGGCGTCAGGAGCGCACCAAACAGACCGGCCACCGCCCCAACATGTGGGAAAACCAGGTCGATTTCAATACAGGCTACCTGGTCACCGTATTCCTGGCCATTGTCTTCCTGGCGCTGGGAGCGTTGGTGATGTACGGCACCGGGGAGGAGTTCGCCGAAGGCTCCGTCCCCTTCGCCCAGCAGTTCCTCGGTCTATACGCCGCCTCGCTCGGCGAATGGAGCCGGCCGCTTGTCCTTGCCGCCGCCATCACCGCCATGTTCAGCACTTCCCTCGCCTGCCTGGACGCCTTCCCCCGGCTGCTCTCCCGCTCGACGGCGGTCCTGTTCCTGAATGGCGCCGGCGATCCCCGCGAGCGCACATGGTACCGCCTCTGGCTCGCCGTCATCTTCATCGGCGCCGTCACGGTCATGCAGTTCTTCGCCCACACCCTCACCGGCCTGATCGATCTGGCCGCCACTCTTTCCTTCCTTGCCGCTCCCGTCTTCGCCCTGCTCAACCACCTTGTCGTCACCGGCAGGCACATGCCCGAAGAAGCGCGCCCCAAGCCCTGGCTGCGCGTCCTCAGCATCTTCGGCATCATTTACCTCGCCGTCTTCGCTGCCGGGTATATTGTCTTCCGGCTCTGGCTGCACTACGCGGGGTGACGCTTCGGCCAGCCATCCGCACGGAAATACAACTGTGTTTCCGTGGCGTGAATCCCTGCACCGGAAGAAAGCTTAATCCAGCTCGTACTTCTTCATCTTTCTGTATAGGCGCTTTCTGTCTATACCGAGCGCCTTCGCCGCTTCCACCTTCCGCCCCTTAGCCCGCCGGAGCGCCTCCACGATCTGGCGCTTCTCCATCTCATCCAGCGTCAGCGGCTTTTCCGGCGCCTTCGGCACGAACGGCTCTGAAAACGACGGTGCGCCCCCGCCGTTCCCGCCCTGCGGAGCG
>SLMS01000053.1 GCA_007133495.1 Candidatus Sumerlaeota bacterium | reverse complement strand
TCCGGCGGGTGGGTATCCCGGAGGCGGTGGGCTGTCAACGGGCAATCGGGCGGGGTGCGGCCGCCGGAGGTCAGTGAAGGCCATAGCGCGCGGGCCTGTAAGGCTCGAAGGTGAGGCGTGTGAGGGCGTCCAGGTTCAAGTGTGGAGGGTGCCCCTTTTTGAAGAGCAGATAGCCGTCCTCGTAGGGCAGCTTGAGTCCCCACTCCTCCGATTCGAGCAGGCCGGTGATGAGCGTCCTGTACTCCTCCTCGCCGTTGAGCGGCCAGAAGGGCGAGCGCGTGTCCAGAACGATGTACTCCGCGTCAAGGACGTCCGGGAAGCAGTAGATGAAGCGGCGTTGGGTGAGCTGGCCGCCGATTTCGAGCTGGGCACTGACGATGGCGTCCGCCGGGACCTCGGCAAGGTACCTGTGGGCCAGTTCGTTGTGCGGCAGCACGGTGTAATCGACCGGGTCGTACCGTTTGCCGCCCGGGGTGAAACCGAACTCGTAGCTGGTGATGGCGATCATGAAGAGCAGGGTGATGGCGATGCCGGCAACGCGGGTGCGGGGGAGCGGTTCTTCCGGGTCGAGGTCGCGGCGCAGGAGCCACCATGCCCCCCAGATCGACCCGATGAAGACCGCCGGCATCAGCGTGCTGCCGTAGTGGTGCTCCATCTCCTGCATGTGGATGGAGTGGGTCAGCACCATCGCCAGCAGGATCGGCAGTATCCACACCCATATCCACCGCCCCCACAGGGCGAGCATGGCCACCGGAGCGATCAGTATCATCGCGCCCCGGTAACGCGGCTGCTCAAGGAAAAGCTCCAGCGTTTGCAGCGGATGCGTCAGCACTGCCCGCACGATCATCCCCTTGCTGATCGCCTCCTCCCTCTCCAGCCATTCGGGCGGGATGACGACATCGTACCGGTCGAGCTGCCTCACAGGCTGCCCGCCACGGTACCAGGGCATGATAAGGCCCACCACCAGCACGAACCACAGGGCGCCGAGCGCGAACGTCGCCGCGCCGAGCCTGCGCTCCTTCTCGCCAAGGAAAAGAAACACTCCCATCAGCGCCACGTTCACGGAAATCTCCTCCTTCACCCCGAGCGCGAAGACCACCATCACCCAGTAGGTGATCCTCCACCCGTAAAGGTACGCCGCGAACGCCGCCAGGAGAAAGAACGGCGCAAGGAAGTCCACATGCACGTCCTTGACATTGGTCTGTTGGACGATCGGGTGGACCAGGAAGAGCAGGGCGAAGAGCAGCCCGAGCACCGGCGAGCGGAGCTTCCTCACGGCGATCAGGTAAACCGGCACCGCTGCAATCGCCAGCATCACCGTCTGCGCCAGCAACACCGTGATTGCGCTCGGGAACAGCCAGTAGAACGGCGTCACGATCCAGTACGTCGGGATGAAGTGCTCCGCGAAGAAGTGATTGTTGAAGTCGGCGAGGAAGTAATTCATCCGCTCGCCGTTCATCATCGCCGCCTCGAACCACCTGCCGTTGATCGTGTTGTACATCAGATGATCATAGATGCCGAAATCGTGGAGGCAGGTGCCGATGGCGTGGTGGCGCATGGTGACGAGGTAGCCGAACCAGCCAACGTACAGCGCGGCGGCGCCGACCAGGGCGCCAAGGGTCCAGTGCAGCGCGGTGGCGGCGGGCGCCTTTTCCGCCTCAAGGCGCTTTTCCATGGTTTGCTTCTCCGGCCGCCACCACAGGTAGCCCTGCCAGGCCATCATGCCCAGCGCCAGGCCCTGGAAGGGCGCCCAGGCAAACCAGCGCAGGTCCTTGTATAGCCAGACGAAGCAGGCGATGAGCAGGGCCGCAGCGCTGAACAGCGCCGGCCACAGCGCGCGGGAGAGCGCCGCAAGCGCCACCTTGCGCGTGGCAACACGCTCCTTGCGCACGGCCCGAAAGGAAAGCCCGTGCAGGAGCGCTAGCATGCCCGCGATCACCGGCAGCCCGTAGGCCAGGAAGTGCTCGAAGTCCCGCATCGTGGGCGAAAGGTCGCGCACCGCGCGGGTCACAGCACTGCTCGAACGGAAGTTCCAGTAGGCCAGGCCGAGCGCGAGGCAGGCCGCATGGCCGAACCATACCGCCTGGGTATCGGTAAGGCTTTGCAGCGGACGGCCCGGAGTCAGCCCGGTGGGGGAGCGTATGTCCTGTGCCGTTCCGGCCGGTCGAGGCGCTTCGTTCATTCAAACGCCACCAAATGACAAATGGCCGCCAGGTGGCACCGGCCCGAAGCAGAATGCAACCTGACACAAACTATGGGGGTTGCCTAACGGTGGCCGGATAGACCGTCAACACCCAACTGGGCCGCTGTTTCAGGTTCTTCCGGAGGCGGAAAAAGAAATCGAAAAAAGTGCTCGGAATTTTCTTGCCGTTGTTGGGGTGCGGCGAACAAAGCTTCGCGCGAAACCCTTTCTGCAAGCATGGCTTGAGGGGTAACCGATCCACCTTCCCGAAGATGCTGCAGAGCACCCGCTCAAAGGAGTCCGTAGCCATGAAAGCCCTCAAGACGATCCTCCTCGTGGCGCTGTTGGGCGCCGGAACCGCCGGACTCTCCGGCTGCACCTCCGCTCAGAAAGGCGCCGCTGGTGGTGGTCTGGCGGGCGGGGTGATCGGCTCGGTAGTCGGCAACAACTGGGGCATGACAAGCACCGGCCCGGCCACCGGTGCCGCGGTGGGCGCCAGCTCCGGCGTCGCCGTCGGCGGCCTTGCCGGAGATGCCTACGACCAGGTCACCCGCGCCGACGTGGAGCGCGAACTCGACAACCTGCGCGCCGAACTCGAAGCGCGCGAAGCCGAACTGGCCGAGCTGCGCGGCGCCGAGCCCGACCCCGAGGCGCTCGCAGAGCTGGAGGAAGCCCGCTCCCGCCTGGCCGATCTGGAAGGCCGGCTTGCCGAGGCGGAAGCAGCCGCCGATTCCGAGGCCCTCAGCCGCACCGAAGCCGAGAATGAACTCGCCGACCTGATGGCGGAGATCAACCAGCTCCGCGGCCAACTGGACCAGAAGGAAGAGCAGAACGAAGTCCTCCAGGCCGAGGTTGACCGCCTCCAGGAGGAAATCGAAGCCCTGCTCGAACAGATAGACGCCAAGGAAGACCTCCTCGCCGATCTGGAAGGCGAAGTGGACATCCTGCGCGCCTCGCTGACCGGCAAGGAGTCCGCCCTGGAGGGACTGGAACAGGAACTTCAGGACCTCAACGTCCAGCTTGAAGAAACGAGCCGCGGGCTGACGATGACCATCGTCGATTCCCTGCTCTTCGAGCCCGGCGAGGCGGTCCTCACCGGCGAGGGGCGCGAGCTGATCGGGGAAATCGCCGACATCCTGAACGAGCGGTTCCCGGGCCGCGAGTTCATCGTCGAAGGCCACACGGACAACCAGCCGATCGTGCACTCCGGTTGGAACTCGAACTGGGAGCTGGGCGCCGCGCGTGCGCTCACGATCCTGCACGAGTTGATCGACTTCCACAGCATCGAGCCGCACAACCTGAGCGCCCAGAGCCTCGGGGAGTTCCATCCAACGGCAACCAACAGCACGCCGGAAGGCCGCCGGCAGAATCGCCGGGCCGTGATTGTCATCCTCCCCGAAGAGCTGCCCGTGCAGCGGGAGACGCTGGCAAGCGCGCAGGACTGATCCGCGCCAGCTTCCGCACCGGACTTCCTACCCGGAGCGCCGCCGGGGGTGATGGCAGAAAAGCCCCACCCCCGGCTTTCTCTTCTCCAGAAGGCTATCGCCCATGACGCCCCACACCACCAGCGCACACGCCGGTCCTGCGCGGGGAACCGCCCGGTATCCCGAATTGCATGGAGCAGATGGACCCGCTCGGGCTGGGAGGCTGTTGGCGCTGCTGCTGGGGACGATGATGCTGGCCGGGTGCGTGTCCACGATCCGGGACACGGGCACGCTGGGGGGGGGGTATGAGAACTTCAACGCCGTGGACGAGCGAACGGTGAAGGTGCGCTTGTTCGACGACGGGGCTGCTGCCGGGGGGGCGGCCGAAGTGTCTCCCACCGGGAACGATGCGGGCACGGCAAGCAACGACGGCCGGCCGCTGCTCTTCATCGTCCCGGAACCGGAATGGAAAGCCGGCGCAGACCCCTGGCCGGATGAACCCGAACGGCTGGAGGACCTGCTGTTCACCGTGCGTGAACGTCTATACCGCTATCTGTTGCGGGAGTACCCCCACCCGGCGCGTGTGCGCTATGCCTGGCAGGAATCGGACCCCCGGTTGCGCGGCTACCGGGTGCTGACGGTGCACGCGGCGATCACGGACTACAAGCAGGGGAACGGCTTCCTGCGCTACGTGGTGGGCTGGGGAGCCGGGCAGACGCGGTTTCAGTTGGAAGGCCGGATCGTGGAGGGCCACGGCGCCGGCCGCCGGCTGCTTGGCGAATACGTCGTCCGGCGCGGCCATGCCGGCTATGCGCAGAACGGCCTGAACCCGGCGGTCCTGCGGTCGGACTACGCATTGCGCTACGCCGCGGAGGAGGCGATCGGGCTGCTCACCGCGGAGCTGGCGGTTGTGCTCCCCCCGGGGGACGTGCCCGCCGAGCCGGAGGACCGCGGCACGCGCGGTTCGCCCGCCCCGGAAATCGCCACCCAGAGCGCCGCGGAGTAGGCCCCCGGCGCTACTGCCCCGCGATGGCCCGGCAGGCCGTGGCGATCACCAGCAGCGCCACCGGCGTCCCGATCACCGATCCCATCACCGCCATCAGCAGCCCCACCGGAGCCATGGACTGGTTGTAGGCCGCCGCCACCACCGGCGCCGACGCCGTCCCGCCGATGTTCGCCATCGAGCTGGCCGCCCCGATCAGAAGCGGCACCTTCAGAATACGGATGCCCATGTACAGGAACGCGATGTGGATCAGTATCCACAGCGCACCCAGCCCGAAGAACACCGGGATGTCCAGGATCGCCCGCAGGTTGGCCCGCGCCCCGAAGCCGGTCAGGATCAGGAACAGGCCGATGTATCCGATGGAGGAAGCGCCACAATAATCGAGATGCCGCAGCCGGGTGAGGCTCAACCCGAGCGCCACCGCCGTCATCAGGATGATCCCCCAGCCGTAGCCGCTCATCACGTCGGAGATCGCTTTCCACCCGAGGGTCTCGTCGAAGAAGTTGTACACTGGGGTGCCGAGCTTCAGGCAGACCTGGCCGACGAGGAAGGCGACGCCGATCATCAGCGCGATATCCAGCGCCCTCGGCCGCCGGGCGTGTGCCTCCTGTTCGGCTTGGAGGCGCTGACTGATCTCCTGCACGACCCTCACGTCCGCGCCGTGGTGCCGGTCGATCGCCACCTGGTAGGTGGAGAGCGAGATCAGGATGCCGAGCCACGTGTAGGCCAGCACCGTGTCCACGATGATCAGCGGGCCGAGGTACTCCGGCGGCGTCCCGACCGTCTCCACGACCGACGCCAGGTTGATCCCGCCGCCGATCCACGAGCCGGAAAGCGCTGCCACCGCCTTCCACATGTCCTCCGGCATCGAGTCAGGCATCAGCGTGTTGAAAATGGCGAAGGAGGTGATCGCCCCCACGGCGATGCCCGTCGTCGCGAAAAGCATCATCAGCACGGCCTTGCCGCCCAGCTTCGCCAGCCCATGCAGGTCCGACGGAATCAGCAGCAGCACCAGC
>SLMS01000269.1 GCA_007133495.1 Candidatus Sumerlaeota bacterium | reverse complement strand
GGAACCGCCGCGGCCGCAGTGCTGCTCATGGCGGTGGTGATGCTGTGGGCGCGGGGGCGGGATGTGCGCTATGGGGAGTTCCCGGCGGATGCGGACAGTGCGCTCTACTTCGAGGCCCGGCGGACGCTGTGGGGGTTTGACTATCACGCCTGGGTGAGCAACTCTGAGGACGACTGGAGGCTGGTGACTGGTCAGGACGCATTTGTGGCGATGCCGGTGCGAGACGTGGCGGCAGGCCGCGTGGTGATCGCGCTGCGGGGGACCGAACCCGCCGCGCAGGCGCACGTCCACATCAACAATGAGTACGCGGGGACGCATCAGTTGCCGGAGGGCGAAGGCGGGGTGGTGTCCCTCCCTGTGCCGGAAGGGAATCTGTTCCGGGGCGGGAACCTGCTCAGGGTGCGGCTGGAGGGCCCGGCCGGGGAGGTGGTGACAGGCTGGGAGCTGGGTGCGGTGCGGCTTGATTCGTCCGTGGAGTGAGTGCCGGAAGCGGTCATGAACGAAAAACCGGCCGGGAGGGTTCCCGGCCGGCCACGGTTTTCTGTCTATACGGACAGGGGAGTTACAGCTTCTCCACGAGTTCCTTCACGCCGGCGGCGCTGGAGGCGAGTTGGGCGTTCTCCTCCTCGGTGAGCTTGACCTCGACGATCTTCTCGACGCCGTCGCGGCCGAGGATCACGGGCACGCCGACGAAAATGCCGGAAAGGCCGTACTCGTCCTCAAGGTAGGCGGCGCAGGGAAGCAGGCGCTTCTTGTCCTTCAGGATGCCCTCGGCCATCTGGACCGCAGCGGCGGACGGTGCGTAGAACGCAGAGCCTGACTTGAGGAGGGCGACGATCTCGCCGCCGCCACCGGCCGTGCGCTTGACGATCGCGTCGAGCTTGTCCTTGGCGAGCAGTTGCGTGACGGGGATGCCGCTGACGGTTGTATAGCTGATCAGGGGCACCATGGCGTCGCCGTGGCCGCCGAGGACCAGCGCCTGGATGTCCTCGACGCTGACGCCGATGGCGTCCGCGAGGAAGGCGCGATAGCGGGCGGTGTCAAGGATGCCCGCCATGCCGACGACGCGCTCCTTGGGAAAGCCCGAAGCCCGCATGGCCACGGTGCACATGGCGTCGAGCGGGTTGCTGACGACGATGATGATGGCGTCGGGGCTCTTGGCGGCGGACTGGCTGGCGCATTCATGGACGATCTTGGCGTTGGTGGCAAGCAGCTCATCGCGGCTCATGCCGGGTTTGCGTGCCAGGCCGGCCGTGATGATGACGATGTCCGAGCCGGCAGTTGCCTCGTAGTCGTTCGTGCCGGTGATGTTGGAGTCGAACCCTTCGACGGGTCCCGCCTGAAAGAGGTCCAGGCCCTTGCCCTGGGGGACGCCCTCAACGATGTCCACGAGGACGATGTCGCCGAGTTCCTTGGAGGCTGCCCAGTGTGCTGCGGTTGCTCCGATGTTTCCGGCACCGATGATGGAGATCTTCGCCCTTTTGCCCATGCGGAGAGAATCCTTTCCGAGAAAGTATTGGGATAGGTTGCGGGGGACGGGATGCAGAGGACCCGTTAGTCAACAGCGGCAGGGTCGTGCCCCGGGGAAGGGTGGGTCAAGTGAACCCGGTGGGGGGTGGTCGGTCCAATCGGCAGGGTGAGTGGTGCGGATTCGCGTGTTGACCACCGGGCGGCGTGCGCCTGACCTGTATCCGAGGACAGGGGAGGATGTTCGATGCCCCGGCCATCTCTCTCGGGGAGTACCAATGGGAATCCATCCCACGGCCATTGTTGACCCTTCGGCGGAGCTCCACCCGGACGTGGAGGTGGGGCCGTACTGCCGGATCGGTGCGGGTTGTATGCTGGAGGAAGGCAACGTGCTGATGCAGGGTGCCGTGCTCGGGCCGAACACGCAGGCGGGCCGGGGGAACGTGTTCCACCACTATTCGTTGGTGGGGGGCGATCCCCAGTACCTCGGGTTCGACCCGGCGACGCGGAGCGGAACGATCATCGGCGAGGGAAATCATTTCCGGGAGTACTCACAGGTGCACCGTGGACTCAAGGACGGGGGCAATACAGTGCTCGGGGACCGGAACTTCATCATGGCGACGGCGCATATCGCTCACGACTGCGTGTTCGGGGACGAAAACGTGATGGCCAATTACTCCGGGGTGGCGGGCCACGTTGTGGTGGGAAGGGGTTGCTTCATCAGCGGCCACGTCGGCGTGCACCAGTTCTGCCGCATCGGGGACCTGGCGATGGTGGGCGGTTCGGGGAAGGTGCCGAAGGACGTGCCACCGTTCATGATCCTGAAGCACTACGGCCTGATTGTGGGTGTGAACGTGGTGGGGCTGCGCCGCGCCGGAGTGGGGCCGGAGACCCGGTTGGCGCTGAAGGACGCGTACCGGGAGATTTTTCGCTCGGGCAAGTCGCTCCCATCAGCGCTGGAGACGATCCGCCGCGAGTGGCACGGCCGGACGATGCCAGCGGAACTCCATCAGTTGATTTCCTTCTGCGACACGCCAAGCAAACGCGGCCTGAGCCACGGTCCGCGGGTCGCGAACGGGGAGGACAACGCCGGAGGGGCCGAACCGGAAGAGGGCCATGACCAAACCTTCTGAATCTCCGCCCGTGCTGTCCGTCGTCACGATCAGTTGGAACCAGAAGGATGATATCGCCGAGTATCTCGCGGCGATGGAGAAGACGCGCTCGCGGGTGGACTTCCCGATCGAGATGGTACTGGTCGACAACGGTTCGGTGGACGGCACCATCGAAATGGTGCGGGAGGAGTTCCCGTGGGTGAAGCTGGTGGAGAACGGGCGGAACGTGGGGTTTGCGGCCGGTTGCAACGCAGGCATGCACGTCTCCACGGGAACGTATATTCTGCTTTTCAATCCCGATGCGCGGGCGGCACCGCAGGCGTTCAAGGGGATGGTCCGTTATCTGCGCGAGAACCGGAGTGCCGGCGGTGTCGGGTGCATGATGCTGCACGACGACGGCCTGCCGCAGCGCAGCGCCTACCGGGAGCTTTCCCCCTGGAACTACGTGCTGAACCACTCGATGATCTATCCGGCGCTCGAGAAGGTGCGGAAGATCCCCTATCGGCTGGGCTTCGGTAAGGGGGGCGCTCCCAGGGAGGTGGACTGGGTGCAGGCGGCCTGCCTGATGGTCCCGCGTACGGTGTACGAGAAAGTCGGCGACATGGACGATTCGTTCTTCATCTACTGCGAGGACACGGACTGGTGTCACCGCATCCGCAAGGCAGGCTACCGGATTGTCTATATGCCGAATCTGCGGATCAGGCACCGGCAGATGGGCTCGGTGGGGCGCAAGCCGGAGTACTTCTTCCGGCGCGTGTACCGCAGCATTGTGCATTACACAAACCGCCAGTTCGAGCCGCCCCGCGACGGGAGAATCCTGCGCACGATGTGGTGGGACATGCGGCTGCGTGTTCCGGCCTACCGGGTATTGCAGTGGCTGAAGCCCTCGCAGGCGGCCCGCTACGGGGAGCGCATCCGCTCGGTGCGCAGGATGTTGCGCATCATCGAAGCCCGCGACCCGGATCTGTTCGACGATCCGCCTCCGCGCTGAGGCTGCCACCGTGCGACACCGCTCCGCCGTAACGACTCCGAACCTGACCGGGGAGAACACCGAAACGGTCCCGTACCGCGGGCTTTCTGCGCGTGTGGCTGTGGACGCGCGGATGATCCGGCACAGCGGCATCGGTGTGGTGCTGCGTGGTTTTCTGCGCACGTGGGCACGGCATCCGGAGCGCATCCGGCCGGTGCTGATGGGAAGTCCGGAGACGATCCGGAAGGTGTTGCCGGAAGTGGAGGACATGGCGGTGGTGCGGTGGAATGCTCCCGTCTATTCAGCCTCCGCGTCGCTCTCTCCGCCGCGGCTGCCGGAGGACGTGGGGGTGTGGTACTCGCCGCATTACGCCACGTGCCTCCGGGTGGCTCTGCCCCTCGTTTGCCACGTGCAGGACGTGCTGCACATCACGCACCCCACGCGGCCGGGGACGAGTTTCTACAATCGTGTCTATCTGTCTATACTGAGACAGAAAGCCTCCTACGTGCTGACGACGAGCCGGCACGTGAAGGTCCAGTTGCAGACACTGTACGGTTTCCGGCCGGAACGGGTGCTGCGGACGGGGGTCGGGCCCGGCCTGGCCGGAGAAACGGCGGGGGAGAATCACCGCCTGCCGACAGTGCTGGAGGGCGTGGACTACCTGGTCGCCGTGGGGATCATGAAGGGGCACAAGAACTGGGAGTTCATGCTGCGCCGGCTGGCAGGGATGGGGGAGAAGGCGCTGCCGCTGGCCTGCGCGGGCCTAGGGGACCGGGCAGAGCAGCTATACGAGAAGGCTCGGAAGCTTGGCGTCGCCTCGAAAATCCGGGTCCTGCCGTACCTGAAGGACGGCGAGCTGGCGGCTGTCTATCGGCACGCGCGGGGGTTGGTGTTCCCCTCGCTGGCGGAGGGTTTCGGGCTGCCCGTACTGGAGGCCATGTCGGTGGGGTGCCCGGTACTGATCGCGGACCGGTCGCCGATGCGGGAAATCGCGGGCGATGCGGCATACCGCTTCGATCCGGATTATCCGGAGAGTTTCGACCAGGCGCTGGAGGAAATGCTCGGCAACGAGGAAACGCGCCGCCAGCGAATCGCGCAGGGACTGGAGCAGTCGCGGACGTTCTCCTGGGAGCGGGCCGGCCTGCACGTGGAGCATGCGCTCTTTCGCGCGATGACTGGCCGGTTGCCGAAGCCGGTGGAAAACGGGCGTACGGCCAGCTAGCCGTTGCCGCCGTTGGCTTCCCTGTTGGCGATGGCGTAGTCTTCCGGTCGGCCGAGATCGAGCCATTGGCCGTCGTGAGGGAAGGAACGGACGTCCTCGCCTGCGGCGAGCAGCGCGAGGATCAGCTCGTCGAAGCCGTATGGCTTGCCCTTCGGTACGAAATCCAGGCAGCGCTTGTTCAGGATATAGACGCCCATGGAGACCTCGTAGGGGATGCTCGGCTTTTCGGTGAAGCCGGAGATGCGGCCGTCCGCGGCGGTTTCGAGCACGCCGAAGTCTATGTTCACCTGGCGCCGGTGGGCGGCCACGGTAAGGACGGCGCCGGTCTCCTTGTGCCGATGGTAGAGGGCCGCGGGGTCCAGGTCGGTGAGCACGTCGCCGTTCATGACGAGGAAGTCCTCGCCGAGTCCGTCTATGAAGGCGAGCGGCCCGATGGTGCCGAGAGGCTCGTCCTCGATGGCGTAGTCTATCTCGACACCGAATTTGTGGCCTCTTCCGAAGAAAAGCATGATCAGCTCGGCGAGGTGGCCGACGGAGATGGTGACGTGCGGGAAGCCGGCATCGCGAAGGAGCTTGAGGACGTGGAGCAGGATCGGCTGGTCGCCAACGGGCAGGAGCGGTTTGGGAAGGATCGTGGTATAGGGAGCCAGCCTGCGGCCCTTGCCGCCGGCCAGCACGACAGCACGCGGCATTGTCATTTTGTATAGACCTCCGGCTTGAGCCGTTCCAGCTGCCCCGCGATCCAGTCAGCGGTGCGGACGATGCCCTGTTCGAGCGTGACCTGGGGCTTCCAGTCCACGGTCTTGCGGATGAGGCGGTTGTCACTGATGAGAAGGCGGACCTCGCTTTGCGGTGGCCGGCGGCGTTCGTCTTCTG